>JBAQJU010000145.1:0-3439 GCA_049300475.1 Terriglobales bacterium | reverse complement strand
GCTCTCGCCTGAGTAGCCCGCCTTCGTCTGAACTGTTTGGTCGTCCAACACATTTGACGCTGTGCGATGAAATTTCGTCGTTCGTAGTTCACCAACCGGAGTTTGGAGAAACCTGGTCGCAAGCTTTCTCATGAGAGTCGAACCATGTTTGGCACGCATCGCAGAGGATTTGAGTGGAAGGAAATTGCCGAGGTGCTCCACATCACCCGGGCTGTGGCCCGGGCAACCTTCTGGCGGGAAATCAAACGCTCGAGGTCGAAAAGTGTCGGAGCCCAGCCTCCTGCGATTGTCACCCAGGGCGAGAGTGATTCGGATACCCTGAAGCTTGGAAAGCCAAGAACATCTCGCTAAACGCAGTGGGGACCGCCGTTCAAGGGGATTCGTAATTCGGCGGTGCAACAAGCGACAAAGAAAATAGTGCTGCTAGTATTTGGGCTGTGCCGGTTGTTAACGCTGCCCATGCCGCGCCTACCGCCTTGGCTGGATAGAAGCAATATCCGGCACTCCCTTTCCAAAGCAGTGCGCACGCGGACTCTACTTTCGAAATGCGTCCCGGAACTCGTCCCAAGGCACCCGTAGAACATGTCTAACGTATTGATTATACAAGCACTTGCTAGCCGAGCCAGCGGTAGCGTCGCCTGTCAGCGTAAAGACATCTTGACCCGACCTCTTTTAACGTCTAACCTTTAGATTGTATATCGAGGAGAACAGCGGTGCAGGCAGTCGAGCTCAAACTGAAACAGGCGAGTGCGGTGTTGGGCATGCCCACAAAGGAACTGCAGAATCTGGTGCAGTTCGGAGTGGTGAAGCCGCGGCGCCGGCGCGGACTCTACTTCTTCGACACGCTATGCCTCTACCAGGCCCAGGTCGCCGGCCATCTCAAACTCGCTCTCGGAACACCTGCAGATAGGCTGGCGGAATTTGTAGAGGCTTTTTCCGAGTTCTTGAAGAGAGGCGAGAATGAGGTTCCAGACGTGCTGGTGTTCAGATCGTCCTCCAAATACTGGACGCAATCGGTGGAAGTCAGACTTCCTTTCAAGGAACTACGTGAGAACCTTGAGGCGAGACTGCAGCGAGTTGACCTGTATCGTGACTTGCCGAGGGGACGAAAGCGGCCAAACTGGAAAGAGGAGTTTCTGGCGACCTTGAAGGATGCCTCGCAGGATATCGGCGATGTCCCTCCGCAGGATGTCCAGCGTGCCGTTCGGGAATACCGCAGCTCCAAGAAGGAAAAGCCGGAGATAACCGTTGTCGCAGAAGCGGCGCAAATCTAGGGGGGTGGTAGACACTTCCGTGTTAGTTGCCGGCGTCGCTGGAATGAAGGGCTCGGTCCACGAGAGCAACGTTGCCAGTGCAAAATTTGTACAGCGCTGGGTAGAAGACCGGACGTTCGTCTGGCTGATCACCGGAGAAGTTCTGGACGAGTACAGAGAGGTGCTCGCCAGGCTTGGTGTCCGCCGCCCTCTCATCGGAAAAATCGTCAACACGCTGCGCGCCAAGGGCGAACATGTCAAGCTCGGCCCGACCCACAATCTGTCTCCTGACCCTGGCGACAATCACATTTGTGATTGTGCTGAGTACGGAAGTGCCGACTTCATCGTCACGCTGAACCCGAAGGACTTTCCACAAGCATCGCTGCGCGCGAAAGTAATTGGCCCCGGCGATCCGCTGCCTGGTCGGCGCACAACAACTCGGCGCAGGAATTCATGAAACGTGTGATCAGTAATAGGCCAGACTTGACCTCACACGCCTTGCTGTTGGATGAGGTCATGTGTGTCAGCTGTGCTACGCCACGTTCGTAACTTCCGGGTGGCCCGTCAGAACGAAGCCGCTGGCGCGGCGGACGCCGCCGCGTGGGTGAGATCGACAGCCGTGGTTTTTAGCCCCGGATAAATTGAGGGTCACAAGGAGGTTGTCCCTGTGACCCATCTACGAAAAATCATGCTGGAGGAACTCCAGCGGCGTCATTACTCGGAGGCTACCACACAACGCTATATCCGCTTGGTGGAAAGATTCGCGCAACACTTCCACTGCTCTCCCGATCGCCTCGGCACACGACATATTCGGGAATACCAGGCCCAACTCTTCACCGTGCAGAAGCTGTCGCCCGGCTCGGTGACCAACCATCTGTGCGCCCTGCGGTTTTTCTACATCCAGACGCTGAAAAAGCCGTGGAGCATTGCCGACACTCCCTATCCGAAGAAACGCCACCGTCTGCCCACCATTCTTAGTCAGGAAGAAGTAGCGCAACTTATCGACGCCGCTCCGACTGCCTTCTATCGCACCGTGCTCATGACTCTGTACGCCACCGGCATTCGGAACGCTGAGTTGACTCGCCTGAAGATCAGCGACGTAGACAGCCAACGCATGGTTCTTCACGTCCAAGGCGGCAAGGGTCGCCAAGATCGCGACGTGATGCTCAGCCCCGTCCTGCTCGACGAACTGCGCGCGCACTGGCGGCGGTTGCGTAGATCTGGCGTCTGGTTGTTTCCCGGCAATCGCTGGCACAGCGGCGATCAGCCCATGGATACCAAGACCCCGCGCCACGCTTGCCAGTGTGCCGCCCGTCGTGCCGGGATTAAGAAGAAGGTGTATCCCCATGTGCTCCGTCACTGCTTCGCCACGCACCTGCTCGAAGCCGGCGCCGATCTGCACACCATTCAGATCCTGTTAGGTCATCACGATCTGAAAGAAACCGCCATCTATCTCCAACTTTCGCAACGTCACTTGCACGCTACCGCCAGTCCATTGGACGCACTGGTGTTGAAAGGCAGGTTCCAGCAGGAGGAGTAGATGAGGCGGCCGCTCTTAGAGGTGGCCGACTTGATCCGCAGCGCAGGAACAGCTTTCATCGAGCGCAACCGTAACTGGATCCGCTGGACCCATATCAAGGTCCTGCTCGCCATCGCGCGCTGTCGCACCGCCGCACTCGGCGGTCACATCGATGAATGCACCCGTTGCGGACATCGTGCCACCATCTCGTACAACAGCTGTCGCAATCGACACGGTCCGAAGTGTCAGACGGGTGCGCGGGAGCGTTGGATCGAAGCACGTCGCCGTGAACTGCTCCCCTCGCCCTACGTCCATCTCGTCTTCACGCTGCCACCACAACTAGCGGCTCTGGCCCTGCAGAACAAAAAGGTCATCTACGGTTTGCTGCTGCGGGCCAGCGCAGAAACCCTGCTGGAAGTGGCGCGCAACCCTGCCCATCTCGGGGCCGAGATCGGTTTCTTCAGCGTGCTGCATACCTGGAACCAGAAACTCCAGATTCATCCCCATGTCCACTGTGTCGTCGCCGCGGGTGGGCTCTCACTCGATCACACCCGCTGGATTCGATCTCACCCGCGATTTTTTCTCCCCATTCCCGTGCTTCGGCGGGTCTTTCGCGGCAAGTTTGTCGACGCTCTCAAGTCGGCCTTTCAGCATGGCCAGCTGCACC
>JBAQJU010000144.1:0-11311 GCA_049300475.1 Terriglobales bacterium | reverse complement strand
GCTGCCCCCAGACCACCTGGCATCCGGATCCGGTCACCATGCTCTTTTTCGATGATGACGAAAGGCGCGCCGGAGCCGAAGAATTCCGCACGCTCCGCTCGCGGCTCTACCAGATCCGCGAGAAGATGCCCTTGAAACGGTTGCTGATAACGAGCGCCATGCCCAAGGAAGGCAAGTCGTTCGTGGCCGCCAATCTGGGGCAGGTGCTGGTGCGGCAACACGGGCGCCGCGTTCTGCTGATCGACGCCGATCTGCGCAACCCCGGGATGCACCGCCATCTGGGTACCGAGCAGAGCCCGGGAGTCTCCGATTATCTTATGGGCGAATGCGATGAGTTCGCGGCCCTGCAACGCGGGCCGATGGAGAATCTGTTTTTCCTGCCGGCGGGCCGACTGGTTGCCAGCGCCCCCGAACTGCTCGCCAACGGCCGCCTGAAGCTGTTGCTGCAGCGGATCGAGCCGCTCTTTGACTGGGTCATTCTCGACTCCGCGCCGGTGATTCCGGTTTCGGATTCGACCCTGGTCGCCAATTGCTGCGACGGCGTCCTGATCGTGGTGCGCTCGAATGTCACACCGGCCGATCTGGCGCGGCGCGCCCGCGAGGAATTTCCCGAAAAACTTCTGCTGGGAGTGGTGCTCAACGGCGCCTCCCGCGACAAACACGCGCACTCGAAGTACTACTATGGGGCGGCCGCGGCCGGCCACTCCGGAGATTAATCGAGGCTAAGTTGATCCGGCTCTTCAATGTCTATTATCCGGTCCGCACGCTGGTCCTGCTGGTGGGGGAGGCCCTGATCGTCTGGACCTCGTTCCTGCTGGGCGCGGTGTACGCCTTCCGGCAGGACAGCTATCTCGTTCTCAACTACGAGGGTGGTTATTACAAAATCCTGGTAGTCACGATCCTGGTTCTGCTTTGCTCGCACTGGTTCGACCTGTATGACACCGCGCGGCTCAACACCCGCGGGGAGCTCTATTTCCGGTTGCTTATGGTTCCCGGGCTGCTGGCTTTCGTGCTGGCGGCCGTTTCCTATATCCGGCCCGACTTTTTGCTGGGGAATGGATCTTCAGCGGTTGGCCTGTTGATCCTGACCGTCGCCTTGTTCGGATGGCGAATCGGCTTTACGTGGCTGATTCAGCTGCCCATTCTGGTCGAGCGTGTCTACGTGCTGGGCACCGGTGAACGTGCGCTGCGATTGGTGCAAGGACTGCGCCAGAACCCCGAGATCGGGGTTGAGATCGTCAGCTGGACGGGCAAACTCGAAGGCGCCGTCACGCGGGACTCGGTCGCGGTGCATTTGCTGGACATTGTGCGCACCCAAAAAGTCCATCGTGTCATCGTTGCCATGCCCGATCGCCGGGGCACGATCCCCATGCAGGAACTGCTCGATCTGCGCATGCAAGGGGTCAAGATCGAGGAAGCGGCCTCGTGGCTGGAAAGGATTTCCGGCAAGATCGAGGTCGAGAATCTGTATCCGAGCTGGCTGGTTTTTGGCGAAGGATTTCGCCGCAGCACGATCTTCCGGCTGGTTCGGCGAGGAATCTCGGTCGTCATCTCGCTGGTCGGTCTGATCCTCGCCCTCCCTTTACTTCCGTTTATCGTGTTGGCCATCCGGCTCGATTCCAAGGGACCGGTGTTTTATACCCAGACGCGAGTCGGCAAAGGCGGCCGGCTCTTCAATGTGGTGAAGTTTCGCACCATGCGGAACGATGCCGAGGCCCTGAACGGAGCGCAGTGGGCCAGCAACAACGATCCCCGCGTGACCCGCGTCGGCAAGTTTCTGCGCTACTCGCGGCTCGATGAAATTCCGCAGTTGTGGTGCGTGCTCAAAGGCGATATGGCGTTTGTCGGTCCGCGCCCGGAACGCCCCGAATTTGTGGAATGGCTGTCGCAAAAGATTCCCTACTACGGCGTTCGCCACATGGTGCGCCCGGGACTCACCGGGTGGGCGCAGGTGAAGTACAAATACGGCAGCACGGTCGATGACGCGCGCGAGAAATTGCAGTACGACCTGTTTTATATGAAGAACGCGTCCATTGGACTGGATCTGCTGATCATGTTCCAGACCATTAAAACGGTGTTGTTGAGCCGGGGCGCACAGTAATGATGAAGTGGGTTTTCTGGATCGCTGCCGCCCTGATCGCCGACGCTTACGTCGGCTACCCGGTGTGGCTGTGGTTCCGTAGCTGGTGGTCGCCGCGGCCGGTGCTGCGCGGCCTCGCCGAGCCCACGGTTTCGGCGGCGATGATTGTAAGGAATGAAGAGTCGGTAATTGCCGCCAAGCTGGATAATCTGTTCGCGCTCGATTATCCAGCGGAGAAACTGGAGATCGTAGTGGTTTCCGATGGTTCCGAGGACGGTACGGTGGGGATCCTCGAGGGCCTGCAGAAACATCCGCGAATGCGCATCCTGCTGAAGGATTCGCCGCAGGGCAAGGCGGCGGGCTTGAATGATGCCATAAAAATGGCCAGTGGGGAGATCGTATTCTTTACCGACGCGCGGCAGATGATCGAGCCCGGCGCTCTGCGCTGTCTGCTGGAGAACTTCGCCGATCCTGAGGTCGGATGTGCCAGCGGCGAACTGATGCTGGGTCAGCCTTCCGACGGAGAGACGGGAAGGGGAATGGGTTTGTACTGGCGTATCGAGAAAAAAATTCGCGAACTTGAGTCCGCCTCCGGCTCGGTTGCGGGTGCGACGGGAGCGATTTACTGCGCGCGCCGCGAACTTCTCGATCCCCTGCCGGCCGGGACCATTCTCGATGACGTGCTCTTGCCTATGCAGATCGTCCGCCAAGGCTGGCGGGTGATTTTTGACTCGCGGGCGCGCGCCTGGGATTTGCCGGACCTCGGGCAGACGCGCGAGTTTGCGCGCAAGGTGCGGACGCTGAGCGGCAATTACCAATTGCTGCAGCTTGCGCCTTGGCTGCTCGGTTCGACGAACCCCATCCGCTCTGAGTTTATCCGCCATAAATTGCTTCGCTTGGCGGTGCCGTTCGCCTTGCTGGCGGTATTCATTGCGTCTCTGTTTTTGCCGCAGCCTTTTTACCGCGCGGCATTGTGGATCCAGATTGTGTTCTATGGGCTGAGTTTGGCGGCGGTAGCAGGATTGAACGTCGGGCCTCTTTCGCGGGTGGCCGACCCGGCGCGCACCTTCGTGGTGTTGAACTCGGCCGCCATGGTGGCCTTTGTCAATTTTGTGACGGCCAGAAAGACGCTTTGGGTTCGCTGAGTGCGATCCATTTCGGCAGCGAGCAACATGCGGGAACAAGGATTGAGTCAGGAAAGACAGGAAAGAGGATGGCGTGGCCAACGGCAATAGCGTGACAGGAGTGGCGGCGGACAGTCTGGGGAGGCGGGTTCGCGTTCAGTTCGCCGATCCGACCAAATCCGCGTTCTTCTGGCTGAGCGCGTTCTTCGTCGTTTACTGCGCCCGCCCCGAGGACTGGATTCCCGGCCTCAAGCTCGTTCCGCTGGCCAAGATTACGGCAATCCTCGCGATGTGGGGTCTGTTCAACAACCTCGGCCGGACCAAGCGAACCTTCCGGGATGTGCCCCAGGAAGGCAAGCTCCTTCTTGCGATGATCCTTCTCCTGTTTGCCGGCGGATTCTTTTCACCGATCTGGCGAGGCGGTGCCGTCAATCACACCATGGATTTCTCCAAGGTGTTCATCGCCTGGATCCTCACTTTCCTGCTGATCACCGACTTCCATCGTTTGCGGCGCATCATCTTTATTCAGTCGGCTTCGGTGGCCGTGATCTGCGCCGTCTCCATCATCAAAGGACATGACCAGCCCCGGCTGGAGGGGGTCATTGGAGGGATTTACTCGAATCCCAACGACCTGGCGTTCGCCGTCGTGCTCACTCTGCCCTTTGCGCTCGCCTTCATGGTCACCAGCAAAAGCCACCTGAAGAAGTTTCTGTGGATCGTGGGCATGCTGATCATGCTGGCGGCGTTGTTTCTCACCGCTTCCCGAGCAGGATTTATCAACCTGGTAATCTCGGGCGCAGTCACCCTTTGGCATTTTGGCATTCGCGGCAAAAGGCCTGGGCTGCTGGTGGGCATCATCCTGTCCTCCGTGCTGCTGATGTCGGTGGCGGGTGGCAAACTGTACGACCGCTTTGAGGCGCTGTCGGGCGACAGCACCACCGACGAATCCGCCTATGGTTCTTATCAGGACCGCATGTTCCTGATGGAGAGGGCGCTGGACGGCATCGAGCACTATCCAGTCTTCGGGGTGGGCGTAAACAACTTCGTGACCTATTCGACGATCTGGCATGAAGTCCACATGACCTATCTGCAGATTTGCGTCGAGGGAGGGATCCCGGCCATGGTTCTGTTCCTGATGTTTTTCTGGGACGGATTCAAGAACCTGAAGATTTTGCGCAAGACGAAGAATCTGGACGAGCACACGGTCCTGTTCGTGGGCGCGCTCCATAGTTCGTTGATCGGCTTTGTGGTCGGCGCGTTGTTCGCGCCGGAAGCCTATCAGTTCTTTCCCTATTTCGCGGTCGCGTTCACCGCAACGCTTTTGCAAACGGTAAAAGAACGAGAGCGGGAAGCCGGTACGGTGGCGGTCCCGGCTCCGAGGAAGCCGCGACATTTCCTGGAGGTCTATGCCAATAACGGAAGAACAGACGCAGTCAGCCCTGTCCGCTGATTTGCAGGCGATTCTGAGCTGCCTGGGCTGCGGGGGGAAACTCGAAAGCGACCAAGGCGGCGGTTTCATCTGCCCGAAGTGCCAACGCGTTTATCCCAACGCGAACGGCATTGCGCGTTTTGTGGACGCACAGCAGTATGCGGCCAGTTTCGGGTTTCAATGGCATCGCTACCAGACAACACAACTCGGCGATGGCGAGAGACCGGTTGAAGATCGCGACTTTCGCATGAAGACGGGACTTCGTCCGGAGGAGCTGCAGGGTAAGCTCGTTTTGGATGTGGGCTGCGGCATGGGAAGATTTGCCGAAGTTGCGACCCGTTGGGGAGCCCGCGTTGTGGGCATCGACCTGAGTGCCGCCGCCGAAGTGGCTGCGAAGAATCTGAAGGATCGGGAATTCGTCGCCTTTCAGGCGGATGTGTTTGCGCTCCCGTTTTTCCCGGAGAGCTTCGACGTCATCTACAGCGTGGGGGTGCTTCATCACACGCCCGACTGTGAGGCCGCGGTCAAAACCCTGGATAAGTATTTGAAACCCGGCGGCACACTCGCCGTGTGGCTCTACAGCGGATACAACAAGTGGTATCGCTTCAGCGACATCTGGCGCCGCTATAGCAGCAGGATGCAGCCCGCAACGCTGCATGCGATCCTGAAGGTGGCCGTGCCGGTTCTCTACAACACGGAGTTGGTACTGCGTAAAGTGCCGCTCGTCGGGCCTCCGGTTGCGGGACTGATGCACCACGTGTTTCCGGTGAACCGCCGGCCCGATCCGGAGCTGCGCATGCTGGACACGTTTGACTGGTATTCCCCGAAGTATCAGTCGAAGCACACCTACGAGCAGGTATTCCGCTGGTATGAAGCGATGGGTATGGAAGACATGAGAGTGGGGGAGATCTCGATTGCGGTGCGGGGCCGCAAGCCTTTTCGGAGGGCGTAACGGTCTTCGTGATATTGAATTCGTCAGGATTAATGGTTGGCAATGAGTTACCAGAGGAAATTCAAGTATCTCAGGAATGTGCTGGCGGGTGGGACGCTGCGCGCCTTAAGCGCTCCTGTGCGTGGCCCGGTGCACTTGCTGATCGCGGTCGCCGACCATTTTGAGCCGGCCGTTTTCCCCGAAGGTGGGCCGAAGCGAGTTTCCCGTCCGGAGCAGGAACGGCGCCTGGAGTTCTGGGTACGCGAATACCCCAAGGCGGCAGACCGATGGCGGGACCACGAGGGACGCCCTTTTCTGCATAGCTACTTTTATCCTGCCGAGCAGTACGACGAAGGCTTGGTTGAAACCTTGGCCCAGCACTGTCACGCGGGCTGGGGGGAAACCGAGATCCATCTGCACCATGGCTATCCGGAGCCCGATACCGCAGAAAACACGCGGCAGATGCTGACCGAATTCCGTGACCGGCTGGCATTTCGCCACCGCTGTCTGGCGGTGGAGGAAGATGGAAGCCAGCCGCGCTACTGTTTTGTCCATGGGAATTTCGCGCTCGCGAACTCCCGCGATGGAAAGACCTGCGGCGTGGATTCGGAGATGAAGATCCTGGCCGAAACCGGCTGCTATGCCGATTTCACGCTGCCCACCGGGCCTTGGCATTCCGCGCAGACCTCGAAGATCAACTCGCTTTACGAGTGCGCTTTGCCGCTCCATGAGGCCGCGCCTCACCGCCGTGGAGTCGATTTGGCGGCAGGCCGTCGGCCGCGGATCTTTCCGCTCATTCTGCAGGGCCCGCTGTTGGCCGATCTGCGCCGCAGCCGGCGCGCGCTTTCGCCCACGCTGGAGACCGGCGCAATCACGCAACCGAATCCGATGACTCTTCACCGGCTTGCGCTCTGGAAACAGGCAAGAGTGCGGGTGGCGGGCCGTCCCGATTGGCTGTTCATCAAACTGCATTGCCACAGCATGGATCCACACCAGCAGGATGCCGTCATCGGAGATTCCTTCCGGAAGTTTCTCGAGGAATTGGTGAGCGGCGCCGGCGAGCGAAAAGAAACCTTGCATTTTGTAACCGCGCGGGAGATGGCGAACATCGCGTTGGCTGCTTGCGATGGCAAAGATGGCAATCCGGGCGACTATCGCGACTACCGCTTCAAGCGTTTCAAGGATGTGCCCGCACCGGCCGAAAAAACGGATTCCGTTCCGGCCGCGGTGAAAGGATAAACGAAAGGGAAGACAAGAGATCCTTTGAAAGAGGTTTTCGAAGGAGTCTAGCAATCTATGTGTGGAATTGCAGGAGTCGTAAGCGCAACCCGCGAGAGTAACATCACCGAAGCGATGGTTCGGGAGATGTGCGACCGCATCATTCACCGGGGCCCGGATGATGAAGGCATCCTGGTGCAGGATGGAGCCGGCTTGGGTATGCGCCGCCTCTCGATCATCGATCTTTCCGGCGGCCACCAGCCGGTATTCAACGAAGACCGCAGCGCGTGGATCGTCTATAACGGCGAAATCTACAATTTTCCCGAGCTTCGTCCCGAACTCGAAAAGCGCGGCCATCGTTTCTACACCAAGACCGATACCGAAGTCATTATTCACCTTTACGAAGAGATGGGAGCCGATTGCGTTCAGAAGCTGCGCGGCATGTTTGGACTCGCCATCTACGACCAGACCAAGCGCAAACTGATCCTGGCGCGCGACCGGCTCGGCAAAAAACCGCTGCACTACGCGCTGGTGAAAGACAAACTCTATTTCGCTTCGGAGATCAAGTCGATCCTGGCGGTCGCGCCGGAACTCGCCGAAGTAAATTCCCAGGCGCTGCTCGAATACCTCTATTACGGCTATGTTCCCGATCCCATCACCGCCTTTACGCGCATCCAGAAGCTGCCGCCGGGACACTTGCTCGAATTTGAAAATGGCAAGATCAGCATTCGCCAGTATTGGGATTTGCCGCAGTACAACACCCACACCCCAAGAAACGAAGAGGAGTGTCTGGAAGAACTCGAGACCCGGCTGCTCGAGGCGACACGGATCCGCCTCATCTCCGACGTGCCTCTGGGCGCGTTTCTAAGCGGCGGAACCGACTCTTCCACTATCGTCGCGCTCATGGCTCGGGCCAGTTCGGGCCCGGTGAAGACTTTTTCCATCGGCTTCAAGAAAGACGATTTCAACGAAGCCGACTACGCGCGGATCGTTGCCAAAAAGTTCGGCACCGAGCACCACGAGATGATCCTCGAGCCCGACGTCGTCCAGACCGTCGAACACCTGACCAGTTCGCTGGAAGAGCCATTTGGCGATTCTTCCATGCTGCCCACCTACTATGTCTCGCAGATGGCGCGCCAGCATGTGACGGTCGCGCTTTCGGGCGACGGCGGTGACGAAATCTTTGCCGGCTACGATCGCTACCGGATTCACGCCGGCCGCCAGATCTTCGAGCGCATCCCGGAGTGGGCGCGAAAGTTCTATCGCAACCAGGTTTTTCCGCTTCTTCCGAACAGCATGCAGGGGCGCAAGCTCAGCTACAACATTTCGCTGCCCTGGCAGGAGCGCTACGTCGACGGACTCTCCTTCCTCCCCGCTTTCGAGCGAGATACGCCCCTGCTCTCCGACGAGTTCCGCGCCCTGCTCGCCCGCAGCGACGATCCCGGCAACGTTCTGCGCCGCTGCTTTGCCGCCGCGCCCGCGAACGATCCCGTCAGCCAGATCCTCTATGTCGATACGAAGACCTACATGGTCGAGGACATCCTGGCCAAGGTCGATCGCATGAGCATGCTGAACTCGCTCGAGGTCCGAGTACCGATTCTCGACCACGTTTTCATCGAATGGGTCACTGGCCTGGCGCCCGAGTGGAAACTGCGCGGCCGCCAGCAGAAATATATTCTCCGCAAACTCGCCGAGCGGCTCGGCGTGCCGCGCGAGGTTCTCTACCGCCAGAAGCAGGGATTTTCGCTCCCGCTGGTGCATTGGATGCGGAACGAGCTCAAAGACATGCTGATGATCCTGGTCGAACCCCGCACGCTCGAACGTGGATACTTCCAGGCGAGCGGCGTCCGCAAACTGATGGACGATCATCTTCTCCGCGGCAAAACGATGACCGGCCGTCTCTGGCGCCTGCTGATGTTTGAGCTCTGGCACCGCAACTTCCTCGAGAAATACGTCAGACCCGCAGGCCTGTTCTCGCTGCCCGTGGTTGCGGACTCGCGCCGAGAACTGCCCAGCTCTCCCGTGTTAGCATCGGCCCCGGTAGGGGAGTGACCGGGTGGGCGCCACGCACGCTGCCAGCATAACCACAACAGGTCTCGCCGAGTCGCCGATCCGCCTGTTTCTGATGATCAATACTTTCGAAACCGGCGGCTCGGAGCGCCAGTTCACCGTGCTCGCGCAAAGTCTCAACCCATCCAAATTTCAGCTTGATCTGGGATGCCTGAGCCGCCAGGGTCCGCTCGCGGACCAGTTGGGAGCAGTCACCGAATATTCGCTGGGCGGCAGCCTCTACGGATGGCAATCGTTGCGCACGCGTCTTAATCTCAGCCGGCACCTTCGCCACAACCATGTTCAGGTTGCGCACGCCTTCGATTTCTACGCCAACCTGACGCTTATTCCCGCCGCTCGTTTTGCGGGCGTGCCGGTGATTATCGGCAGTCATCGCCAACTGGGAGATTTGATGACGGCCGCGCAATTCCGCGCGCAAACCGTCGCTTTTCATTGGTGCGATGCGGTTGTCTGCAACTCGCAAGCTGCGGCCGCTCGCCTGGGAGTTGCCGGTGTGGCAAGCGAGAAACTTGCCGTCATCGGAAATGCCCTGCCCGCCGCTGCGTTTGAGACGGTCTCGCCCGCGCTGCCGCGGCATTCCGGCGCGCTGCGCGTCGCCATGGTCGCGCGCATGAACGCCCATTACAAAAATCACGCCCGCTTCCTGCGCATTGCGGCGGAGATTCACAAGCGCATGCCGGCGGTGGAATTCCTGCTCGTCGGCGATGGCCCGCTACGACGAGAGATCGAACAGCAAACTGCCGCCCTTGGATTGGGCGAACGCGCCATCTTCCTCGGCGATCGCCGCGACATTCCCGCTGTACTCGCCTCAACTGATGTCGCTGTTCTCACTTCCGACTCCGAGAGCCTTTCGAATGTAATCTTGGAGGCGATGGCGGCGGGCTTGCCTGTGGTTGCGTATGATGTCGGAGGCAATTCGGAACTGATCAAGACTGGATCGGTTAACGACCAGCGCGGAGCACTGGTTCCTGCCGGCAATGAAAGCGAGTTTGCGGCGGCGGTCCTCCGTTTCTTGTCTGACGCCGGTCTCCGCACGCAACTTGGCGGCAACGCCCGGCGGTTTGCCGAAGAAAACTTCAGCCTCGATCGAGTACGCTGCCGCTACGAGGATCTGTATGCCAGTCTTCTCGATCAGAAGCGGCGGAGAATGTGTCTGGCATGAACGGCATGCCGGATACCGAAGCGCGCAGGCCTTCGCAGGACGCCTCCGCGTTGCGCCAACTCTCATCGCCCAAGCGTGTGAAAGTCGCCATCGTCGCGCCCAGCCTGCGCTATGTCGGCGGACAAGCCGTGCAGGCCGATCTGCTCATGCGTCTCTGGCAGAACGATCCCGAGGTAGGAGTCAGCTTCATCGCTGTCGATCCTCCGTTGCCGCCTCTTCTCGCCTGGGCTGAGCGCGTCCCGGTCTTGCGCACCATTCTCCGCGAACCCATCTACTTCTGGCATCTCTGGCGCGGCCTCAAAGACGTCGACGTTGCCCACATTTTTTCTGCGTCCTACTGGTCGTTTCTGCTCGCGCCCGCGCCCGCCTGGTTTTTTGCGAAGTCGCGAGGCAAGAAAAGTCTGATCAACTACCGCAGCGGGGAAGCTCGCGATCACCTGCGGCGCTTTCGCTCCGGACGCTTCGTGCTGTCGCGTGTTGATGAAATCGTCGTGCCCTCGGGTTATCTGGTCGACGTCTTCCGCGAGTTCGATCTGAGCGCATCGGTGGTGCCCAACCTTGTAGATCTTTCGCAATTCTACTTTCGCCAGCGCACCCCCCTCCGCCCGCACCTGGTCTGCACGCGCGGCTTCTCCGCGTATTACAGCCTGGATGTGGTCGTCCGCGCCTTTGCTGAAGTGAAGAAGGAATATCCGGACGCAATGCTCGATCTGGTAGGAGGAGGCCCGCTCGAAAGCGATGTGCGCAAGCTGGTTGCCGACCTTAAATTGACCGGCGTGAATTTTACCGGCATAGCATCGCGGCAGGAGATCGGCAAATATTACGATCAGGCCGACATCTTCATCAACGCCTCATGGCTCGACAATATGCCGGTCTCGATCATCGAAGCGTTCGCATCGGGTACTCCCGTGGTGACGACCTCGCCCGAGAGCATGCCCTATCTCGTCAAACACGAACACACCGGTCTGCTCTCGCCGGTAGGAGATGAAAAAGCACTAGCTGCGAACGTGATCCGGCTGTTGCGAGAACCCGCATTGGCAGCAGCGATCGCCTCGAATGCCCATGAGGAATCGCAGAACTACACTTGGAACGCCGTGCGGGAACAGTGGGTCAGGGTATATCGGGGATTGCAGTCGCCGCCGGACAACTAGCAATCGTTTGAACACGCAACCTAGGTCTATGACCGTATGAAGATGTATATCTGTAGATACTCGCGGAAGGAACAAAAGAGCGGCATAGTGCAGGCATGCGAACCTACCATTGGGTGCATGTCAAGCTAACTAAGAAGGACCGTAAA
>JBAQJU010000143.1:0-20917 GCA_049300475.1 Terriglobales bacterium | reverse complement strand
GACCATGAAAGAAATCGCGGCGGTGCTCCAGATCGGCGAATCGAGGGTCTGTCAGATTCACGCGCTCGCCATTCCGAGACTCCGCGCCGCGCTGCGGAGTGCATTGTTCGATGAGAACCAGATTGTGGGATGAGGTGCAGCGCCTTAGGACACCGCCGATAACAATGGCCAAAGCTCAATGGATTCCGATTCCGGCAAAATGGAGAACGTGGACACTTCCCTGTTCGAATGGCGCATGCACTCGAAAACGCTTGCTGCCCAACATATCGCGGCGGCACGCAGGCATCTGCCTGGGAAAAGAGTGGTTCTGCAGCCCAGACTGTTTTGAAGAATTTCTTCGGGGCAAAATTGTGGCTGCGATCTCCTCACGGCAGGTTCAGGAACCACCGCAAGTACGGAGGATGCCCCTCGGGCTGTTGCTTCTGTCCCGTGGAATCCTAACCTCGGAGCAGCTTGTTCTTGCGCTGGACAAACAAAAGACCGAAAACACAAATCTTGGCGAAGCCGTGCAGGCCCTGGGCTTCGCAACGCCCGAGCAGGTAACATCGGCGGTGGCGGCACAATGGTCATGCCCGGTCTTTACGCTAACGGGGCGCTTAGCGTCGCCGGCAATTTATGTGCCTCGTCTACTGCTGGAGCATTACGAAATGCTGCCGGTGCACTTCGTGGAAACGGATCGGCGCCTCACCATTGGCTTTGTAAGTCGCGTACAGTACCAGATTCTCTCCACCATCGAGCACATTACCGGGTGTGACGCGATGCCCTGTTTTATTACCGCTCAAGATTACCGCCGGCACCTGCAAGCGAGTACCTTCCAGACGCGAGAAAACGAGATCATCTTTGATCGTCCTATGCCTACGACTGAAATTGCCCGCATGAGCCGCAATTACGTCAGCCAACTAGGAGCAAACGAGACTCGCTTTGGAATGTGCCGCGATTACCTTTGGATGAGAATCTGGAGTCGTCAGCAGGAAACCGACCTCCTGTTTCGAGTGCAGCAAGATTAGGCGTGTCACGCCGTTATGGATCGCTAAAGTCGCGATCTCCTTATGCCGATTAGAGCCAGCACGGACGTTCTATGCTGGCAAACGGAAAATCCCGTAAACCTTATCTGGTTCTTGGTCGCGGCAACTCGCTGCCCAGGTGCGGAAGAGGTCAGCCTCCGCGGCAGAATGACACTCTAGTCCTTGGCGCCCTCCCGGCAATGGCGGATTCAGTGTTGTTGTTGCAAGTACTGTTGTCCGGCCCTGCAGTCAACCTTCGTTCTGTCGCGGAGGTGATTCGAAGTGACGTCGGTCTGACGATTCAGTTGTTGAGGCTGGTATCCCTTGAACAAGGGGAGCACCGGCCGATCGAAGCCAGTGTTGCGACAAATGTAGTCCACGCCGGAGTCGATAAACTACTAACTCTGGTTACTGAACTCGAACCTCTTTCCAGCCACCCGCGCGGAAGAGAAGCCCTGCGGGAGTGTGAGCAATTCTGGGGGCACGCCAGGCTCACTGCCTTGATGGCAGAAGAACTCGCGTACAAGAACACATACAATGATCCCGAAGAAGCTTACCTCGCGGGATTACTCTTCCACATCGGTGAGTTGCCATCGATCTTAGGGTGGCAGTGGAAAGACGCCGATGCCGAACCGCATGAAATCGCCGGGGTCCTTGCCAAAGAATGGCGCCTGCCAGCAATTTTGCAAGACGTCGTTTGTGGCAACGAGCTGAGGTCGTCTTCTTCGCTCCCTTTACTGAAGTTGATCACAGAAGCCGATGAGCAAGCGCGGCGGATTCGGGGTCTGGTGGCTAAGTTCGCACGCGGAGTGTTCTGACTCATTAGTAATCTCCGGTGCGGTCGTGTTAGAGAAACTCAGATAGGTTTGTGTCTGATGTAGATGTGGGGCTAATCTGGCACTCATCTGAGAACAGCCGCCGGTCATTTATCAACCACTTAGGACAGGTTCTTTTCCTTCCCGCTTGGCCGTTCCCTTGCTTGATCTTCATCGAGGGGACTCATGGACAGCGGCTTCTACGCAGCTTGTACCGCACTGTTGGCTCGAAACCAGGCGCTCGATTCCGTTGCCAATAACTTGGCCAACATCAGCACGCCCGGATATCGCGGTCAACAGAATGTATTTCGTTCGCTCCTCGCAGCTTCTTCCGGTCATCCTCTCTCCTCGATCAATCACGCGGTGAACAACTATTCCGTGCTCGGGGACACCGAGCTCGATCTGTCCCAGGGAAATATCGAGCATACAGGCAACGAGCTCGACTTTGCGATACAGGGCTCAGGTTTCTTCACGGTGAAAACTGCTTCTGGCGATGCGTTTACACGCGACGGCAACTTTCACGTGTCTCCGCAAGGTTTACTGGTCACCGCCGCCGGCGACAAGGTAATGGGAGATGGCGGCGGTCCGATTCAAATCGTTGGAGCGCCCGTCTCAGTCAGTCCGGACGGCACGATTTCCGTGAACGGCGCTTTGGCCGGAAAGTTGAAGGTGGTTGATTTTGCGCCGGGCACGTCTCTGGAAGCGCTCGGACAGACTTACTACACAGCCCCTGCCAACAGCGCGAAACCGGCCACGAACGCCAGCATTCAACAAGCCAGTCTCGAATCGTCGAACGTGAATGCAGTCGCCAGTGCCGTGCAGCTCGTTACCGTCCAACGCTATGCGGAGCTTATGCAGCGAGCTTTGTATCTGTTTCACTCCGAGATGAATCAGACTGCAACTCAGGAATTGCCGAGAGTGACTAACGGCGCTTAAAGGAGTCCACGTATGCTTCGTGCCCTATATACGGCGGCCAGCGGGATGTCAGCGCAGCAGCTGAATCTCGACAACATCGCCAACAACTTATCCAACTCCAGCACCGCGGGATTCTATGCGCGCCGTCTGCAGTTCTCGGATCTGGTGTACCAGAATGTGATCATGCCTGGAGCCGCCGCCACCCAGCAAACCACCATTGCGGCTGGCCTTCAGGTTGGATTGGGAACGATGCCCGCTGCCTCGGAGGTCATGCAGACGCAGGGAAATTTTTCCTCCACCGGCAATCCGTTGGACCTGGCGATTCAAGGCCTGGGCTTTTTTCAGGTTACGCTTCCCGACGGCCAGATCGCCTATACCCGCTCTGGCTCTTTCCATCTCGATGCGCAGGGAAACATCGTGACTGCGAACGGAAATGCTCTGCAGCCGAATATTACGATTCCCGCCAACGCGACCACAGTCACTGTCGGTTCGGACGGGACTGTTTCCGTCACGGAGTCGGGTCAGACCGCGGCCCAGCAGGTGGGCAGCATTCAACTGGCAATGTTTCCCAACCCGGGCGGACTGAACACGGTCGGCAACAATCTTTACCTGGCCACGACGGCGTCGGGCGATCCGATCGTAGGCGCTCCGGGCGCGGCCGAAGGAATGGGCACCCTCCAGCAAGGAATGCTCGAGCAATCGAACGTTGATATCGTTCAGGAATTTGTCAACATGATCGTTGCTCAGCGCGCTTATGAATCGAATTCTCGGGTAGTCACTTCCGCGGATCAGATGTTACAGGATCTTGCGAATCTGATTCGGTAGGCGGAGACTCCATGCTAATTCGCAGTTTTCGGCAACTCGTGTGGCTGGCTGCCCTGTGCCTGATCGCGCCCGTTGGAGTAAACGCAGAGACCGGCGCCGGAAGAACGCCGGTTTCCCGCAAGCAAGTTGCGGATGCGATGCGATCGGCAGGGATGGAAACGCAGGCGGATCAAGTTCAAGTGCTCGCCAATGTCACAACGACTCCAGGCGCAACTCTGCGAGTCGCACGGAAGGTGAAGGAATCGCCGAATGCAGTCCTGGCTGAATTAGTTTGCCGGGAACCTGGCCAATGCCTCCCGTTTTACGCTTTGATTCACTCGAACGCGGCTGCCACCGCGGCGGCGAAATCAACGGGAAGCAGCCCATCTCCCACTTTTTCAAGGAGCGAAGTTAAAGCGCATCCCCTGGTCGTTCGCGGCCAGCCCGTAACACTCATTATCGAGAATGCGGACTTCCGAATCGAATTGTCAGCGATTTGCCTCGAAGCCGGCCTCCACGGACAGACTATCCGAGTTGCCAGTCCCGACCGAAAACGCTTCTACAGCGCGGAAGTGGTGAGCAACAAAATTGTGAGGAGCACACTTTGAGAATCGTGAAGCGGATATTGACGATGCGCTTGCCAAGCCGATGGACCTTCACTCTGCTACTGACGACCGTGCTCCTGAGCGTGCACCCTGCATGGTCGCATTCCAAGAAGGAAAACTCCGAGCAACTGCGTGCTGAGTACCTGGCGCGAGTTCAAGAACAGACACCTTCGAAGGAACCGTCCGGAACGCTCGGCAGTTTGTATAGCCCAAACGGAGCATTCACCGACCTCAGCGCGGACTATAAGGCGCGCCGAGTAGGCGACGTTGTCACGCTGGTTGTGTTTGAGAACACGACGGCGCAGTCCACCGGAGACGTGAACACTTCAAGGGCCTACCAGACGAATTCTGCCATTACAGGACTGCCCGGAGGGACAAGCACGTCAATCCTGAACCCATTGTTCGCGGCAAACTCCGCAACGACACTGAAGGGAACGGGCGAAACATCCGCTGGATCCAATGTGACCACGACCTTAACGGCGCGCGTGATCGGACTACTTCCGAGTGGATCGCTGATTGTTGAAGCGGAAAGGCGAGTTCTAATCAACAGCCAACATGAAACTGTGGTTGTACGCGGCGTCCTTCGTCCCGGCGATGTGGGTCCGAATAATACGGCCACCTCCACGTCGCTCGCCAATCTCGAAATTGAGTTGAAGGGCAAAGGTGTAGTTACGGACGCCATCCATCGGCCGAACCCGGTGATTCGAGGATTGCAATGGCTGTTCAGTTTCTGAGCGCGAACCCAAACTCGAGGCGTTGGCGATCGGAACGTCAAAAGCTCGCGTCGGTTCTCGGATTTGCTCTCTGCTTGCTTTTCGTGGTTGTAAGCGCCGTTAATCTGGCTGCCGAAGAGAGCCGTCAAGTTCTCATTCGCGACATCTCCACGATCGAAGGAATTCGAGACAACCCGCTCATTGGGTACGGCGTAGTCGTCGGCCTGAAAAGAACTGGGGACAGCCAGCAAACGTTATTTACAACCCAGACGCTTGCGAACATGCTGCAACGCCTGGGCGTTCAGATTTCGGCATCCACCATTCAAGTGCGAAATATTGCCGCCGTGATGGTGACGGCATCGCTGCCACCCTTCGCGCGGCCCGGGACATCTTTGGACGTCACCGTTTCCTCGGTCGGCGATGCGAAGAGTCTTGAAGGTGGCGTGTTATTGCTCACTTCGCTCCATGCAGCCGACGGTCAAGTCTACGCTGAGGCACAGGGACCGCTCACGTTAGGTGGATACACAGTCGGTGGTGGTGGTAACAGCAAGGAAGTCAATCACGTGACGGTGGGCCGTGTTCCAAGTGGAGGAATCGTAGAACGGGACACCTCCATCGACCTGGCCAAGATGAAGACTGTTTCCCTGAGTTTACGCGAGCAAGACTTCACAGTGACTCGGGACGTCGCCGCGGCCATCAATCATGAATTTGGCAAGCAAGTGGCCACCGCAGAGGACAGCCGGCGGGTCGACCTCAATATTCCTCTTATGGGGAATTCGTCAGTCCCTACGCTGATCGCGAAGGTGCAAAACATCTCAGTCCCGATTCATCCGCCCGCCAAGGTCGTCATGAACGAGCGAACCGGCACGATCGTGATGGGTGGCGATGTGAAGCTTTCTCCTGTATCCGTGCTGCACGGAGATCTGACGGTCGAAGTCACGACCACGTTCACGGTCTCTCAGCCCTTACCCAACTCCAAGGGCACAACGGAAGTCGTTCCCGAAACCGCAATAAAGAGCAAAGACGGGCCGGCACGCTCGATCGAGTTGAAAGAAGGAGCCAGCGTGGAGGAATTGATCAACGGACTTCACGCGATGGGCGCATCGGCGCGAGACATCGTTGCGATCCTGCAGGCCATAAAGGCGGCCGGCGGCCTGCAAGCTGAATTGGAGGTGTTGTAATGCCTGACCTGCTGACATCTGCTCCAAGCAACAGCCAGGATCTTAACTCCGCCCAGAGCTCACAGGCTGTCCAGACTCTCCGAGGCGCCCAAACACCGGGCACAGACCCCAACAAAGTAGATAAAGCGGCAAAATCCTTTGAGAGCTTGCTCGTGGGACATTGGCTTGAGCAGGCGGAGAAATCATTTGCGAGCGTCCCGGGGACCGACCAGGATGAACAGAGCGATTCCAGCCGCGATCAGTTTCTGAGTATTGCATGTGAGTCGCTGGCGCAGGGCCTGAGCAAAACGGGTGGTTTTGGAATCGCCGCCATGATCAGTAAAAGCCTAGCAACGGCAGCGAAGACTGCCAAACAGCACGATCCAACACCCGTGGACCAGGCTTCTCCCAGCGAGGCTGGGAGAGGCAACTCCAGCAGTATCAAGTAGTTGGAAACACTAAAGATTTAGCGGGGCAGTCACTAAAGTTATTGGTTGCAAGTGCCGATTAAGGACCGACACCTGAAGAAGAAGTGTCAGGACGTGCTTTATGAGAATTGGACTGAACGCACCTCATCCGCCGGAGATTTCTACCGACCGGACACCAACGTCGGCAACCTCGACTCAGTCTGCTTCTGGCGCGCAACCGGTCGACAAGTTCTCGGGGGATAGCGTCAGCCTGAACTCGCTGGCGGCCCGTGCGCTGCAACTGCCCGACGTTAGGCAGGACAGGATTGACAGCCTGCGGCAGCAACTTGCGAGCGGAGAATACCAAGTCGAGCCCCAGAAAGTCGCCGCCGCGATGATGAACGATTAATCGAAGTTAGGGGTTTTGCAACGACGATGGCGGAAACCGAAACACCCGATCACCGCGAAGCGACAGAGCATCTTGCTCTGGTGCGCGCGCTCTCCCATGAGATCTCGTCGGCAATTTCCGCAATCGAGCGCAATGATATGGGAGATTTCGCCTCCCGCGTAGCCGCGCAAGAAGCCATTAGCCACCAGCTCAATCGGAAAGGCGAGGAAAGCCTTAAGTTGGCTTGCGAGAGCTACAAGGCCGCCGCAGAAAGTCCAGCAGGATCGCCTCTTTCTCAAAAGATTCGCGAAGCACACGTGGCTTTGGCCCGATTGAATCGGGTTTATGCGGCGCTGATAAGACGTTCACAGAAATCGATTGGATTAATCATAAGTCTGTATAAAAGCCAGGGGCAGAGTTATACAAAAGACGCAAAGGCCCAGTCCAGTCAACATACGTGGTCTTGTGAGGTGTAGCACAGATGTCTAGTCTTTCAGCATCGCTTTGGATAGCGGAACAGGCGCTTCAGGCCACTCAAGGGGCGCTGGACGTTACCACTAACAACATCGCGAACGCCAACACTCCCGGCTATAGCCGTGAAGTAGCAGTCTTGTCTGAACAGGCGCCCGTTGACCAGGGAAACCTTGCTTACGGAGGCGGCGTCGAGTTACAACAAATCCAGAGCATTCGCGATCAGGTGCTGAGTCTTCAAATCGCGGAACAGACACAGCAACAAAGCAGCGCGCAGGCGCAATCGGGCGCACTCCAGTCGGTGCAAGCTCTGTTCTCGAGTTCCACACAAGGCATTGGATCCGATCTCTCTTCATTTTTTAACAGCCTCAGTCAACTATCGACCGACCCGACCAGCATCCCTGACCGCCAGGCCGTGCTCAATGCCGCAAGAAACGTGGCCAGTGATTTCAATCAGGCAGCCGCCGGCCTGAGCACAATAACCTCCGGGCTAAACCAGAATGTGACCCAGGACGTCAGTCAGATCAATACCCTCACCCAGCAAATAGCTCAACTCAACGGGCAGGTGGGAGTCTTGCAGAAGGAAGGACAGGATCCGGGCACTCTTGAAGATCAGGAGAACCAGCTGATCAACCAACTGTCCACGTTGACGAATGTTTCAGAAATTCAGACCAATAACGGACTTACCCTGACAACTGGAAATGGAACGGCGTTGGTGGTTGGCAACCAGAGCTTTGCGCTGCAAACTTCGCTCAACTCCTCTGGAAATGTGAGCGTTCTCGCGCAAGGCCAGGACATCACCGATTCCATCAGCGGAGGCTCACTTGGGGGAGCTGTTCAGGTCCGCGATAGCGTCATACCGAACCTGTCTTCCCAACTGAACAATCTTGCCAGCCAGTTTGCCTCCAGCATTAATTCCGCACAGAGCTCCGGATACGACCTGAATGGGAATAAAGGACAAGCAATGTTTTCCGTTACACCCGGTGCCGGCGCGGCGGCAAGTCTCTCGGTTACGATGAGCGACCCAAGCCTCATTGCGGCCAGTTCCGATGGCACTGCTGGGAGCAATGGAAACATCGCGAATTTACTGGCAGTTCAAACCGCAGCGCTGCCCGGCGGCGCCAATCCAGGCGATACGTATGCGAACCTGGTGTCTCAGATTGGCAACCTGACGGCGCAAGCCCAGGCTGAGAACTCCGCCAGCAGTTCAAGCCTCACTCAGTTGAATGACCAGCTAGGGGCGATTTCAGGTGTTTCGATCGACGAGGAAACTACAAATTTGATGAACTACCAGCGCTCCTACGAAGCCGCCGCGCGCGTGGTAACAACAGTAGATGCATTGACTCAATCCGTACTTCAAATGGGAGTATCAGCGCCGACGGCGCCGTAAACATATGCGAGTAAATCCAAATTTCGCACAAGATGTCCTGAATGACGTTTGGCAATCCCAGGCGCAGGAACAGACCGACCTGCAGGAGCTTTCGACGGGGCGACGAGTGAATGCACCCTCGGACGACCCGGCCGCTTTCGCCGCCGACGTTCAGAATCAGGCCGAGCAGAGCCAAAACGATCAGTACCTGCAGAACACAACCAATCTTGAGAACCTGTTCCAGACGGCCGATTCGACTCTCAGTTCAGTCGTGACCTCGCTCAACCAGGCAATTTCTCTCGGTACACAGGGCGGCGACGGCACCCTGAGCCCGGCGCAACAGCAGGCCTTGGCGCAGCAGGTACAAGCCATCCAAAACCAGATGGTGCAGTACGCGAACACCTCGTACCAAGGGAGCTACATTTTCGCCGGGACGGCGACCAATACTCCGCCATTCGTGCTCGACGCCTCTCAAGCCTCGGGCGTAGCTTATAACGGCAATTCCGGCGTGAATGATGTGCAAATCGCCGACGGCAGGAGCATTCAGACCAACGTCCCGGGATCGCAGATTTTTCTAGGCAGCGGTGGCAATGTGATGGCGTCTTTGCAGCAACTGGTTACCGCGCTTAACAGCGGCGATACAACTGCCATAGGAAGCGCGACCACTGCCGTGAGCACTTCCCTCAACTACGTCTCGCAGCAGCGCGTGTTTTATGGGAGTGCGGTGGATGAACTGAACTCGAACCAGTCGTTCCTGCAGCAGGAACAAGTCAATCTTCAGACGCAAGATACCAGCCTTGTCGGCGCGGATATGGCGGCCGTAGCGACCGACCTGTCACAGGCTACGACCACTCACGATGCGGCTTTGGCTGCCCTCGCCAAAGTCATACCGAACAGCCTGCTGAATTACCTGCAGTAGAATTCTGTCCCGCGCTAAATCAAAATGTGTTCGGGACCGATTTCACGCGCCGTTCCCACCAGGATGCTCGCCCGTTCAATCACATTCCGGAGTTCTCTTACATTTCCCGGCCAGGAATGCTGTTGTAACAAAGCAGCAGCCTCCTGAGCAAGTGTGACATGGTGTGGGCAAAACTTCGCGAGGAAGCTGTTCATAAGTAAGTCCAGATCTTCCATGCGATCGCGCAGAGGCGGCAAATCTATGGGGAAGATAGAAAGCCGATAATACAAATCCTCTCGAAACGCGCGCTGCTGGACCAAAGCCCGCAGAGGGGCATTGGTGGCCGCGATCACCCGGACATCGACGCGAAACGTGTCGTTGCTTCCCAGGCGCTGAACCTCCCCTTGCTCCAGGAAGCGCAGCAGCTTGGACTGCAAACCCAGTGCCAGATCGCCGATTTCATCCAGGAACAGTGTTCCTCCCTGCGCAGCGTGAATTCGTCCGATTTTCGACTGAACGGCCCCGGTAAATGCTCCCTTGACATAGCCAAATAACTCGGCTTCCAGCAGAGCTTCTGGAATGGCAGCACAGTTGATGACCACGAACGGTTTCAGCCTCCGCAAACTAAGCTGATGGAGAGCGCGAGCGACCACATCTTTTCCCGTTCCGCTTTCGCCGGTGATCAGGACCGAAGTATCGCGTTGCGCGACCTGGCGCACCATGTTGAACACGCGCTGCACGGGTGAAGCTTTGCCTATAAATCCCGGCAAGCCCTCCGCGATCGGCGGCGTCTCTTCGGACTCAAACACGGCCGTGACGACGGATGGTCGGAAAGGTGCTCCGCGTTCGATCTTGCGAATCATTTCAAAACAGATCGAGTCAGGGGATGGAGAGACAACCATAGGCTGACCCGTATGCGAGTTGATCGGAATGATGGTCACATCGGGATAATCCGATTCGATGATTCCTTTGAAGTCGTCTACTTTCAGGTCGGGAAGAACCGGATCCAGCAGAATCAGCGTGACCTGTTCTGTTTCTGTGATTTGCAGGGCTTCGGCGCCGCTGCCTGCTTCCAGAAGGTTCCACTGGCCAGACTCAAGCCGTGTAACGAGGCTCCGACGCAGATCATGATTTGAGCTGACGATGAGAACAACTGACGCTTTGCTGACTATTTCTTCACAGCCAGGCTGCGGGCCGGGTGTGATTAGGCTAGACATGCGCGGCGGCCCTCGCTTTCGTAGATGAGGTGCCATATCTACTCGTCTCTACGAATTGGCGGAGTTGATCAAAAGTTGACGTCGCCTGTACGATCTGCTCCATCGCTTGTTGCAACCAGGCTTTTCGTTCATCAGCAGTCATTGCCTCGGCCAAAGTGAGCTCAAGAATTCCCCTGACCGTGGAGAGTGGCTGCGCGGTTCGGTGAAGTATCCGCAGGATTGCGTCCTCTGCGGTGCGATCATAATTATGAGTTATTCCACTGCTAGGAGAATTCATTCGACCACTGACCCTTTCTATTTGTCGCACAGAACGTAACCAACTCCGCGGATAGTGCGCAGCAGTTTTGTGGGGAAGTCTTTATCTACCTTGTCACGAACGTACTTTATGTAGACGTCGATCAAGTTAGTGCTGCCGTCGTAAGGTTCTTTCCACACGTTCTCCATGATCATCTCGCGGGTGACCGGTTGCGGGGCATTCAGCATGAGATATTCGAGGAGCACGAACTCTTTTGCGGTCAGGTCGAGCCGCTTACCAGCCCTCTCGGCCCGCAGTTCCGAACGATTCAAACAGAGGTCCCCCACTTGCAACGCGGTACGCGACCCTCCGCCTACATTCCGGCGCATGAGCGCTCTAGTTCTGGCCAGCAGTTCCTGAAACGAAAACGGCTTCACCATGCAATCGTCGGCTCCTGCGTCCAGGGCCATAATCCTGTCTTCGAGCCTGCTCCTGGCGGTCAGCACCATGATGGGCAACATCGGCGACTTGGGTCGAATTTCCTGCAAAATGGATATTCCATCTCGCTTCGGAAGATTCAAGTCCAGAATCAGCAGGCTGTAGCGGGTTTGAGAGAGAGCCTGAAGCGCAGCCTCTCCATCGTTCGCAACGTCCACCCCACTTTTGTCGTTCTGAAGCCCGCGGCGAAGGAATTGGGAGAGCGGCACGTCGTCCTCGGCGACCAGGAAGCGCGTCGAATAAAAAGCTGGGCCTGAGGGTTTGACTGTTCCCGGCGTACTATTTTCCATTATGTGCTTTCACCTGCGGAGGTTTAGAAATTCTGCGGAAATCCAGACCGGTCGAGGTGAGACTGATCCACCCCGAACCTGGCTTACCCGGAAAACACAAAATTGTCTCGTAAAAGGAATTGCAATTAGATTTCCCTAATCAGGAAAAAGGGACTTATCGTATCCTCATCATTGCAAGCGGTTTATTAGTGGTTGGCTAGAAGGAAGCCGGTTCGGGTGTCTGGAAATTAGAAAACTGTCTGAAATATAGACACCTGCAGAAGATCAAACAAGCCGCGGCGAGACCAATCTACTTCTTAGGTGTCTCTTTGGATGTCTCTTGTGCTTTTTTGTCGCCGTGCTCGCCTTCGTCTGAAATCGAGCTCTCGATGTATTGAACGATGAGCGAGATGCGCCGGTTCGAAGGGTCGAGGGGATCATTTGCGACCCGGAGTCGCTGGTCGGCGAAGCCGCGGACTTGGGCTACCTGGTCCTCGCGAATTCCGTTCGCTTGCATCAACCTGCGTGCCGCATTTGCTCGATCAGCAGAGAGTTCCCAGTTTCCGTACGCGTTAGTGCCTGGGTAAGGCTTGGAATCCGTGTGCCCTTCAATAGAAAGTTTATTTGGCAGTTTGCCCAGTTCCTGTGCAAGCAAAACTAGCAACTCTTTGCCTTTATCATTTGGTTTAGAGCTTCCGCTGTCAAAAAACGTCCCGGAAGCGGACTCGAGGAGTTCAATCCGCAATCCCTCCGCAGTCACTGTCATCTCGATTTGATTCCGCAGTTTTTCAAAGTCATTGAGTTTTCGGACTGACTTCTGAAGCTCTTCCTTCAGCTTGGCCATATTCTCTTTGCTGAGTGTGAAATTGTCTCCCGAACCTCGTTGATCGGTACCCACCATTTTGGACTTGCCAGAAGGGTCTTTGAAGTATCCACCAATCGCCTCCTGGACCTGCTTGCTGCTGTTCATGAGCCAAAGAACGATGAAAAGCGCCATCATCGCGGTCACGAAGTCCGCGTACGCAACTTTCCACGCGCCGCCATGGTGGCCCCCATGGACGACCTTTTTCTTGATGATGATGGGCTGTGTCGACGCCATGGCTATTCTTGAGTCCTAGGCGGAGGCGGCTTTTGCGGCTTCGCTGGCTCCACGACAGGTTTTCTCCACTTCCTGGAATGAGGGACGCAGATGTCCGGGAATCGCGCGGCGGCCAAATTCCACCGCCATAATCGGTGCGCTGCCTTTGAGAAAGGAAATCATAAGAACCCGCAGCACGTGAAGGTAGCAGCGCTCTTCTTCCGCTGCCTTGGCCATGTTCGCCGCCAGAGGTCCCACTAATCCGTAACAAAGCAAGATGCCCAGGAAAGTACCGACCAGAGCCGCCGCGACTTTGTGGCCGATCTCTTCGGGAGGTCCGCCCAGGGAACCCATCGTGATGACTACTCCCAGCACCGCGGCGACGATTCCCAACCCTGGCAGTGAATCTGCCATGCTGGAAAGCGCGGCCACCGATTGGCCTGCGTCGTGGTGGTGGACTTCCATGTCGAGTTCCAGAAGTTGATCCAGATCGAACGCTTCCGTACCAGTGATCGCCATGCGCATGCTGTCACACAGAAAATCTTTGGCATGATGATTTTTCAGAAAAGCGGGGTGTTTGGAGAAAAGCGGGCTCTTCGCAGGATCTTCAACGTCGCTCTCCAGCGACATCAAGCCTTCCTTGCGAGCCTTGGTGAAAAGACTAAACATCATCTTCAACAAGTCGAGGTAGCTCTGTTTGTTGTACTTCGACCCGGTGAAGACACCGACTACGCCGCCGATAATATCCTTCAGGATGTGCAGGGGATTCGCAACCAGGACCGTTCCGAGGGAGGCTCCGCCAATAATAAGGAGTTCCGCCGGTTGCATGAGAACTTTCAGGTTCCCATGTTCCATTAGATAGCCGCCGGCGATCGCGCCGAAGACAACGACGATTCCGATGATTGCAAACATAATTGCTGTTTTCGCCAGCCTTCAGTGACTCAACTGGGGCGTATCCTTATCGGCAGAACCGTTCGAAAACTTGATATTAGGGCGCAGGGTTCGGCGGTCTAGCGGCTGACTTTCCCGGGGACCGGGCAACAATTACCAGGTCCACTCGCCGGTTTTGTTTCCGTCCCTCCTCAGCGTCATTACTGGCCACGGGCCGATACTCCGAATATCCGGCCGCCGAAATCAGCGTGGGATCAAAGCCATGTTGTTCGACCAATAGCGATACCACCTCGGTGGCACGCGTTGTCGACAACTCCCAGTTCGACTTGAACCGGCCGGTATGGATTGGCACATTGTCCGTGTTCCCTTCCACCCGAATCTGAAAACCCTTTTCCATCAAGACCCCGGCGATCCGGGTCAAGGTTGCCTGTCCTTCTGGCAACAGCGTGGCCTCGCCGCTGTTAAAAAATCCAATCTCTCGAAGACTCACAACGAGCCCTTCCGGAGTCGCGTGGATCTCGATCTCATGTTTCTGAATTTGTTCGCCCAGTGCATCCTGAAGATCGCGTTTGAGTTTACTGACGTCGGGAAAAGGATTCGCTGCCATGGCAAGGTCGGTTTGGTCCGGACGCGCAGTTGCAACCGCGGCATCCGTGGGCTGTTGCGCGTGCACATCGGAAGCGTTGCCTGAAAATGCTCCCAGCTGCTCAAACGCGCCTTTGATTGCCGCCGACACCTGAACTACCTTTTTTTTGTCCATTTGCGACGAGGCGTAGAGCACCACAAAAAATGCGAACAACAGGGTGATGAAATCAGCGTACGAAACCAGCCAACGGTCATGATGAGCGGGCGTATGGCGTTTTTGCCGGCGGCTCATCGGGCAGGCCTCGCGGCGGCGCCTTCCTCGTGCAAATATCCAAGCAACTTGGTTTCAAGCATGCGCGGATTCATTCCTTCGAGAATCGAAATCACGCCTTCCAGAGTCATCTCCCGCCAAATCTGTTGCTCACGACTCTTGATTTTGAGTTTGCCGGCAGAAGGCAGGAAAAGAAGGTTCGCGGAGCCGACGCCGTAGATGGTGGCCACAAAAGCCACCGCGATCCCTTTCCCGACCTCGTCAATGTTCTGCAGGTGCTGCATCACTTGAATCAAGCCCAGCACGGCTCCGATGATGCCAATGGTCGGCGCGAATCCGCCCGCCGATTCGAACACCTGGGCGACTTTGTCCGAGTGCTCCAGTTGATTATCGAGATCGAGCTCCATCATCTTTCGCAGTTCCTGCGGATCAGTGCCATCGACCGCCAGCGTCAGAGCCTTTTGCAGAAATGGATCGCGGATTTCACCGAGCTTGGCATCGAGGGAAACGATGCCCTCCCGGCGGGCGCGCTGCGCGTAGACGATCAGTTCACTCACTAACTGGTGAGGATCCTCCTGGCCATCGACGAAAACATGAGCGCCCCGTTTGAAAGCCTCTAACACCAAAGGCATGGGAAATTGCACCATGACGGCGCCGAGCGTCCCACCAAAAACGATCATCGCCGCGGTGGGCTGCAATACTTGCGCAACCTTCCCCCCTTCCAGCAAAAGGCCCGCGCCAATGCCGGTGATCGCGATGAATATTCCAACGATTGTGCTCTTATCCACGGGAAGCATTCTCCGATGCCGGATGCGAATGCTGCTCTGTACTCCTAGCCTTCAGATTTGCTGCTGCGGCATCCGGATCGACGCCGGCTGAGAGCGAACCCGCGAGCAGGGCCCGTCGAAACGCAATCACCTTTTCGATCACCAACTCGGGTGTTTCGAGCACCACGATCTTCTCGCCACTGGTCAAAGTTACTACCGTGTCCGGTGCATTTTCTATGAATTTGATCAGATCGGAATTCACTGCAAATGGCTGATTGTTCAACCGGGTTAGCTGTATCACGTTGCCCTTCTCTCGCGTGGAGCCGGTCCGCAGTCGGGCCAACACCTAATCGGCACAATTGAATACTGTCTTTGGTTTTTCATTCTCCGAATTCATTCGGAAGTAATACCGTCTTGAGTACGAAGGCCAGGGAAACGTCAGCACTTTCTCTACTAGATAGCACCGTGATCGGGAGGAGACGACGTGGCAGCCGCGAAAAAGCTTGCGGCGGCGCAAGTCGATCCAATCCTTACACTTCTCCGCGATCTCAACTCAGCAATTTGTCTGCCTCATCTGGTCTTAATCGAACCGCGCCGTCAACCATCAATCCAGGTCGCGAACGCTGAGAACAAAAGCCATTAATGCACTTCCCTAATGATTGGGTAGGTGAAAAAACTCGTTTTTCTCTGGCTACAGACCTGCATAACTGTCTCCGGAGCAATATGCGTTCGCCGCGTTCTCCAATCCGGCCCTAATCCTGGGGTATCGACATCGTTGGCTACCCGCATCGCCTGCCCATGTCGCCTTTTGCCGATAGCCAGGATCACGACCGGTGGTTCACCAAGACGGGGGCTCAAAGCCGCCGTACGCCGGAATGAGTTAGGGAGATAGAGTTGCCGAGTATCGGTCTCTCCATGATCGTGAAGAACGAATCTCGTACGATTCGTGCGTGCCTCGAAAGCGTCCGCGATGTCGTTACCCAGATCGTCATCGCTGACACTGGCTCGAGCGACAACACCTGCGACATAGCGCGGGATTTCGGGGCTGACGTTGTGTCCTTCCCCTGGGAAGACCACTACGCAAGGGCTCGCAATGCGGCGCTGGAGCCCATCCGGACCGACTGGGTCCTGGTGCTCGATGCCGATGAAGAGTTGGATCGCCAAACCGGCAGAAACATTCAGCGTCTGCTAAGTGCGCCAGAGGTCGGCGGGTTTACAACGCCGATTCGTAACTATGTCAAGTCCAGATCGAACCGCGGATGGGATCGGATCGCCGTAGAGAACGACGGCGCACATGAAAGGGCCATGGAGGCGCCTGCCTTCTTTATTCACGAAAATTGCCGCCTCTTCCGTCGACGCCCGGATATCTACTTTACGGGACGCATACATGAACTGGTGGAGCCGCAAGTCACCGCGGCGGGCCTCAAGCTTCGAACGGCGAATTTCTTCATCCATCACTTTGGACATTTGGAGAGCCCTCCCGAAATAGCAGACAAAGGCGTTTATTACCGCAATCTTCTTCGCCTGAAGGTAGAAGAAACACCAAATGACCCGGCAGGATGGATCCAGCTTGGGCTTCAGGAATATGAGCAGTTCCACAACCAGGACGAAGCTCTGCGCTGCCTTCAGCGGGCCCTGCTTCTGGAGCCAAGGGCAGCCGAGGCTTGGCTGTTCCTGGCGATGATCTACGTCGATGCTGGAAGGTATCAGGAAGCGCTAAAAGCCCTCGATCATGACACGCGCAGAGGCTCGAGCACGGCGTTAAACGAGCAGGTCCGCGGGGATGCGCTTTTCTCTCTCAACCAATTTGAAGATGCGCGCTTGGCGTATCGACGGGCCATTAAGGTGGCCGGCCGCGACCCGATCCTGGAAAGCAAGCTGGGCTATACCGAGGTCAAGTTGGGCCACCACGGCCCGGGGCTTGCCAAACTCCTTCGCGCCGCCCAGGAAGCACCCGGAATGTTTGCCGTGCAAGACCGCCTGATGAAGGCCTATATCATGACCGGCAAGTTGCGGGAAGCGGCAGCCACGGCCGAGCAAGTGACCGAGGCGCTGAGTCACCCGACGCTATTTCTGAGAGCCGCCAGTATCCACGCCACGCTTCACGATTGGCATCGATGTCTGCAAACACTGGAGCGCGGCTTGGCAGCCTTCCCTGATTCTGCTGACCTGCGGCAGGGATACGCAGAAGCGAACCAGCAAGTAATCGCGAGCCGGGAGGCAGGCCTCCAACCGGCAATGAAATCCGATGGAGCTTCGGCACTATGACTTTCCGTATCTGGGACCACTTTCAAAGTAACACTTTGGAGGTGACTGACGTGACTATTGAGGGGATATCACAATTGCCGATAAGTAGCGCGCATCAAGAACAATCTCCTGCTCGAAGTTGACGAGCCTCAGTAGCGATTGGGCTTCGGGCTTCAGGGGAGGAGAAATTCAAACTTATCGGAGAATTATAAAATGGGAGCACTTACAGTACTGAACAACATCGCCGGCCTCGAAGCACAGAACTCGCTGAGCAAGACGCAGATGAATCTTAATCAGACTCTGGCAGCGTTGTCCTCTGGCCAACGCATTAACTCCGGCGCAGACGATCCGGCCGGTCTGGCCATTGCCAACGGGTTGGAAGCCAACGTAACTGCCCTCACTCAGTCGGTGCAGAACGCGACCGACGGCGTGGGCATGCTCCAGGTCGCCGATGGCGCCCTGTCGCAGATCACGACGCTGTTGAACAGCGCTGTCAGCATCGCCACCGAATCGGCTACCGGGACAATCAGCGATTCGCAACGCACGGCCTTGCAGGCTCAGTTCCAATCCATCCAGACCGAAATTACCAGCATCGGTCAGAACACTACTTATAACGGACAGGCGATCTTCAGTTCCGGTGCGGTTCTTTCGGTGTATATGAGCGACTCCTCGGGCGCCGGCACCTCGACGGTGACGGTGAACCTGGGTCAGGTCAATGATGCGAACCTCGGTGTGTCGAGCGGAACTACGCCAACCGCGATCAGCATCGCCAGCAACGACCTGTCGAGCGCCTCGGACGCGCAAGCCGCATTGACGAACCTCAACTCCGCCATTGCCTCCATCGCGACTCTTCGCGGCGAAATCGGTGCCGGTTCGAACCAGTTGACAGCTGCCAGCAACGTCATGAACAGCCAGATCACGAACCTCACCAACGCCGAAAACAACATCATGGCCGCTAACATGGGCACTGAAACCGCCAACCTGTCGCAGGAAAGCATTCTGCAGCAGACCGGTATCGCCGCCCTGCAGCAGTCCAACCAACTGCAGCAGTCCGTACTGAAGCTGTTGCAATAGTTCTGAACAAAAATGGGGTGGAACTAACCGGTTCCACCCCGTTGTTTGATTCCTCCAGTACGAGCTAAAAGGAGTTGTACAGCAGATGTCATCTTCGATTAACCTCAGCTCCATACTATCCGCTTTGGGTTCTTCATCTTCAGGAATCAATGTTCAAGAGGCTGTCGCCGAGGAAATCGCCAACGAATCCGCGCCCATGTACCAATGGGAGCAGCAACAATCAACCCTTCAGACCCAAACTAGCGACATCAATTCGATCGAGAGTGACATTACAACCCTGCAAAACAGTCTGACTGCGCTCAGTGATCCCGTCGGAAGCTTGGCTTCGATGACTGCGACTTCCTCGGACTCCAGCATCCTGAATGCGTCCGCCGCCGCCGGCACTGCTGCCGGAACCCATGAAGTTGTCGTCAATAACGTCGCCACCAACGCTTCCTGGTACTCCACCGATGTGGCCACCAGCACCACGCCTCTGGCAGCGGGAACCTTCAATATCCAGGTCGGCTCCGGCACTCCGATCACGGTCACGACCGGCAGCGGAGTCAATACCTTGAATGATGTGGTCAACTACATCAATGGTCTTGGTGCAGGCGTGACCGCGAGCGTCTTGAACGATGCGAGCGGCGCCAGACTGGCATTGGTCAGCACCAACTCCGGAGCGGCCAACAACTTCACGGTAACCAACGGTTCGGGCCTTTCTTTCACCCAGGCCAGCACCGGCAAAGACGCCTCGCTCACCGTCGATGGCATCCCCATCGACAGTGCATCGAATACGGTCACCGGCGCTGTGAACGGATTGACCTTGAACTTGACCGGTGCGTCACCCGGCACTCAGGTCAGCGTTTCCATTGCGCCCGATGCGAGCCAGGTGTCCCAAGCCATCACCAACTTTGTCAGCGCCTACAACACCGTAATCGGCGACGTGAACACCCAATACACCGTGAGCGCGAGCAATGAAGAAGGGCCGCTTGCCGGCGACCCGGCCGTGAGCACCTTGCAATCCATGTTGCTGGGCGCGGCCAGCTACAGCAATGGGAGCAGCGCCGTCTCCACTCTCGCCAGCCTCGGAATCACAATGAACAACGATGGAACGCTCACGGTTGACAGTTCCCAGCTAACCAGCGCGATCCAGAGCAACTTTGGCGCAGTCCAGAGCTTTTTGCAGGGCGCGTCGTCGAATGGGTTTGCCGCCACGCTTAACACTCAATTGAATGCGCTCACGGACCCGGTGAGCGGCGCTTTCACCGTCGATCTTCAAAGCATTAGTTCCGAAAACACCGACTTGCAGAGCCAGATCAGCGATTTTCAATCCTATATCAAGACCCGTGAAAGCTACCTGACCAACGAATACAACCAGGCTGACATTGCTCTGCAACAGTTACCTATTCTGGAACAGCAGATCAACGCCGAGCTTGGCAATTCGTCTTCGTCGAGCAATAAGTCATGACCAGAAACCAAACTGAATTGACATATCTCCGCGCTGCGGTGCAGAGCGCGTCCGCTGTGGGACTCGTCATTCTTCTTTACGATTTGCTGATCAGCGATCTCAGGGGCGCGATCGCGGCCATCGAAAGGAGAGACATCGAAGCGCGTTCCAAAGAGATCAAACACGCCTTCCTCGTGCTTCAGCAAATGGAAGATTCTCTCGATCTGGAAAGCGGCGGAGAGGCTGCGGCTAATCTCTCCCGCTTCTATGCGTCACTTCGCTGCAGTATCCTGGAAGCGCACGCTAAGATTAGTCCGGAGATCCTGAACCACCAGATTCAGCTTCTCTTTCAAGTCCGCGGGGCATGGACGCAAGTTGACAAGCAGAGTGCTACGGCGCCTGATGCTGCGATTTCCCCTGCGGCTCCCGAATCAGGCACCCTTGAACCGGAGGAAAGTTGCTCGAATTTAGCTATGAGTTGGAGTGCCTGACAGCTTCCGTGAAATCCCCCGTCTGAGTAAGACGGTCAGTCCGGAAACATCGTCGTTGCGGAATGGAGCCCAAGGTTGTTGAAAAAGATGTCCAGAAAGTGATTTCACGCCCAGCGTTTTATCTTAGGTCGAAACTGGCATATCTGTGATTTGGATTCCGTAGTTGCCATCCACGGTGACAACCCGTCCTCGGGCAATCACTTTATTTCCCAGCAAGAGCTCAGCGGGCTCTTCCACGTGGCGATCCAGTTCGATCACGGATCCGGCACTCAGATCGAGGATTTCGCGCAAAGTGAGGTCGCGTTGGCCAAACCGAAGC
>JBAQJU010000142.1:0-2410 GCA_049300475.1 Terriglobales bacterium | reverse complement strand
CATCGGCACCGACAACTACGTTCTCCAATTTCGCCGGGTTGCTCTTGTGCTGTGCGACGCAATAGGGGTCCTTTGACATGTCAATGCCCTTCATATGAGGGGGTGTTCCGTTGAGTTTGACCGTGCCAGTGATCGATCCTTCGCCCGCGGCCTTGATTCGCTCGCCGACGATGGCTACCAGGACGGCGGCGATGCTGATCGCCGATAGTATTGCGAAGGTGCGTTTATACCGAGTCTTCATGGAATCTCTCCTGACGCTTTTTTCCTTACTCTCCTATTGAGAAGGAGGTGGTGCATTGGGATTGAGCGGCTTCAAATTGAGCCCCTTGGCGATTTCTTTTGCCTTGGTGTGGAAGGGCTGAAGAGTCCGCAGGAAAAACACCATATCCCAAGCCTCATCCGGCTTGATGTTGTCGGCGAACGAGGGCATGGGAGTACCGTCCAGCCCTGTCATAAAGATTCTGTAGAGATCGCTGTCGGTGCTCCCGCATTTGAAGCGGCCACCTTCAGAAAAGTTGTAGGGCAGAATGGGACGGCCCAGGTCATCGGTAAGAGTCGACGCCGAGGGCCCATTTCCCTTGCCAGTGACGCCATGGCATTTCCAGCACTGCACACGGTTAAAGACTTCCTGGCCGGCTTTGATTCTTTCCGCGGTCACCTCAGGTTCGGGCGGGATCACAATGGGCGTGCCCGGTTTTTCGTTTTGCCAGCGCGGCGAGAAATGCTTGATCCAAGCGACCAAGTCCGCCCGTTGCTGCTTGCTGAACGTGTTCCATGGCGGCATGTTCGAGCGATCGAGCCCGCGCGCGATGGTGTCAAAAATATCATCGTCGGTGGGAAGGGTGCCCGTCGGAGTCGACCGGCACTCGAAAACCGCAAGAGTGAAGTCGCGGGGCTTTGGATATAAAGGGGGTTCAAACCACCTGGCACTCTCGCCATTCCCGTCGCCGAGATCGCCGTGACAAACGAGGCAATAACGGCGATATGGTTCCGCCGCCGCCTTGGCGTTTCCGGTGATATTGCCGATATGTGCGGTAACCGCCGGAGTGTTGAGCCAATCTTCTTCCTGGTACTTGGTGATTTGCGCTTGAACCAGAGCGGGCAAGGCAAGGAAACAAGCAATCACCACTAGATGCACGCTTTTCAGCAATCGCGAGTTCATCGTTTTTCCCTCTCTAGAAGTCGAAGTCAAATCCCACTAAAAGTTCACTGCTGGTCAAGTTCGTCATGGTAACCGGCGACGTTCCGTCCTGATGGAACCAGTTGTATTCCGCGTGGTACGCGAAACCGGCCCGGTTGTTCATGAATGGGTTGATGCGGGTACCCACCGTGTACGTGGATATGTTACCCAGATTAGACGGATTGCCGACCGTTGCCTGCTGCGACATGCGGATGGTTTCGTAGCGTGTGAGCAGGATCCACTGCGGGCTAACAACATAGTGGGGCTCGAAAAGCACGCCGTTCCAAGATGGGGCGCGGGCAGTGGAGGGGAGTGTCGTGCCCGGCAAATTGTTGCAGGCCGGGGGACAAGTGGTAGCGCCAGAGGCGACCTGGTCGATGTAATCGCCATAGCCTTGCCCGAACCAGGCATTATCCCAGCCATGCTGCGTCATAACCGTGACGTCGGCATGCTCGCCCATGTAGATCTGGCCGATGAATCCTTCGCGGTGGTAGCCCTTGTTCTGGGCTCCCGAGCCAGGAATAGGCACTCCGCCACTGGTTAGCCAACTGGTGGGCGCTTCACCCAACATAGCGTAGGCACCGAAGCGGGAAACACCCAGCTTGCCGAAGTCGAAAGCCTGACTCGCGGTGAGGAATGCGGAGTAGGAGTTCGCGCCATAAGGCAAACCCACTTGTCCGTCATTCGAGCTGAGCAGGGCCGCTGAGTAGCGTGTGCGGTCATCCGCGGAGTGTCCCAACACTTCCAGGCCGAGCTGGTTGTCTCCCATTTGCCCGAAGATGTTGTTATCGCCGAAAGGAATGAAGTGGTAGAGCTGGTAGATACCTCCATTGCCGGTGAGGGTCAAAATGCGCTTTTCGGACAGCAGGTTGTCGAGTTCGAACTTGCCGAACTTGATATTGAGCCAAGGGCTGCCCCCGACGTTGTCGAGACGAGCCATGACGCTTTCAAAATGGAAAGCGGCGGTGGAATCCGACGAAGGCAGCACGTAGAACGAAAAGTTCTTTTCCAACGTGCCGCCGGTGTGGAAGTCGAGACCACTCAGGTCAAAGCCTTCGGATGTGATCCTCTGCTCCCCGGTCAGCGATTGATCGGTGGCCACCTTGTTGGTGCTGACCCGGTGCCAAATCGGTGTGATACGGAACGTGACGGGCCAGTATCCGGGATTTTGCCAGATTGGTGAATCCCGGTCGTTCATGAGCTGGTAGCCGTTGTCTTTGAACTTTTGCC
>JBAQJU010000141.1:0-16624 GCA_049300475.1 Terriglobales bacterium | reverse complement strand
GCACGTTCCCACAATTTTGCTGCTGGCTGCGCTTGCGGGCTGCACTCAACAACAAAACACGCAGGAATTGAAGGAGAAAACCGCGCAAGCAACGGCGGAAGTAAAGCACGATGCGGAAGCTGTGGCGACAGGAATACGCGAGGGCTGGAGCCGCGACAAGCCACTCGATTTGAATACTGCTACAAAAGACCAGTTATTGAGCCTGCCGGGCGTGACTGTGGCAGAAGCAGATCGAGTGATTGCGGGGCGTCCCTATCACGAACCCGGCGAAGTGGTGACACGACGCATCATGCCGAAGGCCGAGTATGACAAAATTGCAGACCGGGTCACCGCCAAGAAATGACGTTCCGGGAGTGCCATGACATTCACACCCAAGACCCTATCGTGTTTCGTCAAGCGCGGCGGATTCTTTTTGGCGTCCTCCTCGATCGCAGCCAATCGGCCGACTCCGTCAGCCCCGTCAGTCGGGCCCGCACAGCTCAAAATGCAGGTCCTGCTTGATCGAGCCAACTTCTCGTCGGGTGAGAGTCGATGGGAAGGGTGGGAAGAACAGCCGCGAGGCCCTAGCAGCGTTTCAGGCCGCGCACGGGCTTGCTTCAAGCGCGCGGAGCCGCAAGGCGCGGCGCGCTGATCAGATTCTGGTGGTCGAGCAGGGACAGATTGTCGAACGCGGCACTCACGAAGAACTCTATGCGCTGCGCGGACGCTACTTCGAGCTGTACACCAAGCAGCATGGTCTGGAGAGCAATCTCTTCCTTGCACCGGGGGAGGGTGATGCCACGACCCTTGGGGATGACGTGGGAACATCCAAGCAAAATGGGAATGAGCCGGCCGTCACCGAGGTGATGCGATTACTCCGTTAGTCTCGAACTGTAGTCGCTGGCAATTCCGAGTTTGTGCGGCGGTAACCTGTATCGACTCTGCCAGCAGCAGTTGATTGAGCCCTCCCCCGTCCTATAGGGTTAGGCCTTGGATATCCATCTGGTTGACGGCACATACGAGTTGTTCCGGCACTATTACGCGCTGCCGTCTGCCCGCGATTCCGATGGACGGGAGGTCGCCGCGGTCCGAGGTGTCCTCGCGTCGGTGCTGGGCATGATGAAGGGCGGCGCCACGCACATCGGCGTTGCGACCGATCATGTAATCGAATCTTTTCGCAACGGACTTTGGCCAGACTACAAAACCAGCGAAGGCATCGAGCCCGATCTGTTGGCGCAATTCCCCCTCCTCGAAGACGTTCTCTCGGCGGCGGGCATTGTCGTGTGGCCAATGGTTGAATTCGAGGCCGACGACGCTCTAGCTGCGGCAGCAGCAGCGGCAGCTCGGGATGGTCGTGTCGAACACGTCATCATCTGCACACCGGACAAGGACCTCGCGCAATGTGCCCCTAAGCCTTTCATGGAGAGACTTACTGTACCTCGCTTACCCCAGCCAAATACTTCTTCTGGCAATTCGCAGCGGCGGTGACTAACTGGGGAACTCAGGCGTGCTGCGAACGTTGACGAGCAAAGGATCGGATCGCAACTGGGAAAGTGCGCAGTAGTCGCGCTCAATCGCGCGTTTGATCATCTGCAGGCTCGCGTTTTTCTTGCCGCCGAACGCCAGGATAGAGGCCTGATAGTACAAGAGTTCGGGGTCGGAATCGTTAGCGGTGCCGGTTTCCGCCGCGCGCGTCAAGGCGTCAAGTTCAGCCGCCGGCCGCAGCTGAAGGCAAGCTTGCACCAGATTGCTATGATAGTGAGGAGCGGTTGGATGTGCTTTGCGGCCTCCCGTGCTTCCTCCACTTTTCCTTCTCGCAACAGCAAGGAAGTCGTGACGTACGGAGCCCACTCCGAGCCGGCATCCAGCCGGATGAAATCCTCGGCCCGCTGCGTTTTCCCAAGTCCCATCGCGGCCCAGGCACAGGAGCGGAAGGCGTAGTTCCCCGGATCTAAGACGAGGGCGGTGTCGCATTCCCGCATCGCCTCTTCAAGCATCCCCGCATAACGAAGCACGTAGTCAAATGCAAAATGGGCTTGTCCACTTTCCGGATGCCGCTTGGACCAGAGCTTGCGCTTCGGCATAGGCCTTGCCCGATTCGCCGCGCTCCACACGGTTGGTAATCAACTGCCCCGCCGCCAGCTGCAAGTTGGGGTCAAGGGCTAGCGCGCGCTCGTAGGCGGCGTTGGATCGCTTGAACATTTCTTCTCCGCCAGTCGAAAAAGTGTAGCCGTAGTAATACCGTAGCCCTCTAACTAGGACTTCTGGCTAGTGTCGTTGAGAACTCCGACGCAACTTCCGGGTTGCCGTCATACGGCCACAACCCACAGTGGTGATCAGAGCGGACAGCGTAAGCTGGGGCGTATGGCTGATCGGAAGAATGGTAGCAGCCGAGCGGATCTTCCGCAGCCGGCATTTGGGATATGGCATTGTCCTTGGTCCTAAAAGCATTGTGAGAACCGTCTTTTTGGTAGACGGAGCTGGGTTTGCAGATTCGGAGTCGCGAGAGCACGGTCACTCGGCGCTGTGATTGGGATCACTTGCGTCCGAGACACTGTCGGCCTAGACTCACATCATGCGACGTTTCGCCGCTATAGCCGTCGTCTTCCTGGTGATCTGCTGGACTGCTGCCCCGCTGTTGGCGTGCATGATCCCAGACAGAGCGATGACAGCTCCAGAGATGGAATGCTGCAAGCATATGGCCCGGATGTGCGGATCGGCGAACATGCCGCAGTCGCACTCTTGTTGTAAAACGGAAGTTCGACCGGGCACAGCAATGGTTGCTACACACAACCAGCAGGCTCGTCCAATATTGCAAGTGGTTGTGGCTCTTCCTGTTCCGATGTCGCGGCCGGGCTCGAACTGGTTTCACAACAATACTTCCGACCATCCACCCAACGAATACCTACCTAACGCCACTGTCCTGAGGGTCTAGGCAGTACTCCGTCTTCCTGTTTGTTTTGGGCCATAGCCCGAAGTGTATTTCTACTGACGGAGAGAATTATGAGAGTTCCATACGCACTGTTCTTAGTGTGCGCGTGCGTTCTAAGCGCTGCAGCCGAGGACCCATTTCCCGCTGCAAATGCGTTGTTACCGCAGCACGAGCATTCGGCCGCATCGGGACCCGCCCTCACGCTTGACGAGATCGAGCAAAGGGCGCTGCTCGGCAATCCGGACATTCAGGTTGCAGTCCGGCACTTGGCTGTGGTTGAAGCCCACGTCCCCACGGCTGGCGCCCTCGATGATCCCTCATTGATGTATCGGGGTTGGGGGGAGCCTCTGCGCCGACCCTGGGATTACAACGCGGCCCAAAACATGTTCATGGTGAGCCAGACGTTTCCGGGTTTCGGAAAACGTGGGTTGCGCACCGACGTTGCTCGAAGCGATGTCGCCGAAGCCAAGGCGGCGCTCGATGACATGCGGCTCGATGTTCGGGTGCGGGTGCGCAAAGCATTCTACGATCTCCTGCGCACTCAAGATGAGCTTCGCATCCACGACGGGCACGTTGCCATCGCCCGGCAGGCAGTGGAGGCGGCCCGGATCAAATACACGGTGGGCAGGGTGCCCCAGCAGGACATCCTGAAGGCACAAGTGGAACTTACCCGCCTGGCCGAGCACATGATTCACTTCGAGCAGGACGCCGAAGTTGCCCGCGCTCGCCTGAATACGCTCCTGGGTCACGACCCCGCCGAGCCCATCAATATACGAGGAGACTACGGTATTCCACAGCACTTGCCGGCGACGGAAGCACTGGAGAAGTTGGCGCTTGCCTCGCGGCCCGACCTGGCCCAGGCGCAAGCCGCCCTGGAGAAGAGCCATCAGCAGCAAGCACTGGCAGAGAAGAGTTACACCCCCGATATGACCGTTTCAGCGGGTTACATGCTCATGCCGAGCGGCTCGAGTTACCGCAATGACTACATGGTGGAAGGCTCGATCAACCTGCCATGGTTAAACCGGCGCAAGCATGACGCCGAAATTTCTGAGGCCAAGGCTGTGGTCAGCGAGCAAGATGCTGAGCTTGCCGCTTTGCGGAACTCTGCTTTTGGTCAAATTCAGGAAGCGCTGGCGCAAGTGCGATCCGCGAAAAGGTTTGTGGACCTTTATCAGAGTTTGCTGCAGCCACAAGCTGAGGCCACTCTGCGCTCGACGGTCATAGCCTACGAAAATGACCGCACGGACTTTCTCAATCTGCTCGATAGCCAGATGACGGTTGTGGATATCGACCTCGCTTACTTCCAGGCCATGGCGGACTTCGAAACGCGATTCGCCGCCTTGGAATTTGCGGTCGGAGCGCCAATTGACAGGACAGGAGTACCCAATACCCCGGAGGTGACGAAATGAGCGAACGCACTTATAAGCAAGCTTTTATGAGTAGCGTGGTAATTTGCCTTGCGCTGGCAGGCATCCTTGCGTATGTCATCTGGGGACGCACTTACCTTGCGCCCGCGCCCGACAATGCCAGTCCTGTGGTGGCCAAGGGCCCCGATGCCCCAGAGCAATCGTCGGGTAGCAGCACCGCTCCTTCCGGTACATCTGCATCCCTCACTCCAGTGCAGCTGTCTCCGCAACGCATGCAAGCCATTGGCGTGAAGACCGCGCTGGTTGAGATGCGAAATGTAAGCAACGAGCTGCGGGTGCCGGGGAATGTGGAAATGAATCAGAGGCAGCTCGCCTATGTGCAAACCCGATTTCCAGGCTGGATCCAGAAGGTGTTTGCCAATGCCACATACCAGTACGTGCGAAAAGGGCAGCCGCTGTTCACGATCTACAGCCCCGATTTGGTCAGCACCGAGCAAGAGTATCTACTTGCCAAGCAAAACCAGCAGTCGTTCGCCAGCGATGCGCATGGCACGGCAGCCCACGAGGGCGATTGGCTTCTCCAGGCTGCTGCCGAACGTTTGCGCCAATTTGGCGTGCCGCCGAGCGAGATCGCGAGGCTGGAGCAGACAGGCACAGTGCAGCATGATGTGAGCATTGATTCCTCTGCGTCCGGCTATATCACCGAATTCAACGCCCTTCCCAATCAATACGTCCAAGCGGAAACGAAACTCTACACGATTGCAGATCTTTCGACGGTCTGGGTGAACGCCAACGTATTTCAGACGGATGTCGGCGCTCTGAAACCAGGAATGCCCGCCACAGTGACGGTTGATGCCTATCCGGGACGTACGCTCAAAGGACGGATCGATCAAGTCTTGCCTCAGGTCGACACCACGACACGCACCGTACCCGTGCGCTTCGTCCTCAACAATCCGGGAATCGCACTCAAGCCTGGCATGTACGTTAACGTTAGCATTGCGGTTCCGCTAGGCCACCAAGTTGTGATTCCCGCTTCCGGCGTGTTGCATTCCGGCACGCGGGATATAGCTTTTATCGACCGTGGCGACGGTTATCTCGAACCGCGTGAGGTCGAGGTCGGACCGCGGTTGGATGATCACGTCGTTGTCCTAAAGGGTTTGAAGGTTGGCGAGCGTATCGTCAGCTCGGCCAATTTCCTTGTGGATTCAGAATCGCAGCTGCAGGCAGCGATTGGTTCGTTCACGCCTCCTCCGCCAGGGGCAGGAGCTGCGGCGGCGATGAATGGACCGGCCGAGCGCATTGCTGTCGATTTCAGCACTGATCCGTCACCGCCACATAAAGGAGCGAACTCGGTTCGAGTGAAGCTCACCAGTTCGGACAGCAAACCCGTCGCCGGAGCGGAAGTGACCGCGACCTTCTTCATGGCAGCAATGCCGGCAATGGGTATGGCCGCTGTGCGAAGCGTAGCAACGCTCCGCGAAAAGGGGGATGGCGTTTACGAAGGCCCGCTGAATCTCGAAATCGGCGGGACCTGGCGAGTCACGGTAGTGGTGAAACGTGACAGTCAGACGGTTGCCAGCAAGCAGCTCAGCGTAAGCGCCACGGGAGGGATGTAATGATCTCCCGAATTATTGAGTGGTGTGAACAGAATCGTTTCTTGGTTTTTACCGGGGTTGTGCTGCTAACGGCAGCGGGTGTTTGGAGCCTGCGTCACGTTCCACTGGACGCGCTCCCGGATATCAGCGATGTGCAGGTGGTCATCCATACCGAATGGCCGGGTGAGCCGCCCAATGTGATCGAGGACCAGGTCACTTACCCAATCGTCACCACGTTGCTCGCAGCACCTCACGTTAAGTCTGTGCGTGCGCAGACAATGTTCGGGGACTCGTACGTTTTCGTCGTATTTGAAGACGGAACCGATCTTTACTGGGCGCGTTCGCGGGTCACGGAATATCTTCAGCAGATTGGCGGACGGTTGCCAGCGGACGTTCATCCCGCCATCGGGCCCGATGCCACCGGAGCCGGTTGGGTGTATGAGTATGCCGTCATTGATCGAACTCACACCAAGAGCCTGGCTGACTTACGAGCTCTGCAAGACTGGTATCTCCGCTACCAGCTCGAAACCGTCCCCGGCGTCGCCGAAGTGGCAACCATCGGCGGTTACGTCCGACAATACCAGGTGAAGCTCGATCCCAACAAGCTGTTCTCATATGGCATCCCGGTCTCTACCGTAATCGAGCGCGTGCGCGACAGCACAAACGAAGTTGGCGGCAATGTTCTGGAGATGAACGGCGCAGAGTATATGGTGAGAGGTCTTGGTTACCTGCGATCAGTCGCAGACCTGGAGAACGTTCCGGTCGCGACAAAAAATGGAACGTCCGTGCTGCTACGCGATCTGGGCAGCGTCGATTTCGGGCCGGAGGTACGTCGCGGCGCTGCCGATTGGCAGGGCGAAGGGGAAGCCGTTGGCGGCATTATCGTCATGCGTTTCGGTATGAACGCGCTTGACGTGATCACTGGTGTAAAAGCCAAACTGCGCGAGATCGCACCCTCACTTCCTCCTGGAGTTGAAATTGTGACGGGTTACGATCGCTCATGGCTGATCAATGAATCGATCAAGACTCTGAAGCGGGATCTGATCCTGGAAGCCATCATCGTCAGCTTCGTATGCATCGCCTTCCTGTTCCATCTGCGTTCGGCGTTGGTGCCTATTATCACTCTGCCGATCGCGGTGCTGGCGGCTTTCATCCCGATGTACTACCTCAACGTGAGTTCCAACGTGATGTCGTTGGGCGGACTGGCTTTGGGGATTGGGGTGTTGATAGATGCCGCTATCGTGATGGTCGAGAACGGGTACAAGCATCTGGCGGAACGTAGCGGACTGGGCGCCGGCGAACATACCGACAAACTCAGCTCCCAGGAACGCCGATCTATATTGGTGCGATCGGCAAAGCAGGTTGGCCCTGCGTTGTTCTATTCACTGATTATCATCCTCGTGTCGTTCCTGCCCGTGTTCTTGTTGGAAGCACAGGAAGGGCGCATGTTCCGCCCTCTGGCCTGGACCAAGACGTCGGCGTTGGCGTTTTCCTCGCTGCTTTCGATCACGTTGGTTCCCGTGCTCATGCCGTTGTTCATTCGAGGCCGCTTGCGCCCTGAATCGCAAAACCCGGCGGCCCGCGTCACTCAAGCGGTTTATCTCCCCGTCCTACGCTGGTGTTTGCGGCACTGGAAAATGCTAATCGCGATCAATCTGATTTTTCTAGCGGTGACCGTCCCGTTGTACTTCAAGCTAGGCAGCCAATTCATGCCTGCATTGTACGAGGGCTCAGCCCTGTACATGCCGACCGCACTGCCGGGGATTTCCATTCAGCAGGCGAGCCTGCTGATGCAGGAGCAGGACCGTATTATTCGTTCCTTTCCGGAGGTGGAAAGCGTGTTCGGCACCGTGGGCCGTTCCGACAGCGCCACTGACAATGCGCCGCTCGACATGTACGACACCACCATCATGTTGAAACCCCAGGAGAAGTGGCGACCGGGTGTTACATATGAAAAGCTGATCGCGGAAATGGATGCAAAACTCCAATTCCCTGGTCTAACCAACACGTGGACGATGCCGGTGCGAAACCGGCTCGACATGGAACTCACGGGCATCAAAACCCCGCTTGGTCTGAAGATCCAGGGACCCGATCTGGCGCAGATTCAGGATATCGGCGCACGAATGCAACAGATTCTTACCAGCATACCAGCGACCAGTTCTGTATTCGCAGAGCGAGTGTCGCAAGGCTTTTACCTGAACATAGAAGTGGATCGACCCGAAGCTGCAAGATACGGGCTAACCGTGTTAGACGTTCAGCGGGTCGTTACCTCCGCAATCGGCGGCGCAAATGTCGCGCAGAATATCGAGGGCCGCGAGCGTTTTCCTATCAACGTCCGCTACGAGCGGGATTTCCGCGGCGATCCCGAAGCCGTAGGCCACGCTCTCATCGCCACTCCGTCGGGAGCGCAAATCCCAATCAGTGAAGTAGCGCGCCTTTCTTTCTCCCGAGGACCGGCAATGATCCGCGATGAAGACGGTGCTCTAACCGGCTACGTTTATCTCGATCTGAAAACTAAAGACTACGGCGGATTCGTGGACCAAGCAGACAAGCTGTTGCGGAGCAAGTTGAACCTCCCAGCGGGGTACACCTATCGCTGGGCGGGTGAGTATGAGTTCGAGCTGCACGCGAAGGAGCGCCTCAAAATCATTTTGCCGATTGTGTTCTTCGTCATCTTTCTGTTGCTCTACATGGTCTTCAAGTCCGCGGCCGAAGCGGCGGTGCTGATCTTTCCAACCCTCTATGCCATGTCTGGTGGACTGATCCTGCAATGGGTGCTGGGTTACAACTTCAGCGTCGCTGTCTGGGTCGGATACATCGCGCTATTCGGTATTGCAGTCGAAACCGGGGTGGTGATGGTGGTGTACTTACACGAAGCGCTCCAGCACCGGCTCGCCATGGGAACGCCGATGACCGATGATGACGTGGAGCAAGCTACGATCGAAGGTGCAGTTCAGAGGCTGCGTCCCAAGCTGATGACCGTGACCGCCGTAATTCTCAGTCTTGCGCCGATCTTGTGGGAGTCGGGCATCGGATCCGATGTCATGAAACCGATTGCCGCGCCCATCGTGGGCGGGATGATTACATCGACCATTCACGTGTTGATCCTGGTCCCAGTTTTCTTCTTCTTACTGAAGCGCCGCGCGCTGCGGCATAGCACTTTGACAAAACAGCCGGCAACGGTGCAAGCATAAATATTGGCTGTGGCGGGGATCACCCCTGCATGTAATCGGGTCAACAAGCCTTGAGCAAGAGTGCTCATACTCGCCCGATTAATCGGTTGTACCCTTAACGTTTAACGAATGCTTGCGTGCAATCTAGCAACGTTTGGTTTCTTGATCGGGAGTTCGAATGGATCACATGAGACATGAAGGCCACGGACAAGCGGCCGACCCACATGCCGGCAGCAAGATGTCCGGCGCCCACGGCAACCACGACCGTCACGCCGGACACTCCGTCGCTATGTTTCGCGACAAGTTTTGGTTGAGCTTCGCTGTCACGATTCCCGTGATCTTCTGGTCGACGGACGTCCAACATTGGCTCCGGTACACAGCGCCTTCCTTCCCCGGTTCGAAGTTTATTCCCGCAATCCTTGGAACGGTCGTCTTTGTTTATGGCGGGCTAGTCTTCCTTCGCGGGGCATGGGGCGAACTTGCCGACCGCAAGCCCGGCATGATGACCCTCATCAGCCTGGCGATCATAGTCGCCTTCGGAACATCGCTCGCCGCAACCTTTGGCCTCTTCGAGATTGAAGTCTGGTGGGAACTCGCATCGTTGATCACGATCATGGTCCTAGGCCATTGGCTCGAAATGCGAGCCATTTCCCAGGCTCGTGGTGCGCTTAATGCGCTCGCCGCACTCCTTCCAGACACTGCCGAACGTGTAAACGGAACCGCGACTCAGACGGTTCCAATTTCTGAGTTGAAAGTGAACGACGTTGTCCTTGTCCGGCCCGGAACTCGCGTTCCGGCGGATGGCACGGTCGTCGAAGGCTCCGCCGATGTTGACGAGTCGATGATTACCGGCGAGTCCCGGTCGGTCGCGAAGGGGCAGGGCGGCAAGGTCATCGCGGGAACGGTCGCCGCTGGCGGAAGCCTTCGAGTTCGCATTACGGCAGTTGGGGAGCAAACCGCTCTATCCGGCATCATGCGACTCGTTGCCGCAGCGCAGGCTTCCGGGTCTCGAACGCAAGCTCTCGCCGACCGTGCCGCCGCAATCCTTTTCTATATCGCCGTCGCGTCTGCCGCAATTACTTTCGCTTGCTGGTGGTTTTCAGGGGACAAAGAACACGCTCTGATCAGGACGGCAACGGTCCTCATCATTGCCTGCCCGCACGCTCTGGGACTGGCGATTCCACTCGTGATTGCAATTTCGACATCAATTGGGGCTCGGAACGGTCTGCTGGTCAAGGACAGACTCGCACTCGAACGTGCTCGCAATTTGGACATGGTGATTTTCGATAGGACCGGAACGCTCACGCGCGGGGCGCCCGCATTATCTGGAATCGCGGCCGCGCCAGGCGGCAACGAGAATGACTTGCTCGCCGATGCTGCTGCTGTCGAAGCGAACTCCGAACACCCCCTCGCGAAAGCAATCGTGAACGAAGCAAAACTCAGAAACCTGCCAACATTGCAAGCCACCAACTTCGAAGCACTGCCCGGTCGAGGCGCGCAAGCACAAGTCGACGGCAAGAGCGTCATTATCGGCGGGCCGCGTTTGTTGACTGAGGCCAAGGTGACAGTACTCCCAGAAGTTGGAAGGTTGACGACCCAGTGGGCATCGGATGGAAAGACAGTTCTCTATGTCGTCGCCGAAGGGAAACTGCTCGGCGCTTTCGCCGTCGAGGATGAGATTCGGCCCGAATCCAATGAGGCCGTAAAGGAACTTCATCGCCTTAATATCCGTGTCGCAATGATCACGGGAGACTCAAAGATGGTAGCCGATTCGGTCGCGAAACGGATCGGTATAGACGAAGTCGCAGCCGAGGTTCTTCCCGCTGACAAGACTTCCGCAGTAAAGCGCTTTCAGGCCGGCGGCAAGAGAGTCGCGATGGTTGGCGACGGCGTGAACGACGCGCCAGCGCTCGCGACCGCAGATGTCGGAGTCGCGATTGGCGCAGGAACCGATGTGGCGATTGAGTCGGCCGGAATCGTGCTCGTGCGGAGTGATCCGCGAGATGTTGTGGGAGCGATCGAACTATCTCGTGCTACTTACAGCAAGTCGTACCAGCGCTCATCCTGAAACCAGCGATGCTCGCTGCCGTCGATGTGCAGCAGCATCCCCGGCAAGGGCCGCCGCGGACGGCGCTGGCGATGCACTCCGCGCTTGCGCCCCTTTGGCCACCATCCCCGCCCCTTGGAGCAACCCCTTCACCCAGCTGTAGCTGATCTCTACCTGGTGCTCCTCCTGCAACTTCTCGTGTTGCAAAAGTAGGTCCACAAATGGGGCAATTTTGGGCTGTGCCGGTGTGGATGGCAGACCGTCGGGAGTGCTCCCGATGACAAATCGCTTCACAGTGTCGCGAACAGGCGAGACGGATGTACTATGGTTGCATTTTCAAAGCCAAAAAGGAAATTCCGGGTTTTGCTTTTCTAACGACAAGGAGAAATAACATGCGTAAAGCTTCGAGGATCGCGATCGCAGTGGGCTTCGTCTTTACCTTTGGCGTTATTTTGCTGGCGGACGCCCAGGCGCAGGAGATTAGCAAGACCGAGACGGCAGGGAAGTATTCGGTCACTCTCAAGGTGTTGCCGGCGGAACCTTTCAACGGGCCCAAGGCTGAGATGGTGCGCGACGGCGGCGCCCAACCCAACGAAGTCAACGGCCCGGAACAACCCAATTATCACCTTGTCGCTTTCGTGAAAGAGAAGGACAAGCCGGTTGAGAAAGCCACCGTTGCGATCACCTACCGCGAGGCTTCGTCGAGCGCGGCGAAGTGGACAAAACTTCCTGTCGTGCGGATGCATGTGGTGGGCAAGGGTCCGGAGACCACCCACTTTGGTAACAACGTAAAACTGGCTCCGGGAAGCTATGAAGTTCACGTCACTGTGAATGGAAGCGCGCCCGCGACATTCCAGATAACGCTGCCGTCGTAAGTCTCTGGAAATACCTGTGATCATCATGAGTTGCCGGCAATTCGGGCCCCGGCGCAAACCCGACTTCCCCTACCGCGAGACCGGCTGATCGTTTGCGGCTGTCATTGTCAACGCGATGGGTTTCAGCACCGAAAGCTCGTCCAGTCCTAGAGGTTTCAGTTCGTCGGCCTTAACGCATTAAGAGTAGAACCTTTGGTAAACGGTCAGCCGAGATGGTAGAAACAAACCGAGGATCTCCGCCAGTCGGAGAGCTGCGCCGCAACAGCAATTTGAGCATCCGCACCTTGTCTCGTTCTTGCTACGCCGCTTGGAGCACCTTAACCGGCAGCGACAGAGTTATAATAGCGCCGCCTCCTGGACGATCCGCGACGTTCGCCACGCCGGCGTGCGCCTTGACAATTGCATCCACAAACGCAAGTCCGAGACCGTGACCGGGAGAATGCTTTCCCTTTACGAATCGCTCGAAAACCCGATTGCCGATATCGGGCGGGAATCCCGGACCGTTGTCTTCGATTACCAGTTCTGCTGATCCTTGATACGAATGGAGGCGCATGTTTACTCGGCACCCCACTGGCAAATGAGTCAATTCATTCTCAAGCAAATTGCTTACTACACGATTCAGCAGAGTCACGTCAGCATCCACGACCACATGCTCTTCGACGTCAACGGTCACTTCGTGATGGCGCTCGGCCATAGCCGGCTGGTAAATATCAACTAGTTGTCGCACGACATCGGAGAAGTCAACTGAACCGCGATCGATGTGAAGCGCACCCGCTTCCGCTTCGGCAAGGTCCAGCGTGGTGTTCAGCAACTGCAAGAGCCGATCCAGGTCTTCGATCGCTTCCCCAACCGAGTCGCGCCACTTTTCATTTCCTTCAGTACATAAAGTGGATTCGAGCGTTCCACGAATCAAGGTTACCGGACTCTTGAGGTCGTGCGCGATGCCACCGGTAACCGTGCGGAGTTGATTCACCGAGGACTGAAGCCGGTCCAACATGTGATTAAAAGTTTTTGCCAATCGCGAAATTTCATCCGAATTCACAGGTTCGGGCAGGCGTTCCTCTAACCCTCCAGTGCCAATGCGCGCAACGGTTTCCGTGATTCGTTCAACCCTATGCAGAGTGCGACGTGCGCTCCAGTAGGAGATGACAAAACCGAGCAGGAACATGCCACCCCAGACCATAAGAAAACGACGGGCCAATGTGTGCAGCATGTGTTTAGCGCCGCGATCCGATAGCCCCAGATAAACAGTTCTCCCGTTTTGCGCCTTGACAACGACTCGAAACGTTTGTCGATATCCTTCCACTGTTATGGACTTCGGAGGTCCCGGAACCAGCCTCGTTCGCTGAATCGCTGTGACAAAAGAATCCTTGGAGCTTGGGCCTACCCACAACGGACCCTCGGTGTTATTGGGACTTGTTGCCAAGAAAAAGACAGAATTCAGTCGTTCGCCGCGGCCATTGCGCTCATCCGGTACCTCCTGAGTAGCAAGTTCCGCCACCTCTCGAACTATCCGCTTGTAGAGGTGATCGCTCGGAGTGTCAGCCGACACTTGAGCTAGAACCTCAGCTTCGCCAGTTAGCCAAGTGTCGCTACGCTCCCGGAGCCCCTGAGCGACAAGGAAATAGACTATGGAGAAAGCCGCAGCCGTCCCGAGTGCGAACGCCAGTGTTGTCCAGATCGAAATCCGCCAAGCGGCGGTGGAGCGCAAAGTTTTAGGCATGTTTGAGAACGTAGCCAACACCACGAATTGTGTGAATTAGCGGTCGTGGGGTGTCATGATCCACTTTGCTGCGCAGACGATAAATGTGAACATCGACGACATTAGTTGCGGGGTCAATCCTCATCTTCCAGACATGGTCCAGAATCATGGTCCGGGTTACCACCCGACCTTCGTTCCGGCAAAGATATTCCAGCAAGGAAAACTCCTGCGGGGTCAGTTGCAGCAGGTGATCACCACGTCGTGCTTCACGACGTACCAAATCAAGCTGCAAGTCAGCAGCTTGAAGACGCACCGATTCAGTCTGCGGAACCACCGACCTGCGCAGTAGATTTCTCAATCTCGCCAGCAGTTCCGGGAGAGCAAATGGTTTGGTGAGGTAGTCGTCTCCGCCCTGCTCCAGCCCTCGAACACGTTCGTCTACGGAACGCCGGGCAGACAGAATTAAAACTGGCGCCGAACTACCATGGGCGCGGCAACGCGCAATCAAGTCCAATCCATCCATGTCGGGAAGCCCAAGATCGATGATGAAGGCATCGTGAATCCCTTCCAAGGCCATGACTTCTGCGGTTTTCGCGGTACTGGCTGCATCCACCTGGTATCCGGCCTCTCCCAGCGCCCGTTTCAGGAACTGCTGAATGGATACGTCATCTTCGACCAACAGCAATCGCATTGGAGTTTCCGCCAGTCCAAGACTTTACACCTCCCAGTAGGATGCGGGAAACTTCTCTAACGTTGAAGCTTCCGTAGAGCCAATCCCAATCCTGTGAACAGACCTGCCTGGGCGTGCTCCGGCAAAACGGAATGAAGACTTACCCGTTGGCTCACTGCTGATGCCATGTCATGTCCACGCGCACTGGAATGTCGTTCTTGACGGGCATCGTCAAGAGCGAAGGCGGATCGATCTTGAAATCCGAGAGCGTAACCGGAATCGTGCCCGAGATGTGAATCATTCCGCCTTGTGTCTCCAGTTTGAAAGAGACCCGCTTATACTCGGCAGGCTGGCCAGCAAACTGAACCTCCAGATCTGCATTAAGGGTCGCCGATGTGGCAGCCGATTCGGGCAGGCGAGTGCGCACGGTCACTAGGGGAAATTCCGCGCCACGCGTGACCTGAAGCATATGAAGATCGCGGTTGCTGTCTCCGGAATCAAATGACTTAACTGGTACAGCGATCAGGAACTCGCATTGGCCCGCGTGGCAAACACCCTTCCCTTTCGCCGCGTGGCTGACACCCTCACTCTGGTGCAGTGGATGCGATACATGGTACGTGAGCGTGCTCTGTTGAAGGACCCATTGGCTGTCGGCTGCTGCCAAGGCGGGAAGCGCCGCGAGCAAGACGACAATCACTATTTTCTTCATCATAAATTGCGCTTAGAACTTCACTGAAACCGACAGAAGAGCAGCCCCGAACGCGCCGGCCGTGACAATGGCCACCGGTCCATGTGCGGAGGCGATGCCATGAACCTTTTCCCCTTTGTTCTTTTCATCGAAGGCCATAATCCCCAGGATGGGTGTCAGGATCATTCCGGGGCCATGTATCCACGCCATGGCCTTGTGGAAACGGATCGGACCGCGGGTCTCCGTGCCTGGCACACGAGGCGCACGGATCGCATAGTAAGCCGTAATGCCATACAAATCCCCCGTCAGGCCGCCGAGGGCCGTGTGCAGATCACGCGAGGTTGTGCTGGTGTTCTTGCCGCCGGCGTTGAGGGAAGTTACAACGGTAGCAATTAACGGAATGGTGGTGATCAAACCCATCCGTTGGTGGATCTTTAACATATGTGTCCTCTTATCCAATAATGCCTGCTCCCGAGCATTCCCCTGAGTCTGCTCCGGAGAAAGACCCAGGTCTGAAAGCGACGGAGCTGTCGTACTGCTGGACGGCGCGTTCGGTAAGTTATCCTGTTGCACTGGCGTTGGTTTGGCGGTGATTGGTCCGCCCGCCTCCAGTTTCTCGTCCAGAACCGCAGTGTCCTTCGCGTTAACCGTTGCGAAAGGAATCTCCAACGTCTCAAAACCGGCCGCTTCAAACTTCACCCGGTACTTGCCCGGTGGCAGATCTTCAAACTTATAAGAGCCACCCGTTCCCGTCACCGCCGTTTGCATTCGGCCATTGTCTACACTAGTCGTCGTTACTGTAGCATTCGCGACCGCATTACCGGACGCATCGGTAACCCGGCCTGTCAACGCTCCCATTCCACCCGTCTGAGCGATTAAAGACGGCGCGAACGAAAGGGAAAGACAAACAAAAATAACGAGGCCAGGAACGCCACCATGCCGGGTGCGAAAGATCTTCCTCAACATCCTTTGCCTAAGCCTTTCTAATGGCGCGATGACCTCGCGTCGCTACAGGGGTATGAAACCACGATATGTTCCCAACATTACCGTACCTTTTCAGGAAGATGACAATTTGTTCATCCAAGGACTATCTCTGCATTTCGCTTCGAAGTTGGGCTATGATATCGCCCGCTCCATCGCCAAAGTCGAGGTGCGCAGATGAAATGCATTCGTCTCGGGATTCAGGCGGTCTTCGTGATGTGCCTTAGCAATACCTGGCTTTGGGGCGGGCGCTCGAGCGGCCAGCACGACGCGCTTTACAGCCGTCTAATTCCATTCTGTTGTCAGCGAAACTCGACCTGCGGAGTGATGTGGCTGCCGTCCTGGAATCAAGAAGGAGATTCCAACCTATGGAGACTTCTATGAATCGACACAAATCTGCCGCTGTACTATCGACTTTAGTTCTGGTCTGCTGTGGGGCGTTGATTTTGGGCCGGAAGGTCAAGGCGGCTGGTGAAGGGACCATAGCCGGCACGGTCAAACTCAACGGAACACCCCCTCATATGAAGGGCATTGACATGTCAAAGGACCCCTATTGCGTCGCACAGCACAAGAGCAACCCGGCGAAATTGGAGAACGTAGTTGTCGGTGCCGATG
>JBAQJU010000140.1:0-17411 GCA_049300475.1 Terriglobales bacterium | reverse complement strand
CGTCAAATGATGGCTCGCCATAATTTTCCCCTGGCGGTGGTGTCGCCGACATCGTCATGATTGAGCTTTCCTTTCTTGTTCCGTATAGATTCTTGGTTGCCCGACCTGGGCGGCCCGCTTTCGCCCCTGGCGCACAGGAATCGCATCAAAAGTGTCTCGACCGGCGATGATGAGAGAAGCCGACTGGCTTAGAGGAACGCCAAGATCACAGATCTGATCTGGGCCCAACTCCAGAACCTTGTCGATCGGCAGACGAATCGCGCTGATTCCCAGACTGACGGGAAATAAACATTCCAGCATCTTCTCGCCTAGCTTGCAGCCGGATGGCGATGGCTTGAGAGATTTTCCGTGACCTGTATCAGTCGAGAGCTTTCTCAGTAACGCGTTGAGGGTAGTTGCGGGAACGAGAACCCACAGTTCTCCTGCTGCATCGGCCATCTTGCTCGCAAATTTTGAGACAACGACTCGGTCATTGGCCGGCAGGAGGCGTTGTACCTGAGCAAGGCCCTGAGCGCCGATCAGGTCACAATCGTTGAGATCCATGCCCCAGGCGGCGGCGATCTCATGGCATATGACCTTGCCAACGCCCTCCATTACATGGTCCTCGATCTCCGTCACGTCACGTTTTACAGTCGAACCCCGTCCGGTTCCACCGAGTAGGATGTCGATCAAAGGAAACACAAGGCACTGGTCGATCTGGATTGCAGCCGCGGTGCCGTGAAACTGGAGCGAAAACAAATGGCTACCCGGGGCGACGTGTTCAACGGCCTCGCGAAATGTCATCTGTTCGACCGAGACCAGTCCTGTCTCAAAACTCACGCGAAGATAGGCTCCGAGCGATTGGGTGAGTCCCTTGGCGAATGCTTCCTGGACGCTGTTAACAACGTCCGCCTGTTCCGTTCCAAATTGTCCCGACCGCTCAAACCGGCAAGGCTCGACGGACCGATTGTGACCGGTGGATGCATCGCTCGCCGCATTGGCGAGTTTTAGGAGAGCTTCGATCTCTTGCGGGTTCAGTTTGCCGTCCATAGCTGGCATCTACAAAATTCAAGCGAAACGCCCTCCACTCGCGCTCTCTGGCCGATCATAAGTTAGAGGCAAATGAGTGCTGGGCAATTCTTGCCTATTGGCGTGCACGTCTTTTGCCACAACATCGACAGTGGCTTGCGTCTCGAAGTGACAGAGGCAAATCGACTTTGATACGCTGACAGGTGGACTCCCAAATGTCGAATGAATTGCAATGGCCGGATACTGGCACCCGACGCGGCGGTGTGCCTGTGATCGAACCCAGGGTTCCGAAGCTACTGGCGATCGACGACGAGCCACAGAGTCTGGAGTTGATTAAAGACGCACTGTGCGCTATGGGGCTCGAAATTCTTACCGCTGACGGTGCCCAAACCGGTTTGGAGATATTCAAGCGAGCTCGCCCCCAAATTGTGCTGCTTGATCTGATGATGCCGGGCGTTCGGGGCTGGGAAATGCTGGAGTGGATCATGGCGGCGGATCCGGGAGCCGAGGTGATCCTTATGACCGCGCATTATTCCACTGAGTCTGCGGTGGAAGCGATTCAAAAAGGAGCCTGCGACTACCTCAACAAGCCAATTAACCTCGAAAAACTGCGACGGCGCATCTCATTGTTGTTGTCGGAGGCGGAGAACCGGCGACGAACCCATGAGCTCGATCATGAACTTCTCAATGCTTGTCAATTTGAGGGAATCGTCGGGCGTAGCCCCCTCATGCTGGACGTGTTTGCCAAGATTCGGAGAGTTGCGCCTCATTTCCAAAATGTCCTGGTGACCGGTCCGACGGGAACCGGAAAAGAGCTGGTGGCTCGCGCACTGCAACGCCTGAGTCCAGCCGCTTCGGGTCCATTTGCGATTTGCAACTGTTCAGCAATTGTGGAGACGCTGATTGAAAGTGAGTTGTTCGGATATGTCCGCGGTGCGTTTACCGGTGCGAATCAGGACAAGATTGGCGTATTTGAGTTCGCGAACGGCGGAATCGTCTTCCTCGATGAGATTGGGGAGTTGCCTTTAGCGTCGCAGGGGAAGCTCCTGCGTGTTCTGCAGAATAGTGAGATCCAGCGCATCGGTTCACCCGTACTCAGGACGGTCGAAGTGCGCGTGATCGCGGCCACCAATCGTAACCTTCGTTCCCTGGTCGCCGAAGGGAAGTTTCGTGAGGACCTCTATTACCGATTGGCGATGGCGGAGATTTCCCTGCCGCGCTTGATGGACCGCCGAGAGGATATGCCGCTTCTGCAGAGGCACTTTCTGGAAAAGTTCGCGTCCCAATACAACAAACCGGTGACCGGCATCACGCGGCGGGCGCAGAATCGCATGGCGATCTATACCTGGCCCGGCAACGTCCGTGAACTTGAGAATGTTATTGGCAATGCTTGCATGATGGTGGATGGACCCGTGATTGACATCGCCGACCTGCCCGAGCCTGTGCGGGGGCAATCGGAAGATATCGCCGGGCGGGATGATAGCCTGGCTCCCCTCCACGAGATGCAGCGCCGTCATGTCATCCGCGTGCTGGAACACGTAGGCGGCAACAAATCTCAGGCAGCGGAGATTCTAGGTATATCGCGAGCCACCGTTTACCAATTGCTTGCCCAGGCCAAGGCGGAAACCGGGACTGGACACAGGTAGTAGCCCATTGTATTCGACTCGATTCCCAATCCGCCGTTAAAAAGCCTGTTGCCCTGATCACTTGACGTCGTGACTGTCGTCACACCTGGTTCGTAACCCCTACATGATACTAGGATTACATCCCCTATAATACTTTTCCTGAGGGCCATGTAATGGATTCCCTGAAGACGCATCGTTTTGATCCCAACCCGCTGGTTGTCGCCTGGGTGTACCTGGTTGGGTCGTGTATCTGGATTGCGTTTTCCGATCGCTTGTTGCGACATGTATCGGCCGATCCCAGCGTCATTATGTATTTCAGCATTCTTAAAGGATTTTTTTATGTTTTTGTGACGACCGCCGTCATATACGTCTTGTTGCGGAGGCTTAGCCGGACAAAACACACTCTGGAGGAAACGGTCGCTGTTCGGACAGCGGCCCTCATCGACAGTGAGGCCCAATACCGGCTGCTCTTCGATAGTAACCCGCTGCCAATGTGGGTTTTCGATCGCAAAACCCTGCGATTTCTTGCTGTAAACGAGGCAACTGTCCGGCATTACGGCTATTCGCGGGAAGAGTTCCTACAAATGACGATCCTTGGCATCCGGCCGGGTGAGGAAACGTTACGAGTCATGGAGCGGCTCTCGAGGCCTGCACGCGGTCTCGAGGAAGCGGAGATCTGGCGGCATCGCAAGAAAGACGGGTCCATCATCGACGTTGAAATCACAGCCCACGACGTGAACTTCCATGGCGCGGATGCTCAGCTGATTCAGGCGCATGACGTCACGGCGCGCCGGAAAAGCGAAGAGCGGCTGCTCCAATCACAGGAAATATTTGCGAAAGCATTTCGCTCGAGCCCTTTTGGAATTACGATCAGCAGCGAGGCTGACGGCCGATATCTCGACGTAAACCCCGCTTTCCTGAAAATCATGGGATATGAGCGCGACGAGATTCTCGGGCGGACCAGGCGCGAACTCAATATTTGGGCCGATCCGGAACAGTACGCCTTGATGGTTGAGCAGCTCAACGGTCCTCAGCATGCAACACCGGTTAAAGTCCGCCTGCGCGCCCAGTCGGGACAGTTCCGCTTGGTGGAAGTCGCGGTCGAGCGAATCCAACTGGATGACGAATCCTGCATCCTGGCTATTACTCACGACGTCACCGAGGCCAAACAACTGGAGCAGCAGTTCCTCCAGGCCCAGAAAATGGAGGCGGTGGGAAGATTGGCGGCTGGTGTTGCGCACGACTTTAACAACATGCTTGGGGTAATCATCGGCTACAGCGAAATTGCGAAGGATCGACTCGAGACCGGACATCCCGCGCAGAAGTATTTGCTTGAAATCAAGAATGCGGGAGACCGGGCCGTTGCCCTTACGCGTCAACTCCTCGCCTTTAGTCGCCAGCAGATACTCGAGCCACGCCACCTGAATCTCAATTCCGTCGTTCATCACGCCAGCAAAATGTTGTTGCACATGGTCGGAGAAGACATATCACTCGTTTTTCGGCCCACCGAGCCTTTGGGCAGCGTGCATGCCGACCTCAGCCAGATCGAACAAGTACTGATGAATCTGGCTGTGAACGCCCGGGACGCAATGCCCAAAGGCGGCAAGATCATAATCGAGACAGCCAACGTCGATTTGGACGAAACTTACAGTCGGGACCATTACCCAGTTAAGCCCGGTACTTACGTGATGCTCTCCGTCACCGACACCGGCACAGGCATGGACGAATCCACCCTGGCGCAAGCCTTTGAACCATTTTTTACGACCAAGGAACCGGGTAAGGGCACTGGCCTTGGGTTATCGACCGTGTATGGAATTGCAAAGCAGAGCGGTGGGCACATTTGGGCTTACAGTGAACCTGGCCGCGGAACTACTTTCAAACTCTACCTCCCGTGCGCGGGCCAGCCCGCCGAACGCCTTGCCCCTCTGACCGCAGATTCCACTCCTCCCGCGGGCACAGAAACCGTATTGGTCGCAGAAGACGAAGCTGCTTTGCGCAACTTGACGGTCCACGTTCTAAAGAGCAAGGGCTATACAGTTCTGGCTGCGGAAAATGCAGCGCGCACTCTGGCGCTGGCCCAGCAATATGACCGCAGCATTGATTTATTACTTACGGATGTCGTCATGCCCGACCTGACCGGACCGGACTTGGTATCGGAAATCAAGAAGCTCCGTCCCGAACTAAAGGTGCTTTACATGTCGGGATATTCGAGAAACGCGATGGTAGAACAAGGCGTACTGGGACAGGAGTCGACGCTCATCATCAAGCCGTTCTCAACCCGGGCACTCTTGACCAAAATGCGGGCAGTGCTCGAATCATGACGGCGGGGATTGCCCTCTACGTCATTGCTTTTGCCACTCCTCGAGCTGCCTTCTCACCTTCGCGGCGTTCGCGTCCTTGATTTCTTCGCGGATCTTGAGCGCGGCCTTTGCGTGTTCGATGGCCTTCTTTCTTTCGCCGAGTTCATCGAGCGCCAGACTCATGTTCCAAATGGCATTGCCTTCGCTGTGCCGATCGTTGGTCGCACGCGCAATCTGCAACTGCTCCTCATAGAAAGCGACGGCGCGCCGGTGTTCTCCTAACCGGTAGTTCGCGATGCCGAGGTTGCCGAGCGCCATGCCTTGGCCGCGCTGATCCCCAATGTCTCGATGCAGAACCAGCGCCTGCTCGTGGTGCTGGATGGCGCTCTCGTATCCCCCCAGCGCGTGGTAGGCAGCGCCCAGGCTGCCCAGCGCATTGCCTCCGCGGCGCCGGTCGTCAAGATCTCGTGCGATCTGCAGTTGCTGTTCATAACATTCAATGGCGCGATGATGGTCGCCCAAAAAGTCATAAGCATTCCCCAGGTTGGCCAGGTCCTGTCCTTCACCGCTCCGGTCATTGAGCTCGCGTGCGATCTGCAGATGTCTTTCGTAGTATTCAATGGCGCGGCGGTACTCACCTAGTTTCATGTAGGCAGCGCCCAGATTGCCAAGGTGTGCACGTTCCGCACCTCGGTCTTTCAACTGTGTGGCGGCCGCTAGAGCATCCTCTCGCCAGCGGATGCGCTCGCGTGGATGATGGCGCAGACCAAGGCAATGTGCGCCCGCGGCCGGGTAGCTGTTCGACAACTTCGCTGCCTCAGGATCACTGGGAGCATGGCCGGCGGCCCAGGTTTGTCCCGCTTCGATGTTTCCACGCTCGAGATCAAACAATGCCAGCCCGCGCATCAAAGACTCGCCGCCGTCAAGGTAGAGGTCGTCCGCGTAACGAAGCACTTCCAGGTAGCGCCGAGAGTGCCGAAGTGCCGCCTCGTTCCACTCGTCCGCCCGCACTCTCTGGCACCCAAAGTCGCGCATCAGGTCAGGCAGACAGTAACGATGGGCATTATCATTCCACTCCAGCAAGGAATATTGGGTCAGCAGGTCAAGTGCGTCTTCTGACAAGGTCGCTTCAGCATTCCAAACGGCCGCCGCCGCGGGCTCATCGAAGGTTTCCTGGAAAACGCCCAGCATCCGCCAGCGCGCTTGCGCGTCGGGATCGAGCAGGCTGTAGCTCAGGCTGATCGCGGCTTCGACGCGCTCATTTCCGTCGCCTAGCAACTTCGGTTGCTTGCGCTCTTCCGCCAGCCGCTTCCGGTAGTCAGAGGGAGTGATATCCACACGTTCTGCCAGCGCCGTCGCCGCCAGCCGCAAGGCCCGCGGAATGTATCCGCAAAGATCGGCGATGGCGGGCGCTTCCTCGCCAGTGCGAGGTTCAATCTTAAGAAGCAATTCTTGAGCTTCCGCAGGGAGGAGCACATCGAGGCCCATCGCGTAAAGTCCGGGCAACGCGAAACGCCGGCGCGAGGTTATCAGTAAACAACAACTCCTGGGAGGGAGAAGTGGCTCCACTTGTTCGAGATCCCGCGCGTCGTCCATCAGCAGGAGAGCGCGCTTCCCTTCCAGAACCGAGCGATAGAGCTCGACCAACTTTTGTTCTTGCCGGGGCAGCTTCGCCTCCGGCTCAAAGGCGCGAAGCACGCAGGCCATCGCCTCGCTTGGTGTGACCGGCTTTTCGCTCTCACCCCGCAAATTCAAATAGATTTGCGGATCGGGAAACTGATCCCCAATCTCGTCGGCCAGTTTTAGCGCGAGCGCTGTCTTCCCCACTCCGTCCTGACCTGTAGTTGCGAAAATCATCGCGCCACCCGAGAAAATCGACGCCCGCAACCTCTCCAGTTCTTGCTTTCGACCAGTGAAGTTGTCTGGCGGGGCAGGAAGTTGGTGAGCAGCGGCGATCACCAGAATTCGGACCTCGTTAGGGGATCTGTCCTTGATCACGACAATAGGGTGTCACATGAGACAAGAACCGTAAAGGCGAAGAAGGCGACTGCTATCACTTTGCCTGCCAAGACAGCTCGCTCTAATGGTGCTCTCATGAACCAAGTACCGATCCATGCCCAAGTCTAATCGGCCAGTAACCGCAACCCATGATTCGCCTTCGAACCGCCCCGCAGTCATCCCTTAAATCCGTTATTACAAAGCGCTTCCCAGGAATTACCTGTTTCGGTTCGAATGCCCGCGCCGGCGCCCACATGGCCTTTGAACTGCTTAAGAATACTTCTCCCTAAGGAAACCTCGGGATCTATGCGTATCGCTTATTTCCATACAGGAACAGTTCTCTCCTCCTGGTCCATCTTTTCCATGGCCGCTTCCCTTCGCTCCATAGGCCATGAGGTGCTGGAGGGAACCATTCCGACCAACGGTCATGGCGCAGTTCTGCAGCAGGTCGGCCGCGAAGATTACCAACGAATACTTGCCAAGATGCCGACGCTCGAAGATCTGCAAAGCTGCGATGTGATTCTGGTTGCCGGTCCGGAGTATGTTGCCGTGTGGCTGAACACTCTCTACGGAAAAGAGCAGTGGTGCAAGCTGAAAGCCCGTCGGGTGGCATTGTATCTGGAGTCGACCAATCGTCGGGATGTGCAGTTTCACTACGACATCTTTGCCGACTGGTACGATTTGCACTATTTTCCTGACCGCGAAGACGTGGCGCGCCTTGGCGGCCAATACCTCAAGGGTTTTATCGACCTGGAAATGTTCAAGCCGTGCGCGCTCGAAGGTCAGCCCGGCCACGGATGTGACGAGGCTTGCGCTTCACGGCGCATGATGGAAAAGAAATACGAGGCGGCCTTCGTCGGAACGCTCTATAAGAAACGAATGGAGTTCCTGAGCCAGTTGCTGCCACTCCTGCCGGATGTGAATTTCCACGCCAATGGAGTCACGGTCCGCGACCTCGGCGGGGAATGCCAGCGCGAATGGGCCGAATTGCTGGCGAAGAATATCCGGCAGATCAAGGTGCATGTCGCTCTTCCCAGCAACAACATGACCATGATGGTCGCCCGTCCATTTGAGACCATGGCCTGCGGAACCTTTCTGCTCACCTATCACACCGAGGACAATCCCTTTCGCGACGGCGTCCACTGCCGCATTTACGATCCTGCAAAACCGCAAGAACTTGCCGATCTCATCCGCTACTACGTCGCGCACGAGGATGAGCGCGAGGCGATCGCCCGGGCCGGCTGCCAGGAGGTCAGGAGGAATTACTGCGTTCGGGAGCGCCTGGCGGAAATCCTTGATTTCGCCACCAACAGCGCCGCCCATCGTCAGTCGCAGGGGAAATAAACCGGAACTAGGAAAACGGGAGAACAACGACTTTGGTAATTCATAGCGGAATCAGCCCAGACTGATGCATCCCGGTCAATAAAGCACCGCGCCTGCGCCTCAGGAAATAAAGTTCGCGATCGACATTGCCGATAAGAGACCAACCAACTATGGGCACTCAACCATATGCGGCTCGCAGCGAAAACCATAGCGCATGTATCGCGCGCCAGCCGATTCTGACTGCGGACGAAAGCGTGTTCGGTTATGAGCTCTTTTTTCGCGAGAGCCCGGCAGACGATCACTTTACGTCTGATCTCGAAAGCGCTACTCGCGCCACCATCGACACGTTGAACACGATCGGGCTCAATGTTTTATGCGATGGGCGCCTCGCATTCGTCAATTTCACGCGCCGGATGTTATTGGAAGAATACTTCTTACTGTTGCCTCCCGGCGAGGTGGTGGTCGAGATCCAGGAAAGCATCCCTGCCGATGATGAGGTGCTGCGCGCGTGTCAGCGTCTCAAACTGCAGGGATACGCCATAGCTCTGGATAACTTTGCATTGGGTGACGCAAGGGAGTCTCTCGTCCCCTATGCGGACTTCATCAAAGTCGATCTCAAAGACGTTCCGGAACCCGAAAACTCCGCCCTGGCTGCGCATTATGCCAGCGAGCAGTGCCGAATGCTGGCGCAAAAGGTCGAAACTCGTCAGGAGCTCACAAAAGCAAAGAAAAACGGCTTCACATTATTTCAAGGCTATTTTTTCCGGCATCCCGAACGGATGCGCGCCCGGCAGATTCCCGCAAACCAGGCCACCTACCTGCTTCTGCTACAGGCGATCTCAAAGCCCGAGGCGGATTTCCAGGAGATCGAAGACCTCATCAAGCGTGAACCTTCACTCTGTTACCGGCTGCTGTGCTATTTGAACTCGCCGTTGCTGGGGATGTCGTCACCCGTCTCGTCGGTTCGGCATGCACTGAACTTGTTGGGAGAGCGGGAATTGGTCCGATGGATACGGATGGCCACTACCCTGGTCATCGGTCGTGAAAAGTCTTCCGACTTGGTCCTGGCGTCGATGGTTCGTGCTCGCTTCTGTGAACTGATCGCCCCGAAGGTCAAACACGTGGAGTCCGATGTGTTCCTGATGGGCATGCTATCCCTGATGGACGCGATTCTTGAAGTGCCGATCGGAGTCGTAATCGAAAAATTGTCCCTGGATCCTAATACGAAGGCACAACTCATGGGTTGGAAGACCGGTGTCCAGACGCCCCTTTCACCGATTTACGACCTCATGATGGCGCGAGAGGCGGGCAACTGGGAAAAGGTTACAAGCATTGGGAAGAAGCTCGATTTGTCACTGTACTTTATGAATAGTGCCTATAACGAGGCGATGCGCTGGGCCCACCAAGTGACCAGCGCCGTTCCGCTACAGCCCAGACTACAACCAGAGCGCTAGTCGAACCCAAAGCTGACTTACCGCCACGTTCTGCCTTAAGTCTTAGTCCTTCTTTTCTCCGAACCACTGCTCGAACCAGCGCAGCATCCGCACCGTGTAGTCGCGCGCATCCGCATCCTTATAGAATACGTGCCCCTCGTTGGGATATACCACCATCTGCGTCGCAACCTTCATCGTTTGCAGAGCGTGGTACCACTCGATCGACTGCTCGATCGGCACTTCGCCGTCGCGGTCGCCCACCAGAATGAGCGTGGGCGTCTTCACATTTTTCACGAAGCGAATCGGGTCTGACTTCTGATAGACCACCGGGTCGTCATATACGGAAGCGCCAAAGAACGGGATCATCCACTCGTCAATATCGTTTACACCGTAGTAGCTCTGCCAATCGGAAAGCCCGGCGCCGGCCACCGCTGCAGCGAATCGCGACGTCTGCGTTTCTGCCCACATCGTCATGTAGCCGCCGTAACTGTGTCCCCGAATTCCAATCCTCGCCGCATCAATCGGATATTCTTTGATCATCGCATCCACTCCGGCCATGATGTCGCGATAATCGCCTCCTCCAAAATCTCTTAGGTTCCCCTGTGCAAACGCTTCCCCTTGTCCATAACTACCACGTGGATTCGGACAAAGAACGAACCAGCCCAGCAGAGACGCGGGCGCCATGCCGCCCATGCCCGCCGGCCACTTCGACGTGCATGCCCACGAAGGACCGCCATGTACACTCACAATCAGCGGATACTTCCGGGCAGGATCGTAATCCTTGGGCAGCATCAGCCAGCCCTCGATCCGCGTGTCTCCATCCATCTTTCCCGAAGAGAACCAGTGCACGTTGCGGCTCTCCCCCCAACTCGCGCGGACATCCTGGTTCACGTGTGTGATCTGCTTCCACGCGCCCATTGGCCCAGCCCAGACTTCGGGCGGCGTACTCGCCGACTGCCGCACCACCGCGCTCGCCGATCCATCCCGTGAGAATGAAGCCGCTGGAACCCAGGCATCCGCGCTCGTGCCAATCATTTCCTCGCCCGTCCAGCCCTTCCAACTCGACCCAACCTGATAACTCGCCGCAGTGATGACTGCGTATCCTGACGTCCCGTCCACGTTCGCCACCATGCTGATGTGGTCAGGCCCAGTCCACGCAAGCGACGACGGTGACGCCTTAATCCCCGGCGTCAAATTGCGCGCGATGCCACCCGTTATCGGCACAACCTGGACATCGCCGCCCGTCAGGCCTTCATCGCTCATCAGTCCTTCAATAAACGCGACGGACTTTCCATCGGGAGAAATGTGGGGCTCGGCGATCTGCCACTTCGGCTCATAAATCTCATGCATCTCGCCGTCTTCCGCGTCGACCGTGTAGAGGCGCGCAATCCACCAGTTGTTGTCGCCGGATCCGTGTGCTGCGATCGCCGCCCAACCCCTGGAATCCGGTGTCCAGTCATATTCATAGACATAAATATCCGCAGGCGTGACTTGCGTTAATTTCTTCGACCCCGGATTGCTCGACGCTAGACTGCTCGATCCTGGCTTGTTCGATTCAAGATCGACCACCGCAATCCGCTGCTCGAAAATTTTCTCGCCCAGCACACCAGCCAGCGGCGTCATCGGCTGCAGCGGTCCCGCCACGCGCGGCATATCCTCTATATAAAGAATCGCGAGCTTCGTTCCGTCGGGTGAAAAACGCGGCGTCTCGGCATACCCCTTCAAATCAGCGAGCCTCACCAGACCGCTGCCGTCAGCCGACGCGCTCCATAATTGCGCGGCAGGCACGTCTCCAGGCAAATCGCCCAGCCACGCGAGGTGGCGACTATCGGCAGACCAGGTGACATCGCGTGCCGCGCTTTGGTCGGCTGCGAGCCGCCGCGACGTCCCATCTCGTAGTGTGGTCACCGAAAGCTGGCCATCCACAATGTATGCGACCTGCGCCCCGTCGGGTGAAATCGCAACTTGATCGATCTTCTTAACGGACGGTAGTGAATCAACCGCGGCAGCAACGCGATCCTGCACGGCCGCTGCAAGGCTAATAAAAATGAAAGGGAGCAATAGAGTAAAACCAAATCTCGGATGCTTCATGGTGGAGAAAGAGTATACACAACCTTTCGAACAGTAGCGCCGCCGTCTCGCGGGAACTACTGCAGCTTCGCGTACTCCGCGTGGGCTTCTTTCAGCACGGGGATGTCAGCGTCGGCATCTTTCCAGAGAGCGAAGAAATCCTGATAGGCGGTGCGGGCGGGCGCGGTGTCATGCTGGGCAGATAACGCTCGCGCCAGCCCAAGTTGAGCGAGCGGATAAGTGACCGACCCCACGGACAGGCCGCGGCGGGCCAGGACTTTGCGAAACTCCAAAACGGCGTTGCCGGCTTGACCGCTAGCGAGGTACGCTTCCCCGCGCAGAAGATGATTGTCAAAATAGATCCCATCCTCGTAAGGTTGCGCAACCTCGAGCGTCTGAACTGCGGCCGCGGCCTTGCCGTGGCGAATCTGAAATCGTGCTTCCACCCGCGGAGCAATTTCATTCTGGATGAACGTGTCTTCCGGGCGCGCGCGACGGGCCTCCGCTAGCAGCGACTCGGCTTTCTGATCGTTGCCATTGCCCGCGGCAGAAGCGGCATCGGCCGCGTCCGCGAGCAGAGAGGGATCGCGCGACAACGCGAGTGCGGCATCAATCTGCCCGGCGACGCGAGAGGAATATCCGAGCGCGGCGTCTGTGTCCGCTTCATCTATCAATCGGCGCGCGGCCAAATCTGGGATACCTAGACTTTTCGCCCGCCCGATCGCTTGCGCTCGCAGGTCCCGCTCCCGCGACACCTGGCCGAGTGCGGCGGCGTACTCCGCTTGCTGCTCCAGTACTCGCAACTCGCCTTCGGGAGTCGCTTTGGCCAAATCTTGCATCTTTGCCGCCGTGGCGGCGTCCCCGCGGAAAAGCGCGGAGCGCGCTAAACTGAGGTAAAGAGAGCTGCCTTTAATGTTTCGCTGCTGTGCCTGCGCCAGCAGGGCATCGGAATTGTCGAACCTGCCCAGCTTTGCGTAGGATTGGGCGCCGATCAGGTAGCAGTTCAGTGTGTCGGGCGCAAGGCGGATCGCCTCCAGACAGTTCTCGACGGTTTTCTCGTCCCGCCCGATTTGCTGATAAGCCACTGCGACATTGATGCGGGAGGGTTCGTCGCGTGGATAAGTCTGCTTCATCAACTCCCACGCCTCAATCGTTTTGTCCAGTTGTCCAATATCGAAATAGTAGTAGGCGGTAATGTATAGCCGTTCATATTCGCTGGTACGGTCCCGCAGTTCGAACGCCTTCGCCACCTCTTTCTTAGCCAGGGATGGTTGGCCCGTGTTCCCAGCGACCACGCCGAGGCGCAGGTGAGCGAAAGCGAAGTTGGGGTCGAGTTCGATCGCCCGTTGATAAAGTGGTACGGATTCGATGTCCTCTAACTTATTGTGCAGCTGGTCGGCAAGCGTGAACGCTTTGAGCGCGTCGAGCGAAGACGTGGTGGCCTGATCAAGCGGCTTGTCGAACTTCTGCACCGAGGCCAGCGACTCACCCAGTTTTTCGCGCAGTTTCGTTGCCGCACTGCCCAGTGTGCTGAGCACCGAGTCTTTCCCAGAAGCCTGCTGCTGTTCCTGCGCTAGGGAATCTCCCGTGGAGACATTGATGGCTTCGAGCGTGACCAGGTATTGGCTGCCGACCAGCGCGATCGAGCCAGTAAGCATGGCTTTGATTCCGTTGCGCTGGCATATTTCGCGGCCGATATCGCTGGTCACGAGCTGATCGGGTGCGCGGCCCATATACTTCAGCGTCTTCACCACCTGCTGCTCGGGCACCACGTTGAGAAATGGCGACTGCTGCAGATCGACAGCGAGCGCCTTCTTCAGTGTGCCGTCGAATACCGCGTCGCCGGTTGTGTTCACGAAATCTGTGACGAGGATCGAGTCCTTTTCTGTAATTGCATGTGCGCGTCGCTGATACAGAATCATCCCCATGACAGCAATTACGCAGATCGCTGCCAGGGCTAAGTAAAGAGGCCATTTCGGACGCGCAAGGGGCCCGGGAATAACGCCCGACGCGGAACCTGCGGCTGCTACCTGCGCGCTTCCCGGTGCCGCTGCTACGCGGCCGCTGGATGCCGTGGCTACCGCCGCCGATCCGCAGTCCGCCGCAGCGCGAATCCCCGATCCGCTGGCAAGGTGAGGCGGCAGGGTGGTATCGCCACTCTCCAGCACGGGAGTCCGCCCGGATTCCATCTCCCGGCGGACGCGTTTGAGGTCCGCGCGCATGTCGGCCGCGTTCTGGTAGCGCAACTCCCGGTCCTTTTCGAGAGCTTTGCTGATGATGTCTTCCATCTTGAGCTGAATATCAGGGTTGATCCGAGTCGGGGCCGCGGGCGCGCGTTCAATAATCGCATGGAAGATGACAGCCGAAGTGTCTCCGCGGAACGCGACCAGGCCCGTCGCCATCTCGTAGAGAACCGCGCCAAACGAGAACAGATCCGTGCGGCGGTCCAGTTCCTTGCCTTTCGCCTGCTCCGGTGACATGTAGGCCACCGTACCGATTGCTGACCCTGGACTGGTCAGGTTCTCATCACTAACCGCTGTGAGTGCGGAGGTCGCCGCCGTCTGCGCGGGCCGGCCCGCATAGGGCGTGATTTTTGCCAGCCCGAAATCAAGAATCTTGGCGTGGCCGCGCTCGGTGACGAAGATGTTCGCGGGCTTGATGTCGCGATGGATGATTCCCTTGGCATGCGCGGCGTCTAAAGCATCGGCAATCTCGACGCCCAGCGAAAGCAGGAATTCCATTTCCAGTGGCCGAACGCCGATCTGGTGCTTGAGAGTCGAGCCCTCCAGATATTCCATGGCGATGAAAGCTTTTCCATCTTCCTCGCCAATATCGTGAATCGTGCAGATGTTTGGATGGTTCAGTGCGGAAGCAGCCTGCGCTTCGCGCTCGAAACGACTCAGCGCTTGTGGATCGCGCGCGACTTCATCGGGAAGAAACTTGAGAGCGACGAAGCGGTGCAGGCGAGTATCTTCGGCCTTGTAGACCACCCCCATGCCGCCGCCGCCAAGTTTCTCGAGGATGCGGTAGTGCGAAATGGTCTGGCCGATCATGTGTGGCAAATCTTACGTGGGTGAATCGGGCAAGTCAATGAAAGCCGTGGACTTGGCAGCATCTAGATGAGTTATTCACGTGAACATCGAGATCGGCACATTTCGCCCGGTTCTCAAGGAGGCGAAGCGCTGGCGTTTTGTAGAGGACGTAAACAGCAAACTGAGGTGGAGCAGGAACCGAGATTCCGCAAAAACCGCTATCGCAGATCGTGGAAGCGGCGGAAGCAGGTGTAGCCTTCTTCGCCCATGTAGCGCTCTAATAGCGCAGATTCTGTCCGGCGCAGATCGACGATGACAAGGCCATCGACGACATCGGAGAACTTGTGGTCGAGATTGAAGGCGATTAACTTGCCTCCCAGCTTCGCATACTGCCTGAGGAGGATAGGGAGGCCTTTGCCATCTTCTTCGTCGTCAGCGATGGGCTCGGACAATTCATCGAGATTTCGCAAGGTACTGCAGATAGCATCGCAATCCCAACGGCGGAGTTTGGGCGCGCGGAACGGACTGCGCGGCTGGATGAGGTCGGTGAACTCGCGTCCATCTTCGCGCTGCTCGAAATAGCGGACTATCATTTCGCGGGAGGGGCTGCTGTACTCGCTGCTGATGCTGACTGCCCCGAAAAGAACCGGCGTTTCGGGGCGGGTAGCGACGAAGCGCGCGATGCCTTTCCACAACAGCAAAAGTGGGGCGTACTGGCGCTGATACTCCGGACGCACGAACGAGCGCCCGAGTTCCAGTGCCGAGCCGATCTTCAGGAATAATCGTTCGTCGTAGCGAAAGACGGTGTGAGTGTAGAGGCCCTTGATGCCGTGGGCGCGAATGATCTCGTCGGTATTTCCCGCCCGGTAAGCGCCAGCCAACTCTTGTTTGTTCTTGTTCCAGAGAAGAAGGTGCCAATAGTGGGCGTCGAAGTGGTCGAGGTCGATGCTTTGTCCGGTGCCTTCGCCGGCGGCACGGAAGGTGATCTCGCGGAGGCGTCCAAGTTCGTCGAGTAGGTGTGGCAACTCCCGGCCGCGTGCGCAGTACACTGCAAGTTCGGCATTTTCGGTGAGCAGGCGATCCGCAGGCAGGGCAGCAATATCATCGATCACAAAGCGCGCCGGAACTTCAGAAACAATGGACTGATGCGGTTTGCGGGGCAGCGCGGCACGCACCTGCGCGGAAAGAGAGATGGGCTTCTTGCCGCGATGCGATAACAGATCAATGCGAAGGCGAAGATATTCCGTCGCTTCCTCTTCGCTGTCAAGACTGGCAATCAACTCCGAGGGGATCGGTTTACCGACCCGAACCTGGATCTTCCTTCCCTGCCGCTGCAAGAACTCTTGCAGCAGGAAGAGTGTGCGGAGCCTTGGATTGATGAGATCGAGAAGCGGAAAGGTCATTCTATGGCGGCCACAAAAATAGACAGGGAGGGCGTTCGCTCCGGTCTGGCGCACGAGGCGGGCGGCGATGGTCTTCCAGACGGGATAAATGACTTGGCCCTGTCGGACGTCGATCCGCGAGACTTCGCCGGCGGGAAACACGGCAAGGGCGCCACCCTTCCGCAGCCATCCTGCAGCAAGCTGCAAAGATTTCAGATTCTCGGCGGACGAAGAGAACGTGAAGGGATCGATAAAGAAACAATGCTGCTGCAGTTCGGGAATACTTGCCAGCAGCGAATTCGTGAGCACCCGGACGTCGGAGCGCACGCCCGACAACAGCGCACCCAGTGCGGCTCCATCGAGCACACCGAATGGACGGTTGGGAACGGCCACCAATGGGCCTTTTGCCGGAATGCGCTGGAGGTCGGCGACCTGGACATCGAGATCGATCTTCATTTCCGAGAGCAGGGTTCTGAGCCGAAAGCCTTCGGGTGCCAGGCGCACGCGGCGATAGAGAGCGTGGGCTTGCCGCATGGGTATGAATTTTGCGGCGAAAGACGGAAGGCCGAGAATGCTATCCGGTTGCGTGAAGACATTTTGTTCGTGGGTCTGCGCAATGTTGTCATCACCCGTAATTGGAAATTCAGGCATGACTGATTGTTTCTGAATTTCGTTGCTACTTTATGAAGAGAGAGTTAAGAGTTTGTGAATCCCCCGTGACAGTGTTGGTGCATCTCATCACGCGCGCCCGCCATTCGTAGGTCAGCGCGTTGCCTCAGCATGACTTGCCGATTGTTCGACTCTATCCGATTAACTCAGCAGACACCTCAAGTTTGCCGGCAGGCCTTATTGGTCAAGTCGGGAGCATGCCGGGCGGATGTCGCCTTTGCTTGTCAGTTAAGATCGTTCAATTCCAGCGGAACGAATGAAAGCGCGCCGCCTCCAGGGGAGTCAACCAGCACCAGCGTACGGATCTGCCCGTCATAGAGGGTGTAGATCTTATTGAGAAGTTGAGTCCTGGTTGTGTCTCCCGATTTCGTCACGATCACCATGATCTGCGCATAGCCGCTGCTCTCAGTCATGAGGTCCACGTAAACGCTCGCCTGTCCCAATTCGAGGGGTGAAATAGTTGGCTGGAGTTGGGCGATGTCGACACCGGGTGCGACGATATAGATATCCAGGCTGGCTGGGGCGCTGGGAGACGCGTCCACGATGCGCAACTCCACTTGGCGTGGCAGCG
>JBAQJU010000139.1:0-58031 GCA_049300475.1 Terriglobales bacterium | reverse complement strand
GGTACGGGCTGTGTTGGTTTCACCGGAGCCATGAGCTCGTCCTCCATGCCGCTGGTGCTTTCCGACTATCACGGCTTCGAGTTGCTTACAGGCAAGAGCCCGAGCTTTTTCCATAATGCTGCCTCGGACGGCACGGACATCGGAGCAATCATTCCTAACCTGGATACGGCACAGACCACAACCCTTTATGCCTGTCCACTGGGCGCGTGCGTGTTGAGTTGGCCGTTCCCGACTCAGACTCCGCCCTTCAAGAGCTATGATTCCGTCACCTTCAACACCAGCCCAGGCGGACTCTCCTACACCGTGGACGGCAACGTCTACACCACCCAGCAGACTTTTGGCTGGATCGTGGGGTCTTCGCACTCTGTTTCGGTCTCCTCGCCGCAGCCTGGGAGCCCAGGCACGCAGTATGTATTCGGCAGCTGGTCCGACAGCGGCGCGCAATCGCATACCATCATCGCGCCCGCGGCCACCACGCCTTATACCGCCAGCTTCAATACCCAATATCAGCTGACCACGCAAGCTTCTCCATCGAACGATGGCACGGTCACGCCCGGTTCCGGTGGTTACTACGCCGCAAGCGCATCCATTCCGCTGACGGCCAATCCCGCTAACGGTTTCGCTTTCATCAACTGGGCAAGTTCAAACGGCGGAACGTTCGATTCGAACACTGCAGCCAGCGCCAACTTCACAATGCCAGCGGCGCCGACGACCGTAACCGGGAATTTCTCGGTGCTGGTCGCACCTGTTGGGACGACGACGGTTCTTCAGTCCAACGACAATCCTTCCTTCACTGGCGACTCGGTCACCTTCACTGCCGCCGTCACATACGGAAGCAATACTCCGGTCGGTGCCAATGGTTCCGTCACCTTCACGGAAAATGGCAACCCGGTGGCCGGCGGTCCGACTGGCCCGGTGGCCCTCGATGCCAATGGCCAAGCCTCTTTTTCGACGACGGCGCTCCCGGAGGGCACGCACTCTATTACGGCGACTTACAGCGGCTTCAGCGGTCCCTCTGCAGCGTATCTCGTTAGTTCTGCCGTTATCAGCCAGGAAGCAGACAATCACACGGTTGTGAACGGAACGCAGTATTGCAATCAGGGTGCGGTGAGCTTGCAATCGGCCAGTGCCGGCACTCCGTATCCGTCGAAGATATTTGTAACCGGCGCGAGCAATAGCGCTTCCGGCGTGACGCTACTGCTGAATCAAATCACTTCGGATGATATCCAGGCGTTGAATTTGCTGCTGGTGAGCCCCACTGGGAAGCTGTTTGTGCCCTTTGCAAATGCGGGCAGCACCGGCTCGATCAGCGGCGTCACTGTCACGCTCAACGATGCTGCTGTGAACTCGTTGCCGAGCGGAACGCCTTTGGCAAGTGGCACGTTCAAACCGGGTTCATTCATCGGCAGCGCTTTTAATTTTGCGGCCCCGGCTCCGGCTGGACCCTACGATTACGCGGCCACCGACGGCGCGGCAACGTTTGCCTCCGAATTCAACAACGCTAATCTCAACGGCACGTGGGAGCTGTTGGCGCAGACGGGCAGCGGCGGAGACGGCAGCATCGCCGGCGGATGGTGCATCAACATACCCTCCAGCACGCCCGTCTGGAGCGTGACCAAGTCCCATTCCGGCGATTTCACTCCGGGGCAGACGGGAACCTGGTCCATCGCGGTGAGTAATACAGCGGCAGGCAGCACCAGCTCCGGAACAGTGACGGTCACCGACACGCTGCCCGGCGGCTACACCGTGAGCAGCGCCGCGGGAACCGACTGGATCTGCGGCGGAATCGGCACGCAGGGATTGACATGTACGAATGGTGACGCGGTTGCCGGAGGCAGTAGCTTCGGAGCGATCACGCTCAATGTGAACGTGCCGGCTAACTCCCCCGGCAGCGTTCAAAATATGGCCACCGTGTCAGGAGGAGGCGCAATACATAGCGCGAATTCAAACACTGACACGGTTACGGTCGATCAGCCGCCCGCCATCACCAGCGCCAATGCGGCGATGTTCATGTTGGGCGTCGCCGCTTCGTTTACCGTGACCGCCACCGGTTCTCCCATCCCGAGCCTCAGCGAGATGGGAGTTCTGCCCATCGGAGTCACCTTCGCGGACAATCATGACGGCACCGGTACGCTCAGCGGAATCCCCACCACCAGCGGCATGTACACCGTCAGCTTTACGGCGCAGAACGGAGTCGGCACGGCCGCGACGCAGACCTTTACCCTGACGGTGAATCAGGCCGCTGCCATCACGAGCGCAAACAACGCGAAGTTATTAATGGGCACACCCGGATCGTTTACTGTGACCACGACAGGGTACCCAACGCCGAGCCTGACTGCGACCGGCTCTCTACCCGGCGGTGTGAGTTTCAATGACAACCATGATGGCACTGCCATCCTGAGCGGCACGCCCACCACCAGCGGCGCCTACAGTATCGGTATCACCGCACAGAATGGAATCGGCTCGGCCGTCACGCAGACCTTCACACTGACGGTCAACCAGTCACCGGCTATCACCAGCGCTAATAGCGCCACGTTCGCGGTGGCCGCCGCCGGTTCTTTTACGGTGAGCGCGACGGGATACCCGACAGCGAGCCTGAGTGAGACAGGAGCCCTGCCGGACGGTGTGACGTTTGTGGACAATAACGACGGTACGGGGACGCTCAGCGGCACGCCCGCCACCAGCGGCGTGTTCAGCTTCAGCGTCATGGCGCAGAACGGAATCGGCTCGGCAGCCACGCAGACCTTTACGTTGACAGTGAATCAGGCTGCGGTGATCACGAGCATGAATAACACGGCCTTCACGCCGAACGCTCCCAATACGTTTACCGTGACTACGGCGGGATATCCGACGGCGAGCCTGAGTGAAACGGGAACCCTGCCGGACGGTGTGACGTTTGTGGACAATAAGGACGGTACCGGCACGCTCAGTGGAACGCCCACCGCGGATGGCGTCTACAGCATCAGCTTCACCGCGCAAAACGGGATCGATCCCCCGGACGTGCAGACGTTCACGTTGACGGTGAATGAGTCAGCGGCGATTACGAGCGTCAATAACGCGACGTTTGTTGTGGGCTCGGCGGGATCGTTTACCGTCACCACGGCCGGTTACCCGCCTCCTAGCCTGAGTGATACGGGGACACTGCCTGGTAACGTGATGTTTGTAGACAACAAAGACGGCACCGGCACGCTCAGCGGGACGCCAACTGCCAGCGGCGTCTACAGCATCAGTATCACGGCGCAGAACGGAACGGGGTCGGCAACGCAGGCCTTTACCTTGACGGTGAACCAGGTTCCGGCGATCACAAGCACAAACAATACAACGTTTGCGGTGGGGACCGCCGGCTCGTTTACGGTGACCACCACGGGGTACCCAACGCCGGGCGTGACTGAGACCGGAGCCCTGCCGAGCGGAGTGACGTTTGTAGACAACCACAACGGCACCGGCACGCTCAGCGGAACGCCCACCGCCAGCGGTGTCTTCAGCATCACCTTCACTGCGCAGAATGGCGTCACTTTCAACGCAACGCAGACCTTTACGCTTACCGTCAATCAGGCTGCATCGATCACGAGCGCGAACAGCACAACTTTCATGGTGGGGGCGGGCAGTTCGTTTACAGTGACCACGTCGGGTTACCCGGTTCCCAGCCTCAGTGATTCGGGATCTCTGCCCAGCGGGGTGACGTTTGTCGACAACCACAACGGGACGGGCACGCTCAGCGGCACGCCTACCACCAGTGGCGTCTACAACATCAGCTTCACGGCTTCGAACACTGCCGGATCGCCCTCAACGCAGACCTTTACCTTGACCGTGAACCAGGTTCCGGCGATTACCAGCAGCAATAGCACGACCTTCCTCGTGGGCACGTCCGGATCGTTTACGGTAACGACGACGGGCTACCCGACTTCCAGCCTCAGCGAGACGGGGACTCTGCCGGGTGGCGTGACGTTTGTCGACAACCACAACGGAACGGCCACGCTCAGCGGAACGCCAAGCTCAAATGGAATCTTCAGCATCACGTTCACCGCGCAGAATGGCGTCTCGCCCAACGCCACGCAGACCTTCACGCTCACAGTCAATCAGGTTGCGGCCATCACGAGCGCGAACAGCACTTCGTTCACCTCGGGTACGCCAGCTGCGTTTACCGTGACCACGACGGGTTACCCGGTCCCGAGCCTCAGTGAGTCGGGGGCGCTGCCGAGCGGAGTGACCTTTGTGGACAACCACAACGGGACCGGCACGCTGGGTGGTACGCCAACTGCAAGCGGTGTCTTCAACATCGGCTTTACTGCTTCGAACACTGCCGGATCGCCTTCGACCCAGGCGTTTACATTGACGGTGAATCAGGCCCCGGCAATCACCAGCGCGGGCAACACGACGTTCACCGCAGGCGCGTCAAATTCGTTTACCGTGACCACCGCTGGCTATCCGGTTTCCAGCCTCAGCGAAGCGGGAGCATTGCCGAACGGCGTGACGTTCACCGACAACCACAATGGAACTGGCACGCTAAGCGGAAATCCATCCGCGGGCGGTGTTTATAGCATCAGCTTCACGGCATCGAACGGCATCGGCTCGAACGCGGTGCAAAGCTTCACGCTCACCGTGAATCAGGCTCCAGCAATCACGAGCGCGAATAACACTACTCTCACCGTCGGCACAGCCGGTTCATTTACGGTCAGTGCAACGGGATATCCGACACCCAGCCTGAGCGAAACTGGCGCCCTTCCCAGCGGCGTTAGTTTCGTCGACAATCACAATGGCACCGCTACGCTGAGTGGAACTCCCAGTGCCGGCGGCCTCTTTAGCATCACCTTCACAGCGCAGAACGGTGTCGGATCGCCGGCAACGCAGACCTTCACACTGACGGTTAATCAGGCAGCGGCCATCACGAGCGCGAGTAACAAGACGTTTGTGACGGGTACGTCCGGATCATTTACCGTAACCACGATGGGATATCCAGTCGCCTCTCTCAGTGAGACTGGATCTCTGCCCAGCGGCATAACATTCGTCGATAACCACAACGGGACCGGCACGCTCAGCGGAGCTGCGACAGCCGGCGGAATCTACAGCATCAGCTTCGCCGCACAAAATGGAATCGGCTCACCGGCCACGCAACCCTTCACCCTGACGGTGAATCAGGCCCCGGCGATCACCAGTGCCAACAGCACAACCTTCACAACCGGCGCCTCCAGTTCATTCACGATGAGCACGACCGGGTACCCGACTCCAAGCCTGAGCGAGACGGGAGCTCTGCCGAGCGGTGTGACCTTCGTGGACAACCACAACGGGACCGCCACGCTCAGCGGCACGCCAACGGCCAACGGAGTGTTCAGCCTCAGCATCACTGCCTCGAACGGGATCGGATCGAACGCGGTTCAAAGCTTCACGCTGACGGTGAATCAGGCTCCCGCGATCACCAGCTCGAATAACACAACCTTCACCGTGGGCACTGCCGGTTCGTTCCCGGTGAGCACGACCGGGTACCCGACTCCAAGCCTGAGCGAGACCGGAGCCCTGCCGAGTGGCGTAACCTTCGTGGACAATCACAATGGGACCGGCACGCTCAGCGGCACGCCATCGGCCAACGGAGTGTTCAGCCTCAGCATCACGGCTTCGAACGGAATCGGATCGCCAGCGACGCAGGCCTTCACGCTGACCGTGAATCAGGCGCCGGCGATCACGAGCGCGAATAACACAACCTTCACTGCCGGTACCGCCGGTTCATTCACGGTGACCACGACCGGCTACCCGACACCAAGCTTCAGTGAGACGGGAGCTCTGCCGGGCGGCGTAACGTTTGTCGACAACCACAACGGGACCGGCACGCTCAGCGGCACGCCCGCCGCCGGCGGCGTCTTCAGCATCAGCTTCAGCGCGCAGAACGGCATCGGATCGCCAGCCACGCAGGCCTTCACGTTGACCGTGAATCAGGCTCCAGCCATTACGAGCGCGAATAATGTGACCTTTGTCGTGAAGATCGCCGGCTCATTCACTGTGACCACGACGGGCTACCCGGTCTCCAGCATCACCGAGAAAGGAACTCTGCCGAAGGGATTGAAATTCGTTGACAATAAAAACGGGACTGGCACGCTCAGTGGCACTCCCACCGCCACCGGCCCCACCAGCATCACCTTTACTGCTTCGAACGGAATCGGTTCAGCGGCCACGCAGACATTCACCGTGACGGTAGGCCTGGCTCCGGCCATCGGCAGCGCCAATAACACCAGCTTTGTCGAGGGTACGGCAGGCTCGTTTACCGTGGCCACTTCCGGCTACCCGACTCCCAGCATCACTGAGGCAGGAGCTCTGCCTATGGGTGTGACCTTCGTCGACAACCACACCGGGAACGGCAAACTTAGCGGGACTGCGACCGCCACCGGCGTCTACAGCTTCACCTTCACAGCGCAGAACGGAGTCGGTTCTCCGGCGACGCAGGCGTTTACCTTGACCGTGGGCCAAGCCCCAGCCATCACCAGCGCCAAGAGTGCTACTTTCCCCGTGAGCAAAGCCGATTCCTTCACCGTGACCACCACCGGCTACCCAGTTCCCACTATCACCGAGAAGGGGACGCTGCCCAAGGGCGTGACCTTCGTCGCCAACCCAAACGGGACCGCGACCCTCAGCGGGACTCCAACCGTTAAAGGTACCTACAGTCTTACCTTCACGGCAACGAACGGGGTAGGTTCGGCGGCCACGCAGACATTTACTGTGACGGTACAGTAGACGCGGTCGTCGTGAGCCGGCAAATCGCTTGATCGCCAGGGAGAGGGACTCGCGCCGCGCCTTGGCGACTACAACAGGCTGGGAACTGCCGTAGAATATTGCTTCCTATGCCAATCGTTCCTATGCCAACCGTTCCTATGCCAACCGGTGAGCAGGGTTCCTCTACTTCTCTCGACCTTGCCTGGATTCGCTCGCAATTCCCTTCCCTAGCGCAGACCGTGAATGGTCAGCTGGCCGTTTTTCTTGATGGACCAGGCGGCACGCAGGTTCCAAAGCGGGTGATCGACGCCATTTCGGATTATCTGGCGCACAACAACGCCAACACCGGCGGCGCTTACCACACCAGTCGCAACACCGACCGCATGATCGCGGAAGGGCGCGCGGCCATGGGAGACTTCCTGAATTGTGAGGCGGATGAAATTGTCTTCGGCGCGAACATGACTTCGCTCACCTATGCCATGAGCCGGGCTTTTGGACGCGAGCTGGGACCGGGTGATGAGATCGTCCTGACGCTGCTCGATCACGACGCGAATTTTTCGCCGTGGAAAGCGCTCGAAGAAAAAGGAGTCACGATCCGCGCGGCGAAGTTCAATCCCGCCGATTGCACGCTCGACATGCACGACCTGGCACGGCAGATCACCACCCATACGCGGCTGGTCGCAGTCGGGTACGCGTCGAATGCGGTCGGAACGATCAACAATGTGAAAGAAGTCGTGCGGCGGGCGCGGCAGGCCGGTGCGCTGAGCTACATCGACGCGGTGCACTATGCGCCGCATGGACTGATTGACGTGCGCGCGCTCGATTGCGATTTTCTGGCGTGCTCGACTTACAAATTTTTCGGCCCGCATATGGGAGTGCTCTACGGCAAGCGCGAGCACATGCAGCGGCTGCGCCCGTACAAAGTGCGCCCCAACACCAACAATATTCCGCAGTGCTGGGAGTGGGGAACGCTCAACCACGAGTGCATCGCGGGAATCAAAGCGTGCGTGGACTATTGGGAGGAGTTGGGGCACCGTGTGGAGGCGGGGCTCCGCCCCGCCGGGACGGGGCAGAGCCCCGTCTCCACACTGACCCGGCGCGAGGCAATTGTTTCGGCACATGCCGCGATCCATCCGCACGAGCGGGCAATGACGGAGAAAATGATTGCGGGCCTGCTTGAAATTCCGGGCCTGAAGCTATACGGCATCACCGACCCGCGGCGCTTTGATCATCGCTGCGCGACTTTCGTGGTGCGGATCGAAGGCCACACTCCGCTGGAGCTGGCGACCAAGCTCGGCGAACGCGGCTTCTTCACGTGGGACGGAAATTACTACGCTCTCAACCTGACCGAGCAATTAGATGTGGAGCGTCTGGGCGGATTCCTGCGCATCGGGCTGGTGCATTACAACACGATGGAGGAAGTGGAGAGGATGCTGGCGGCCTTGCGCGAGATTGTGGGTTGAGCTGACAAACATACAATCGAGCTTCATTTCCCGACTGACTCCCAATGCGGCTATCCCTGCGTGAGATTTGCTGGAGCGACATTCAGTTCCTCGACTCGGTCTCCGCGGCCCACAAGCGCGAAGCTTGCCAATCCGATAAACAGTCCATGCTCCACGACACCCGGCGTGTTGCTCAGGGTGCGGGCCAGCGCGGCTGGGTCTTCGATTCTCCCGAAGCTGCAATCGAGGATGGGATTGCCGTTGTCGGTTAGGTAAGGACTGCCGTCGGCGCGTGTTCGCAGCTTGATGGTTGCGCCCAGCGAGGCAATCTTCTTTTCGACCACCGCTCTGGCGAAGGCTACGATTTCGACTGGCAGCGGAAATTTGCCGAGCACGGGAACCAGTTTGCCAGAATCGGCAATCACGACCATTTTCTTCGAAGCCGCGGAAATGACTTTTTCGCGCAGCAGCGCGCCGCCTCCGCCTTTGATCAGATTCAGTTGCGGATCGATTTCGTCCGCGCCGTCGATATCAAAGTCGATCGCCGGATGCTCGTCGAGCGTGGAGAGCGGAATGCCGGCGGCGCGGGCCAGCTCAGCGGTAGCATTGGAAGTGGGAATGCCGTGAATCTTCAGGCCAGTCTTCACGCGCTCGCCTAGAGCGAGCACGGCGAAATAGGCGGTCGAGCCGGTACCCAGGCCAACGACATCTCCATCGCGCACCAGTTCAGCCGCGGCTCGCCCCGCCATTTCTTTCTCCCTCTGGCACTTCTCCTGCGAGCTCTGCTCCTGCCGACTCTTCGCCAGATCCGCCATGACTCTCCAAATCCGCACCTAAGTTAGATCACCAAGCTAAGTTGTTGAGTTCTAAATATCTAGTGCTGTGACCACATAATTCTTTCCCGGCTGGCAGCGCCGAGGGCGAGGCGCCCTCGGAACCGCCGGCAAGGTGCCGGCGCTACACTCCCGGCGCTTGTGGTAATAATCTCGCGGTCTAAGCAACTAGTCTCACTTTCTGAACAACTCGATATAAACAAGATACCCGCCAAGCGCTAAACCAAACAGACCCAGCAAGTACGAAACAATATCGACCACAAAACCAGCGGGCTCGAAGCTGTTCGTCTCGAGTTGCAGCCGGGTCTTGCGATAGCGGGCGAGTCCGGCAAGGATCAGCAGCACTCCGCCGACAATCGAGATCACTCCGAACCAGGCCGTAACGCCCGACGTGGTCGAAGCATATCCCTGCAGATGCAGGAATTCACGCAGAGCGATCGAAAAGCGCCCGATTGCGAATCCAAAGATGATCGTCGCAATACCGGTTCGCACCCACGCCAGGAACGTGCGTTCATTGGCAAGATGATCGCGGGCGCGATTGGGATTGTCGCTGGCGGGCATGTCTGAGTAAGCCCGCTATTATTCCACAGCCTTCAGAAGGAGCGCAGCCGGGCCCGCGATGTTCTTCAGCAGATCGGCCGGGATGCCATGCCGCTGCTGAAGATATTCGGGCGAGTTGTACGAGAGCCATACCTTGCCTTGGGCATCCTGCCAGGCGAGCGCCTTCAGCGGAAAATCGATCGCCACACTCGGAGCGGCCACCATGACCGGTGTGCCGCCTTTCGGATTGCCAAAGATGAGCAGTTGCGTGGGACGCATCGTGAGGCCGACTTTAGCGGCCTCGCCGCTGTGGTCGATGAGTGCGAAAACCGTCACACCCTTTTCTTTGAGAATGGATTGCAGGCGCGCTAACGTTTCCGGCACGGAGTAAGGGCTGAGGATGTCGATGATTCCGGAGTTCATAGGAAGCCTCCGGATGAATAGACGATGCGGGCCCGACGGGAGTCGCAGAAGTTTTGCCAGGGCCTGCCGAGCTTCGCTCGGCTAGCGGGCGAGGGCGCCCGCTCCACACAGATGGACGAGGCAGAGCTCCGTCACCACACGATTCTCAGCCGGCGATCATCTTGCCCAGGATTTCTTTTAGCAGTTTGGCCGCGACCATAGCGGTGATTTGCGTGTTGTCCTGGGCGGGATTGAACTCGACGATGTCGGCGCCAGCGATTCGGCCGGTGATGGCCTGCAGGTGGGCGATGGCTTCGCGCGTCGACATGCCTCCGGGTTCGCGATGCGAGATACCGGGGGCGAAGGCGGGATCGAGGGCATCCATGTCGAAGGAAATATAAATGGGGCCATCGACCTTCATGCGATCAAGCGCGGGCAAGTGGCGCATTTCGATCACTTCTACTCCGAACTTTTTTGCCTGCTCGCGCTGGTGAGCGTTCATGGTGCGGATGCCGACCTGGATCAGCCGTTTGGCTGCACCTTTCTCCATGATGCGGGCGAAGGGGCAGGCGTGCGACAGGCGATTGCCTTCGAGCTCATCGTAGAGGTCGGGATGCGCGTCGAAGTGAATGACGGTCAGGCCGGGAATGCGCTCTCCGAAGGCGCTGACGATGGGCAAAGTGATGGAATGATCGCCGCCGAGGCAAACGGGGCGGAGACCCTGGTCGAGAAGTTCGCCGACTTTGGACTCAATAGCGGCAAATGGCGCCTGGAAATCAAATTTTAAATCTCCAGCATCGCAGTAGACGCCTTCGGCGCTGAGGTCAACACCAGTTTCGGTCGAGGAATTCGAAGAATAGGACCCGAGTGCGACACGAATGATGGGGGGAGCTCCGGCAGCTCCACGTAACCATGATGAATTGGCGTCAAATGGAATGCCGAGGAGGACGGGCGTTCCCGGCTTGGCGGACTTGGGGTGAATGGTCATAACCGGAAAGGTTATCGAATCGATTATGTTCCCGGCTAGTGTTAAAGACAAATTTAGCGGGCATCCGCTACCGCGGGTCTTTCCAGATGATGGTGCGCAGCCGCCACCGCGTCTTCCCATGCTGCGCGCCGAGGCAATCGGTCATGCGTATCCAGACGATCTTACCTTGATCTTGAGCCGGGTTTGCCGCGACCAGCATCCCCGCAGCAAACCGAACTTCTAAGTCTATGAAACGCTATACAAAACCAGCATTTCTATGGGTTGAAGTGCACATTGCAACGATCTGCAGACATGCAAATCTTTGCGGAGAAGATTCCACTGCATTCGCAAGTTTTTGCACGATGAAAACAAAATCTCGACAAAAAATTCTATTGGCCGTTGCTTTCTTGCAGGGTGGCTGCTAGACTTCGAGGCATTGAGGCGATGCGCCTCTGCGGCGGGATCCTTTCCCAGGTACCCTCCTCCCCCTAGAGTTCCGCCTAGAACATCAAAAAACATCAGTTTTAACCACGATCCGCGAGGGTTTCCATGCGCGCTGCTGCTGTCACCGCATATACGTTTCCGTCTATCTCCCCACGGTTTTCACGAATTCTGATGGTAGCGCTGGTTGTAGTGAGCGCGAGCCTGTGTCTGTTCGCGCAGGATGTTACGGTGACGCCAGCCAGCCTTACGTTTGCTAACGAGGCTGTTGGGTTCACGAGTGCGGCTAAGACCGTGACGATCAACAACGCTGCGTCAAGCCCTGAACCTGTGTCTATTGTTCCCAGCGACGGGTTCACGGAAACGGATACCTGCGGCGGCAACATTGCGGCCAACTCGTCCTGCAAGATGAGCGTGTACTTCGCGCCGACGACGGTGGGAAAGATCACGGGTACGGTGAGCGTTAACGATAACACCGACTACACGCTCGCATCCGTCGCTGTGTCGGGAACGGGAGTGACGCCGACTACGTTCACGCCGGCGACACTAGCCTTCGGCAGCCAGGCGGTGGGTACAACAAGCGCGGCAAAAACTGCCACGCTCAAGAACAACCAGCCGACGGCGTTAACGATATCCAGCATCACGATCAGCGGCGGCCCGGCTCCGGGCGATTATGCCCCGGGCGGGACCTGTCCGACAAGCGGCACACTCGCTGCCGGAAAGACCTGCACTATCACGGTCACATTGACGCCTTCCAGCGCGGGGAGCAGACCAGCAACGCTGACCGTTTCCGATAGCGCGAGTACCAGTCCGCAGACTGTCGCCCTTACTGGGACTGGTGTCGTGCCGGTCACCCTGTCGCCCGCCACTCTCAGTTTTGGAACGGCCTATGAGGGCAACGTCACTGCGGCAAAATCGGTCACTCTTACTAACAGCCAGAAAACGGCGCTTAACTTTTCGAGCATCGCGGCCAGCGGAGACTTTGCTATTTCGAGCAACACTTGCGGCTCCAGTGTGGCCGCCAGCGCGAAATGCGTGGTCGGAGTAACTTTCTCGCCAACGGCGACGGGGGTGCGTACTGGAGCGCTGACGTTCACCGATAGCGCGTCGACCAGCCCGCAGTCCATCAGCCTTAGCGGAACGGGTTCCGCGCCGCTTACGGTTTCCCCAGCCAGTCTGACCTTTGCCAGTCGCGGCGTGGGTTCAACGAGCGCCGCGGATACCGTAACAATGACCAACCATCTCGCTACGTCCATGAGCTTTTCGTCGATCGTCGCGGGCGGCGACTTCGCGGTGGTGAACAATAACTGCGGTTCCGGCGTGGCTGCGGGACAGAAATGCACGGTCGGCGTGACGTTCACACCCAGCATAGTTGGCAAAGAGTCGGGGGCGCTCACCATCAACTACAGCGGCTTCGGCAGCCCAATCACACTGAATCTTACGGGCACGGGCAGCGTCAGCGGCCTGAGTTCGATCACAGTCACACCTGTGACTCCTACGATTGCGAAGGGAACGAACCAGCAATTTGCCGCCACCGGATACTTCACGAACGGCAGCTCCACGGACCTGACTAATACCGTGGTTTGGAGTTCGTCGACTCAGACCGTGGCAACAATCAATACGACCGGACTCGCGAACGGCGCCGGGGCGGGGAGTTCGACGATTACGGCCACGTCGGGCTCGATCAAAGGGACGACGCTGTTGACTGTCTCGGCTGGGCCAACCTATACCATCGGCGGGACGGTTTCCGGTCTCTCGGGTAACGGGCTGGTGTTGCAGGATAATGGCGGCAATAACCTGACGGTCAATTCGGGCGCGACTGCGTTCACGTTCAGCCAAGCCATCGCCAGCGGCAGCCCATACAGCGTCACCGTTCTGACGCAGCCATCTAGTCCGACGCAGACTTGCTTGGTGACCAACGGCAGCGGAACAGTCGGCAGCGCCAACGTCACGAACGTTCAGATCAACTGCACCACAAACACCTACACCATTGGTGGCTCGATTTCCGGATATTCAGGCAGCGGACTTGTGCTGCAGGACAATGGCGGCAATAACCTGACTGTTAATTCCGGTGCGACTGGTTTCACTTTCAGCACACCGATCGCCAGTGGCAGCACGTATAGCGTCACGGTTCTGACACAGCCTTCGGGCCCGGCGCAGACTTGCACCGTGACAAGCGGTGGCGGAACCGTGGGCAGCGCGAACGTCACGAATGTTCAGGTCAATTGTGCCGCAGTTACCTACACCATTGGCGGGACGATTTCGGGATACTCGGGCAGCGGTCTGGTGCTCCTTGATAACGGTGGCAACAACCTGACGGTCAGTTCCGGCGCGACTGGCTTCACATTCAGTACGCCGATCGCCAGCGGCAGCACGTATACCGTCACCGTTGGAACGCAGCCCTCTAATCCGACGCAGACCTGCCTGGTGACTAACGGCAGCGGAACGGCCACTGCGAACGTCACGAACGTCCAGATCGCTTGTACGACGAATACCTACACGATCGGCGGCACGATCTCGGGTTATACGGGCAGCGGTCTTGTGCTACAGGACAACGGAGGCGACAACCTAACGGTCACCTCAGGGAGCACTGGCTTCACCTTCGCCACAAAGATCGCCAGCAGCAGTACGTATAGCGTTACGGTCCTGACGCAGCCTTCGGGCCCGGCGCAGACGTGCTCGGTAACCAGTGGCAGCGGCACGGTCACCAACGCGAATATCACGAACGTTCAGGTTACGTGCAGCGCAGTCACCTACACGATTGGAGGCACAATCTCGGGTTATACGGGTAGCGGACTTGTGCTGCAGGACAATGGCGGCAACAACCTGACCGTCACTTCCGGCGCGACTGCCTTCACATTCAGTCAAGCCATCGCCAGCGGCAGCCCATATAGTGTCACCGTGCTGACGCAGCCATCTAACCCCGCGCAGACCTGCCTGGTCACGAATGGCAGCGGCAACGCGACTTCCAACGTCACAAACGTTGTAATCGCCTGCACCACGAACACGTACACAATCGGCGGCTCGATCTCGGGATATTCCGGCAGCGGTCTTGTGCTGCAAGACAATGGCGGCAACAACCTGACGGTCGCTTCCGGTGCGACTGCCTTCACCTTCACCACACCGATAGCCAGTGGCAGTACCTATGCCGTCACGGTTCTGACGCAGCCGTCCAGTCCGACTGAGACCTGCGTGGTGACGAACGGCAGCGGAACGGTTAGCACTGCGAATATTACGAACGTTCAAATCGCCTGCAGCACGCAGAGTTACACGGTCGGCGGCACGATCGCAGGTTATTCGGGTTCGGGCCTTGTGCTGCAGGATAACGGCGGCAACAACCTGACCGTCACCTCGGGTGCCACTGGTTTTACATTCAGCCAGGCTATTCCGGGCGGCACCACCTATAGCGTCACGGTTCTGACGCAGCCTTCCGGCCCGGCGCAAACTTGCCTGGTGACCAACGGCAGCGGCACCGCGAATGCGAACGTCACGAACGTTCAGATTGCTTGCACCACCACTACCTACACCATTGGTGGCTCGATTTCGGGTTACTCGGGTAGCGGACTTGTGCTGCAGGACAATGGCGGCAACAACCTGTCGGTCACCTCGGGAGCGACCAGCTTTACATTCAGCCAGGCCATCAACGCAGGCAGCACGTACAACGTGACGGTTCTGACACAACCATCCAGTCCGTCGGAAAACTGCACTGTAACCAATGGCAGCGGGACGGGCAATGCGAACGTCACGAACGTTCAGGTTACGTGTTCCGCTATCGTCGTCAGCGCTACGCTCACTCCCGCGTCAGCGCACCAAGGCTCATCGCAGGTGATTATCATCGCTGGAACCGGTACCAGTTTTGGACCGACCACTACGGTCAATTTTGGCGCCGATATCACGGCCGGTACGTTGACGGTAAATGGGCCGACGAGCGCCTCCGTGCCGATCACACTCGATAATGTTGCAGCCACGGGATCGCGCACTGTCACTATCACGACGGGGGCGCAGCAGGTGAACGTGAGCTTCAGCGTGCTGGCAGGCGTGCCTGCCGTTACCCTAATCAACCCCAACACGATTCAGCCGACACAATCGGAGAGCGTCACGATAACGGGAGCATTCACGAACTGGACTTCGGCGACGAAGGCCAATTTCGGTCCTGGCATTGCGGTTGGAGGCGCTGCTCCTGGCGCGTTCGGTCCGGTGACGTTTAACAGCGCCACCAGCCTGACCGCGAACCTGGTCACTTCCGGAGCGTCGATCCAACTCAACGCAGTTCAGATTCAGACCGGTTCGCAAACGCTGACCGTGAATAATGGGATCTCCATTCAGACGTGCAACACAACGACGCCGGGTGTGGTTTCAATCAGCCCGAACAATCTTGCGACCACGGTGCCGCTGAATGCACAGGTGCAAGTGCAATTCAACGAGCCGATGGATCGCACCTCGTTCTTACTCGGCAATAGTGGGAGTGCAACGGTATTTTTCTATGACACGGTTAGCAACCTGGAAGTGCCCGGGACGATCTCGCTCGACGCCTCCAGCACGATCGCCACGATAACACCCAGCGTAGCGCTCCCGGCGGGGCGGATGTTCATCGTTTCGCTGAGTTCCGCGAGTTCCCTGCAGGATACCTGCGCGAATACGCTGGCCCCGCAGCAATTCACGTTCACCACCGCATTCAGCAATGACTTGACTGGACCCGCCCTTACGGGGAGCAGCCCCGTCAGTGGCGATAGTGGCGTCCCGACGAATGCGCCGATCGTGCTCCAATTCAACGATCAGCTCGATCCGATCACGGCTCAGAACGGCTTCTCGGTGACGCAGAATGGCAGCCCGTTGTCCGGCACGTTCAGTTATTCGGTGGATGACAAAACCGTCACATTTACGCCGAATACTTTCCTGATCCCGAGCGCCACCTACACCGTAAGTTACACGGCACAAATTACCGATACGGTAGGCAACGCGCTCACGAACCCGGGCAGCTTCAGCTTCACAGCGGGAGCCACCAGCATCACGACGCCTCCGTCGGTGACGGCGGTGAATCCTCCGAGCCAGAGCCTCGGCGTCGGCCTCAACATCAAACCGCGTGTAACGTTCAGCACAGCGGTGAATGGGCTGACGATTCCTGCGGCTGTGAGCTTGACTTACGCGGGTGGACCGATCGTGCCCGCCACGGTGACGGTTGCGACAAACCGTCTGAGCGCCACCATCACACCGAGCTCCCAGCTTCTTCCGAACACGCAATACGCGGTGAATGTTTGCGGATACACGGACATTGCCGGCAACACCGGCAACTGCCTTAGCTCGACCTTTGTTACCGGTACCAGTGCTATCACGAGCCATGTCACGGTGAGTTCGATCAGTCCTCCGAACGGACAAACCTCCGCCCCGTTGAACGCCGAGATCGTGGCCGTGATGAGTAACACCATCGATCCCACGACCCTCACCAGCAGTTCGATCACTTTGACGCCTGCCAACAAAAGCTCGGTTGCGGGGACGCTCAGTCTGGGCAGCGACGGGGTCACTCTCACGTTTACACCTGGCATCGCGCTGACTGGGAATACGGTGTACACGGTTGTAGTAAGCGGGTTCTCCGACGCCGAGGGAAATACCGTCACGTCTTTTACCAGCACGTTCACGCCTGGAGCCGGTTCCTACGGCGCCAGTTCGTTCAAGCTTTCCTCGACAACTCCGGCGAATAAAGCCACCGGCGTCGCGGTGACCAGTCAAGTCGTGTTCACCATGAGCAACCTTGTCGATGCCGCTTCCGTGAACGCTCAGACCGCCGCAGTCGAGATCTGCTTCGACGGCGCCGCCTGCAGCGCGAGCGAATCGGTGGCTGGGACTTATAGCGTGAGTGGAGCGGCTATCACGTTTACTCCTCTCACCCCATATCCGGCCAACACGGTGATGGGCATGGAGGTCAATGGGTTGTTGGACGAGGCCGGCAACTCCTCGCCCGACGGGTTCAAGTACTTTACGACTACGAGCACCGCGGATACGACTCCGCCGACAGTGACTGTCACCCCGGCTAACGGCGCTACCAATGTCGGGTTGAATACGCAGATCGTTGTTAGCTTCTCGGAGTCCATCAATATATCCACGATTACTTCGAGTTCGCTGACAGTATTCAACGGCGACACTGCGGCCAACTATAACTACACAATTTCCGCAGACAACCGGACGATCGTTCTTACTCCAGGCGGCAGTGCATGGACTTCGGGCGCGGTCATCACGGTCGCACTGAGCAACGCGATTCAGGATCTGTCCGGGAACGCGCTGGCGAACACCAGCAGCCAGTTCACATTGACGACGGCTGCATCGGGCACCGTGCCTACGGTCGCCTCGATGCGTCCGGGCAACGGCTCGACTAATGTCTCGGCCAATACTGCCATTACGCTATTCACCAGCATGGCCATGAATGCTTCCACCATCACCGGGGCTCTCGACGTCACCGACAATGGAGTGGTGGTGTCGGGAACGGTGCAACTGTTCAGCAATGGGCAGGCGATCGAGTTTACTCCTTCATCCCCGTTCAACGCGGGAGACCTGATTCAGGTCTTCCTGGGCTCGTCCGCTCTGGGCGCGGATGGCTCAGCGCTCAACAGCTTCAGCGGTCAGTTCACAGTGGCAGGCTCTTCGTCGACGGCGGCGCAGGTGGTGGCGATGAACCCGTTCCCGGGCGCGACCAGCGTACCGTTGAACACTGTCATCCAGGTGGAGTACAACCAGCCGCTGCTGTCCGGAAGTGTCTCTTGCAACGGAGGGTCGGGCTCGGTGACGCTCTACAACGGCTCGACGTATCTGACCCCGAACTGCACAGTGTCCGGGCAAGTCATCAGCATCAGCCCAACCAGTAATTTGACGGCAGACCAGACGTACACGGTCGCCGTGACAGGTTCCGTCACCAACACAAGCGGGACCCCAGTGCAGGCTTCCAGCTTCACCTTCACGGCCGGCACGACGGTCGACAACGCGGCGCCCACGATCGTCTCGCAGGCTCCTACTAACAACGCGACGAACATCGGCACCAACGCACGCGTGACCATGAATTTCAACAAGGCCATCAATCCGATATCGGTGACGGGAAGCACCATTCAACTCAGCGGAGGCGGGGTGACAGAAACGCCGTCGAGCATCAGCTTCTCGCCCGACTACACGCGAGTGAGGATCATACCCCAGGCGCCCATGCCGCCCAGCACGGCAATGACGTTGGTGGTCAATGGCGTGACCAGCCAGGCGGGAACCTCTGCAGCAACGAAGACAACCAGCTTTACAACCGCCGCGCAGCCGGACTTCACCACGCCCGTCGTGATCTACAGCAGTGTGGTGAACGGCCAGACGAATGTTCCGGTGAACGCGGTGTTGAGCATGCAGTTCAGCAAGCCCATGGACATCGGCAGCCTCGATCCCGCGAAAGTCTACGTGATGGGCGGAGTCGTTCCGACGGCAATTGCCCCCACCACAGTTTCGTGGAGCAGCGACCAGACCACGGTCTCCCTGGTGCCGACCAGCCCGCTGAACATCGGCGACAGTTATTCTTTGTGCAGCGCTTCGATGACCGATCTCGACGGGAACGTTCAGACGAGCTTCTGCGCCACGTTTACGGCTGCATTTACCACCAACAGCAATGGACCTTCAGTGGTGAATACCAGCCCGGAGAGCGCCGAGACCCAGGTCCCGACAAATGCTCCGGTGCAGGTATTGTTCAGCGAACCGATACAGCCCACCAGCATCGGTCAAATCACATTCAAGACAGGCGGGAATGCAGTCGCGGCCAGCACCTCGTTCAGCGATGCCAACCAGTTGCTGACGCTGACTCCCGCATTGCCGCTGCTGATCAATACCTCATACACGATTTCGATTACGGGCGTAAAAGATAGCGCCGGAAACCAGATGACGGGAACGGTCACCAATACCTTCACGACCGCAGGTACTTTTGATCTTGCCGGACCCTCGGTGCTCTTGACCGATCCAGCGCCCGACACGACCGGCGTGGGCACAAATGTGATCGCGCGCGTGCAGTTCTCCGAGCGGCTCAATCCGCTGACCGTTGTTACCAGTTCGAACGAGCCATATAACCAGGGCTCGGTTGAGCTGTTGAACGCTAATACGGGTGCGCCTGTGCCGATCACGGTCACTATGTCGTCCGATCGCACTACCGCGATCGTGACGCCCACATCGGCTCTGTCGTCCAACACGCTCTATACGATCTCGGCTGGAAACGCCGCTAACTACTACGATGTTGCCGGCAACGGTGGCAGCCCATACACCAGTAACTTCACGACCGCTGCCGGTACGCACACCACCAGCACAACGGTGAGCTCGATCAGTCCGGCCAATGCCCAAACCACCGTACCCATCAACGCGCAGGTTGTGGCGTTGATGAGCGACACCATCGATCCGACCACCATCAATAACAGCTCCATTACCGTGAAGACTTCCGGCGGCGTCACAGTTGGCGGAACGGTCAGTCTCGCGAGCGACGGGGTTACGCTGACGTTTGCACCCAACGGCAATCTGGCCGCGGCGACGAGCTTTAACGTGTCGGTGGGCGGCTTTAACGATGTACAAGGCAACCCGGTCACAACCTTCACGAGTACGTTTACGACGAATAGCGCCTCCTACAGCGCTAGTTCGTTTACGTTCGTCTCAACAACTCCGAACAACGACACCAGCGGCGTAGCCGTGAACACGCCAGTCATGTTCACCATGAGCAACCTGATCGATGCTGCCTCGGTGAACTCGCAGACGGTGCAGGTCTTTTGCACCGGCAACCCCGGCAGCCCCAATTGCGCGAACGCGACAGTGGCGGGGACCTATAGCGTGAGCGGAAAGTCGGTCACGTTTACGCCGCTGACGCCATACCCAGGCGGCGCATCGATGGTAATGGTCCTGAATGGATTGATGGACCTCGCGGGCAATGTTTTCGCCTATGACCAAGTGGGCTCGTTCAGCACCGCCAGCACTAACGACACCACCAAGCCGACGGTGGCTATTACTCCCAGCAATGGCGCGACCAACATCGGGCTCAATCCGCAGGTGGTGTTGACCTTCTCGAAGTCGATCGACCCACAAACGGTGAGCATCAGCTCGGTTGCTTTGTTTAATGGAGATGTGGCGCTCAGTCCGAGCATCACGATCTCTGGAGACAACCGTACCGTCGTGCTCAGTGGAGTAACGCTGCCGCCAGGTGCCACGATCACGGTGGTCGCGAGTCACCTGATTACGGACCTCTCCGGAAACGCACTGGCCGACACGACCAGCCAGTTTACGACCTCGCCGGCAGCGCTCACGTCCTCGCCGACCGTGGTCAACTCGCGGCCCGGCAACGGTGCAACCAATGTGGCCACCAACACCGTCATAACGCTCTTTACCAGCGCCCCCATGAACTCTTCAACAATTCCCGGCGCTCTCTATGTGTCACAGAATGGCATCGCGGTTTCTGGCACTCCGACGGTGGCGGCGAATGGGCAGAGCATCGTGTTCACGCCGAGTTCCAACTTCACGGCCGGCACGCCGATTCAGGTTTTTCTGAATTCGACCGCGCAGGACACTTACGGAAACAGCCTAACGAACTTCCAGGCCACCTTCACCACGGCAGGCTCCACGAGCAGCGCGGCGGTCGTGCAGGCGGTGAATCCGGGTGTCAACACTAGTAACGTACCGTTGAACACCACCATCCAGGTGCAGTTTAACCAGACACTGCAATCCGGAAGCGTCAGTTGCAACGGAAGCTCGGGTTCGGTGACGCTCTACAACGGCTCGACGTATCTGACCCCGAGCTGCAGTGCCTCCGGGCAAGTTATCACCATCAACCCAACCGGCAACCTGGCGGCGGGCACGACATACATCGTCGGCGTGACCAGCTCCGTTACCAATACAAGCTCGGTCGCGGTGACGCCGTTCAGCTACAGCTTCACTGCGGGTTCGGCAGTCGACAACGCGGCGCCCGTCATCGTCTCGGTCGCGCCGCCGAATTCGTCCACCAACATCGGAACCAACGCCGGGGTGAGCGTGAACTTCAACAAGGCGATCAACCCGGTGTCGGTGACGGGAAGCAGCATTCAACTGAGCGGCGGCTCCGTCACGGAAGTGCCGTCCAGCATCAGCTTCACGCCGGACTACACGCGAGTGACGATCCTTCCGCAGACTCCGCTGCCGGCGAACACGCAGATGGCGATCGCGATCAGTGGGGTTACCAGTGTGGCTGGTACGGCTGTCGCCAGTCAGACCACGCACTTCACGACCATGGCGGGACCGGACCTGACCGCGCCCTACGTCGTGAATTCCAGCGTGGCCAAGAACCAGACCGTCGGGACCAATGCGGCCTTCGCCATGCAGTTCAATGAAGCAATCGATCCGGGCTCGGTCAATCCGGCCGGCGCCCAGGACGTCTACATTTATGACACGACGGCGAGCGCCGCCGTGACTACCAACATCACGTTCAGCACTGACCTCACAACCGTCATGCTGACGCCGACGAGCAGTCTCAACCCAGGCGATCAGATGGCGATGTGCAGCTCGACCATGACCAATTTGTCCGGCATTCCACAACAGAACTTCTGCGTGAATTTCTTAGTGGGAGCCGGCCCCGACACAACTGGTCCAAGCGTTCTCGAGGCGAGCCCGCCAACCGGAGCGACGGGAGTGGGAACGAACACTCTGATTCAGATCCTGTTCAGCGAGCAGCTCGATGGGGCATCGATCGCAGGTGTAACGCTGAAACACGGTGGATCGACGGTGCCGACGATCACGTCGCTGTTTGACGGCGACCAGGGCATCCAGATGCTGCCCCTGTCGCCGTTGACGCCGAACACCACCTACACCATCAACGTCACTGGAGTTCTCGACATCACGGGCAATCCTCAGGCCAGCTTCCCGTCGCAGTCCTTTACTACGGGGAGCGGGTTGGACCTGATTGCGCCGACGATCGTGTCGATTAACCCGGCGAACGGCGCCACGAGCGTGCCCGACAACACGACAATACAAGTCGTTTTCAGCGAACCCATGGATCCGGCATCGTTTGATCCAACCACCAGTTTCACGTTGCAGGATCAGAACCGCAATGCGGTGCCGGGCACCATCAGCTTCTCGCCCGACTATACGACTGTCACGCTGACGCCAAACTCGAGCCTAGTTGGCGGCGGGGCATCTTACACTTTCTTCGTCTCATATTTCAGCCCTGTGTATGACTTGTCGGGGAACAAGTGCAACAATTCGATCTCATTCTTTGCGACTGAGTAAGAAACGATCGAGGAGCAGCAATCTTTTCGGATGTACGGGAGGCGGTCAAAGCCGGCGGCCTCCCGCACATTTCTCAGATTCGTGTTTTAGTATTCCAGCGCCCAGCCGAGCACAACCACCTGGGATGATCCGAAAAGGACGATTCGACAAGAATGCCGGTTTATTTGGCGGGCGCGTAGAAATAATAGTCGGCCGTGTAGTTGCTTTTTGTCTCCGCGTCACGGTGCGCTTCATCGCATCCCTGGGCTGGCGCTTTGCCGCCGCGGGTGTGGACACGCTGAATGGTGGTTACGTTCGTGAGCAGTCCCTCGCCCGAATGAGCCACGATATTGACCAGCAACCAGGGAATGGAATCGGGATCTGGGGAATCCACGTGAGCCACGGCCTTACCCGTGACTTCGCTGCCGTCTTTCAGTTTCCATTTCGGCCCGGCGAAATGGCTCCCGATCAGTTTGTTTTTCGAATCCATTAGTTCTGCCTGGGGCGCTTTGAGTATCCACGCGAACTTACCGTCCGAGCCGGCCTGGCAGGTATAAATCTGCGACCCGACACCATGCGCCAACAGGACGACTTCTTCGCTCGCAGGCGGCTGAAGCGCCTTCGGCACGTCGGGTGGAGGCTCTTTCTGAGCGTTCGCCATTGCGAACATAAGCAGACTCCCGAGTATGACGATGCTGATACGCAGTCCTGAGTATTGCAGAGGTCTCCGCATGGCGGCAATTGTAGCAGGCTGAGATTTTGCATGAGAGGCAGAAGCCGGGATCTATTCAGCCTCATACCTTCGCTCCGAGCGATTCGATAATGAGAGCCGATACACGCTCAGAGACTCGGCTCGCGCAATCAAATGTGGCGCGCCGATTGCCCGGCGGGTAGAATGAAGGACTCGGCCTTCATATCCGGTCTTTATATACGCGACCGTGTATGCCGGCCCTTCTTTATGCCAGATCTGCGACGGGGTCTCATTATTGTGAACACCGGCCCGGGCAAGGGGAAGACGACTGCAGCCATGGGGACTGCCCTGCGGGCGGTTGGGCAGGGGATGCGCGTGTTGATGCTCCAGTTTCTGAAGGGCTCGTGGCATTACGGAGAACTCGATGCCGTGAAGGCTTTCGGCGATAAGTTCATCATGAAACAGATGGGGCGCGGCTTTGTGAAAGTGGGCGCCGAAAAGCCCGATCCCGAGGACGTGCGTATGGTCGAGGAAGCTTGGGCGGAGGCGGAGAAGGCGATCCAGTCGGGGGAGTGGGACCTGGTCGTGCTCGACGAAATAAACTACGCAATCAGCTACGGTATGCTGGATCCGGCGAAAGTAGCCGAGGCGTTGACCAAGCGGCCGGAGATGGTGCATGTCATCTTGACCGGACGGAACGCGCATCCGACAATTGTCGAACTAGCCGACACGGTAACCGAGATGCGGCAGGTAAAGCACGCCTACGAAAAGGGCGTGATGGCGCAGAGAGGAATCGAATACTGAATTGGTAATTTGTGATTTTGTAATTTGTAATTGAAAAATCAAAGTCGCGAAGCATCAGCTCTCGATGGTTATCAATTACAAATTACCAAATTGCAAGTTTCCCATGACGTGGTTTAAACGACAATCCGGCGAGATCGACGCGGCGGGTGAGAAGAAGGTTCGCACCGAAGGCCTGTGGGTGAAGTGTGACAACTGCCGGCAGATTATCTGGAAGAAGGATCTGGAAGAGAATTTAAACGTTTGCCCCAAATGCGATAAACATTTCCGCATCGATGCGCGCACGCGGCTGGCGCAGCTTCTGGACGGCGATCGATACGAGATTTTCGACAGCGATCTGGCCTCGACCGATCCGCTGAAGTTTGTGGACCTGAAGGCATATTCGTCGCGCCTGAAGCAGGCGAAGGAGACTACGGGACTAAAAGACGCCGTCATCAATGCCCACGGGAAGGTAAATGGTCACCCGGTAATCGTGAGTTCGATGGAGTACTCGTTTATCGGCGGGAGTATGGGGGCGGTGGTGGGCGAGGCGATTACGCGCGCGATCGAAAAGGCAACCGAGACGAGGACGCCGATCGTGATCGTTTCGGCGTCAGGTGGGGCGCGCATGATGGAAGGCGCGATCAGCCTGATGCAGCTGGCGAAAATCTCCGCGGCTCTGGCACGCCTGGACGCAGCCAAAGTGCCGTACATCTCGGTATTGACCGACCCTACGACGGGCGGCGTGACGGCATCTTTTGCCATGTTGGGCGACCTGAACATTGCCGAGCCGGGCGCACTGATTGGGTTTGCCGGGCCGCGCGTGATCGAGCAGACGATCCGGCAGAAATTGCCGCCGGGGTTTCAGCGCTCGGAATTTCTGCTGGAGCACGGGATGCTCGATGCGGTGGTCACGCGCAAGGAGATGAAGCCGTATGTTGCGCGAGCGCTGGAGTTTATGGCGGGGAAAAGCCATGAGCCCGCTGCCGTCAGCCATCAGGCGTGAGGCCTCGCGCAACGCGCTTTTCGCATCCTTCCGGCCTTATTGTTCCTCCATTCAACGCGCATCTCGCGCAGTTCGTTGCGCGTTTATGGAAATAACGAACCTCAATGGCTGAAACTGAGAGCTGACGGCTGAGGATTGCTTTTGTGTCTTACGAGACCGCAGTTGCGCAGATGTACGCGTTGGGCCACGAGTTGGGCCAGTCGCCAACGCACAAGTTCGACCTGGCGCACATGCGCGTGCTGCTCGCGGCCCTGGGGCATCCGGAAACAAATTTCCCAAGCGTGCTGATCGCTGGAACGAATGGGAAGGGATCGACGGCCTCGACGCTGGCATCGATTCTGCGAGCATCTGGCCTGAAGACGGGGCTCTACACTTCGCCCCATCTGGTCCGCATCAATGAGCGAATCCGGCTCGATGGCGTGCCCATTGCCGATGACGATTTCGCGCTACTCCATGACGTGGTCGGCAGGACTGCCGAGCGGCTCGTCGGGGAAGGCGATCTGCCCTGGCATCCCAGCTTCTTTGAGATGTTGACGGCGATGGCCTTCGAATATTTTGCGCGGAACCGGCCGGACATGGTGGTGCTTGAGGTCGGCATGGGTGGACGACTGGATGCGACCAATGTGGTTGAACCCCGGATCAGCATTATCACCGACATTTCGCTCGACCATCAGAAATACCTGGGCGAGACGATTGCGGGGATCGCACGGGAGAAGGCCGGAATCATCCGGGGAGGCGGCGTTGTGGTGACGCTACCCCAACTGGCCGAAGCGAACGACGTGATCGGTCATGCGATTCTGGATGCAGAGGCGCGGGCGGTGAATGCAGTGCCCTATGTGCCACCTGTTTCTCCGGGAAGTGACTTCGGTGGTCAGTGGCCGGTGGTCAGTGGGCAGCATCAAGAGGCAGGCCGCTCGCAGCGTTATCCCCTGGAGGTTTTGGGACGGCAGATAGAGGTTGAGTCTTCACTCGTCGGACGGCATCAGCTGAGAAATGTCGCTTTGGCGATTGCGGCGGCGGTAGAGCTTCGGGAGCAGGGGTTGGAGCAGATTACAGCCGGCTCAATCGAACGTGGCATTCGCGAGGCGCATTGGCCTGGGCGCTTCCAGGTGATCGCGGCCGAGGACGACAGTCCAGAGTACGTTCTTGATGTGGCACACAATCCGGCGGGAGCATGGGCTTTGCGGTCGACGCTTTCGGCCGCGTACGGGGATCGCGCGATCACGATGGTGTTTGGCGTATTGCGCGACAAGGCGATATCGGAAATTGCCGAAATCCTGTTTCCTATCGCTGAGCGCGTGATCGTGACGCACGCCAATAATCCCCGCTCCGCGAGCACGCCGGAGATTCGGCGGGCGGCGCAGCGCGTGGCAAGCGAGATCAGCGAGGTGGAAAGCATCGAATTGGCGCTGGAGGAGGCAAAGGTGCTCGCCGGCCCAGGTGGACTGGTAGTGGTCACGGGTTCGATTTACCTTGTGGGAGAGGCGATGCGGATGCTAGGCGTGCGCATCTAAGAGGTGATGCTGATGCCTTGTTTGGAAGGACATTGAACACGAACCTTGAATAAGATCATCACAACCGCGGAACCTGAAAAAAATCTCGCTGAAGCGCGCCTGACCGGCGCCGAAGCGGAAATTCCTGACTGGACGGGGAATCGCGTTGCAGCGGGCCGCGAAAAGCGCCACGGCTGGCTGAGTCATCTGCGGTCTTACTTCTTTATTGATCCGCTGATCTGGGCTTACACGATAATCCTTGGGACAATCTCGCTGCTCGCATCGCTGTTTGATCGCAACGGGCAAATCCAGCACAACCTGGCTCGCGCGTGGTCGTGGCTGATCATGAAGACGATTCTTTCGCCCGTGACGGTGACGGGCAACACGGTAGCTCTCGAAAGCAGCACCATTTCGAGGCCGCGAGTGTTCGCGGTGACGCATGCATCGGCGCTGGATATTCCGGTTCTTTATGTCCATTTGCCGTTTCAATTTCGGATCGTCTTCAAGAGTGAACTGCTGTCGTACCCATTCATCGGCTGGCATCTCAAGCGCTCGGGACAGGTTTGCATCAATCAGCAGAATCCGACGACGTCGATCGGCGCGATTAAGTCGGCGCTCAAGAGCTTGCGCAAGGGGATGCCTCTGGTCATCTTTCCCGAAGGCGGCCGCACCCAGGATGGCAACCTTCAACCGTTCTTGCCAGGCGCGTTTTTTCTGGCCATCAAGGCGCAGGCCGATATCGTACCGATCGCGCTCATGGGCACGTTCGACCTGCTGCCGATGAACACGTATCACATCAAGTGCCAGCCGCTGGAAATGCGCGTCGGCGAGGTGATCCCGACAGGCGGGCTCACATTGGCGGATACGGAAGCAGTCTCGGCCAAGGTGAAAGCGGGGATTGAGGGGCTGCATTCTGCGCCGCGCGCACTAACTGTCCCCTGAGGCGAAAAGGTACCCTCTGCTCTCGAACGGCGACAAGGCAGAGGGTACAGTTTTGCCGGGTTGCCCGGCAGGCTTTGCCGAGTTAAGAAAACTCTCATGCGTGGAGCGGGAAAAAAGCCCGGCTGGAGAACGCACAACCAACAATGGCCGTCAATTATAGCCAGCCTGAAACGGAGATGTGCGCTCCTTCTGAACCGGCACCGCCATCCTGCGTTCCCTGTCCATCCTGGCTCTGTTGATTCTGGCGCTTTGCCTGCTCCCGGGATTCCTCTCCCGGTTCCAGCCCTACGGCAGTGACTCCCCCGCAGTCCAACGCGGCAGCCAGTTTCGAGGCAAACTCCGAGAGCTTCTTTCTGGTTCGCGCGGCCTCCCGATTGGCCTCAGCCCTGGCTGCGGCATAAAGGGCATCCAGTTGAACGTTTGGATTGGGTTGGTTGAAGTGGACGTGCATGGTGATCCTCCTTTTCTGGCAACGGCAGAACTAGCAGTACACCGCTCAGGGCGCCTGCAGATTTTTTTCCCGCTTCACGAAGACTTCGATTTCCCAAGAGCAATTGGCATACCGAACAGTGAACCCCAAGCAAGAAGCAGAACCCGGCGCCCTAATGCTGGGTTAATTCTGCATGATCGGAACGCAGGCATGAGCGTTTGTTACCGCAAAATGGGGCGCCGTTGTAGGAAGGGGTGCATTTGGCACGACACTTGCTTTCCCCATTGAATCTTAATGGCTGTCTCAACTTCAGATGGAAGAAAGCCGATTAAGACCTTGTACTGTTCTGTTAAGGAGATAACTATGTCGGTGTCGGGCATTTCGAGCAGTCTCTACAACCCTGAAAGCGTGCAAAGTGTTTTTCAGCAATTTCAGCAGACGTTCCAGCAACTCGGCCAGGATCTGCAGTCTGGAAATCTTTCGGCGGCGCAGTCGGATTTTGCGGCCTTGCAGAAGCTTCAGCCGCAAGGCAGTGCGAGTTCGTCTTTGCAGAGCAACAGTCCGATCGCGCAGGCCTTCAGCCAGCTTTCGCAGGATCTTCAATCCGGCAACCTGTCGGGCGCACAGCAGGACTACACGACGATTCAGCAGGCATTTCAGAGCCAGACGGCAAGCAGCCAAGGAACTCAAGGGCATCATCACCATCACGGTGGCGGAAACGGATCGGGCGAGATCAGTCAGTTGCTTGACCAGTTGGGCACGGATTTGCAATCTGGCGACCTCTCGAGTGCCCAAAGCACATTCACGACATTGCAGCAGGATCTCGAGGGATCGGCTAGCAATAGCGGACAGACATCGTCCTCGTCTAGTTCGGGTAGCCTCTCGGTGTCTGTCTGAATTAGAAGTTGCTCAGCGGGTGCTCCGAGCCGGGCTGGAGTGCAATTAAATTCAAAACGCCGACCTCCCACCCATGCTTGGGATTCGGGCGTCGAGACCAACCCTCAGGTTGGTCTCGATCTTTTTCGCGGAATGGATTTGACGGAACAAATGAACACGGCGGCTGTTTGACCCTCACTTTTCTCTCCCTTAAACTTAAAGGATTGATCGGAATCCAAGGCTTAACCTATGTCTGACAGCATTCATGTAAAGTTCCCCGACGGCGGCAGCAAGGAATTTCCCAAGGGCACGACTGCGCTCGACATTGCCAAATCGATCAGTCCGCGTCTGGCAGATGCGGCGCTGGCCGCGAAAACGAATGGAAATTTGATCGACCTGACTCGGCCGCTCGAAAACGACACGGACCTGCGCATCCTTACCGACAGAGATCCGGAGGCGCTGGAGGTTTATCGGCATTCGTCCGCGCACTTGATGGCGGCGGCTGTGCTTGAACTTTTCCCTGAGACCAAGCTTGGCCATGGGCCGGCGACCGAGAACGGATTCTTCTACGACTTTTACCGCCAGACTCCGTTTACGCCCGAGGATCTGGAGAAGATCGAAAAGAAGATGCAAGAACTGGTACAGCAGGATCTGCCCTACGCACGCGAGTTTGTGCCACGGAGGGAAGGCCTGGAGAAGTTCAAAAACGAAGGCGACTTTATGAAGTGCCACTTCATCGAGCAATTCACCAAGCCCGATGAAAAAATTTCGATTTACAAGACCGGCAAGTTTCTGGACTTTTGCCGGGGACCGCACCTGCCTTCGACCGGCAAGATCAAGGCGTTCAAACTGCTGAGTATTGCGGGCGCGTACTGGTTGGGGGATGAGAAGAATCCGCAACTGCAGCGCATCTACGGGACTTCATTTTTCTCCAAGAAAGATCTGGACGCCTACCTGAATGGGATCGAAGAGGCGAAGAAGCGCGATCATCGCGTGCTCGGCAAGCAGCTTGATCTTTTTTCCATTCAGGAGCTGGCCGGGCCGGGGCTGATCTTCTGGCATCCAAAGGGCGGGATCATCCGCAAAGAGATGGAGGACTGGATGCGTGAGCAGTACGTGAAGCGCGGCTATTCGCTGGTCTACACGCCCCACGTCATGCGCAAACAGTTATGGCAGACCTCCGGACATGAGGGTTACTACGGGCAGAACATGTTCGACGCGATGGAGCTTGACGATGCCGAATACCGGCTGAAGCCGATGAACTGTCCTGGACACATTCTGATTTACAAGGATTCTCTGCGGTCGTATCGCGATCTCCCCGTGCGACTGGGCGAACTGGGCACGGTCTATCGCTACGAGCGCTCGGGCGTCATGCACGGATTGCTGCGCGTGCGCGGGTTTACCCAGGATGACGCGCATATCTTCTGCACGCCCGAACAGATCGAAAAAGAGATTGCGGATTGCGTGGAGTTTGCGCGCGACGTGCTGAAGGACTTCGGTTTCGAGAAATTCCAGACCGAGCTCTCCACCTGGGATCCTAAAGACCGCAAGAACTTTGTCGGCAGCGAGGACCAGTGGAACCACGCGACGATCTCGCTCGAAAAAGTTCTCAAAGAATTGAATATCGAGTACAAGGTAATTCCGGGTGAAGCCGCGTTTTACGGCCCGAAGATCGATATCAAGCTGGTGGACGCCATCGGACGCCTGTGGCAACTTTCAACTGTGCAGTTCGACTTCAACCTGCCCCAGAGATTCCAGCTCGAATACGTAGCCGAAGATGGCACGCGCAAACAGCCGGTCATGGTGCATAGGGCACTGTATGGATCGGTGGAGCGCTTCTTCGGCGTGCTGATTGAGCACTATGCGGGCGCGTTTCCGGTATGGCTCTCGCCGGTGCAGGCGGTGATGATTCCGATCGCGGAGCGGCACGTAGGGTACGCGGAAAAAGTGGCAGCGCAGCTCAAGGCGGCAGGAGTGCGCGTAGACGTGGACGCGCGCAACGAGAAGATGAACGCCAAGATCCGCGAGCACGCCATGCAGAAGGTGCCGTTCCTGGTGGTGGTGGGAGACAAGGAATCGGAGTCGAACAAGGTCAACGTGCGCACTCGCGGGAAAGAGAAGACTGAGGATATGGCTGCGGGAGACTTCGTGGAAAAGGTCAAGAAGGTGATTGCGGAGAAGAGTGCAACTTTGTAAAACTTTCCCAAACGCAAGTAGCGCCCGACTCTTCCCAGCCGTTCCTACTTGAAACCCTTCCTTGAGCCGCCGCAAACCCCTGTGTTAGCATCGATAATTTCGCAGGCGACGTTGGGCTGGCTTGCACCTGTCCTCATCTCTTCCGGGCTGTAGCACTTCTTCCGGCAAGCCTGCTGAAGGAGGCAAACCGTGAAAGTTTACGAAGGAGCCAATCTCCGCAACCTTGCCTTGATCGGGCATGGCCATGCGGGCAAGACTACCCTGGTGTCGGCCATGCTCCAGACGGCCGGCGCCACTCAACGTTTCGGGCATGTGGACGACGGCACCGCCACCACCGATTACGACGAAGAGGAAATTGCCCGCAAGATGTCGATTTCGACCGGCCTGGCTTGCGTCGAGTGGGGCAAGACGAAGCTCAACCTGCTCGATACTCCGGGCTTCAACATGTTTGTTCACGAAGCCAAGATGGTGCTGCCCGTCGTTGATGCGGCGCTGGTGGTGGTCGATGGCGTAGCGGGCGTCGAGGTGGTCACCGAACGCGTCTGGGGATACTGCGACGAAATCAACCTGCCGCGCATGATCGTGGTCAGCCGCATGGACCGCGACCGCGCCGACGCGACGCGCGTGCTCGAATCGCTCACGACCGCCTTCGGGCGCGCGGTGACGCCATTGCAGCTTCCAATCGGCAGCGAAAAGAGTTTGACGGGTATCGTCGACCTCGTCCGGATGAAGGCTTATACCTATGAGATGGGCGGGAGCGGCAAGGGCAAAGAAGGACCGATCCCGGCAAACATGGCCGACGCAGCCAAAGAAGCGCACGAGAAGCTGGTCGAACTGGTCGCGGAAGGCAAAGACGAGCTGATGGAAAAGTACTTTGAGCAGGGGACGATTCCCGAAGAAGACCTGGTGCCGGCGCTGCATGAGGCCATCCGAGAAGACAAACTTTTCCCCGTGTTGTTCACCTCGGGCCTCGGCAACATCGGCGTGGACGAGTTGATGGACTTCATCGTCGACTACACGCCGGCGGCGACTGAGCATCATGCCATCACCGGCGAACCGGTCGGCGGCAACGGGACTCCCGCCGAGCGTAAGGGAACGGACAACGAACCGGCCTCGGTATTCGTGTTCAAGACCGTGTCGGACGCTTTTGCCGGGCGCATTTCGTACTTCAAGGTTTTTTCGGGCGTCCTCAAGAATGATGCGACGCTACAGAATTTCAATCGCAGTACGGCTGAGAAGTTTGCGCACATCTGGGTGATGCAGGGAAAGCAGACGATTCCGATTCCGGAGCTGCATGCCGGAGATATTGGCGCGGTCGCGAAACTTAAGGAGACACTCACGGGCGACACGCTGGGCGACAAGAACGCGCCGATCCAGTACCCACCAGTAAAGCTACCCGAGCCGGCGATCACATTCGCCATCGAGCCGAAGACACGTGCCGACGAAGACAAACTCGGCGTGGGGCTCCACAAGCTGATGGAAGAAGATGCGATGTTGCGCTTTTTCCGCGACCCGCAGACCAAGGAGTTCCTGATCGCGGGAACGGGCCAGCAGCACATTGAAGTTGTAGTCTCGAAGATGAAAAAGCGCTACCACGCGGAAGTCGTTTTGAAGGCACCGAAAGTTCCGTACCGCGAGACCATTCGCGGGAAGGCCGACGTGCAGGGACGACACAAGAAGCAGACCGGCGGACACGGCCAGTATGGCGACTGCAAGATCAAGATGGAGCCGCTGCCGCGCGGAGGCGAGTTCGAATTCGTCAACGATATTTTCGGCGGGGCGATTCCCAAGAACTACATTGCCCCGGTCGAAAAGGGAATCAGGGACGCTGCGGCGCGCGGCTATCTCGCGGGATTTCCAGTCGTGGATTTTCGCGTGATTCTTTACGACGGGTCTTATCACGACGTCGATTCGAACGACCTGTCATTCCAGATGGCGGGTCGCATCGCCTTCAAGAAAGCGATGGAAGTTGCCAAGCCTACTCTGCTTGAGCCGATTATGAACGCTGAGATTACGGTGCCCGATGAATTTGCTGGCACCATCATGGGCGATCTCAACAGCCGGCGCGGGCGAATCCAGGGCATGGACAACAAAGGCGGGAACACAATCGTGAAGGCCGAGGCGCCGATGGCGGAAATGCTGACCTACGGCGCCGACCTGACCTCGATGACGCAGGGGCGCGGCAGCTTCAATATGGAGATGCACCACTACGACGTCGTGCCGGCGCAGTTGCAGGAGAAGATCATCGAGAAGTCAAAGGCAGAACGGGGCGAGGTGAAGGAAGAGGAAGAGTAGTCCAGCGGCTCTAATGAGTCGTTATCACTAAAGCCTGCCCATCGCCGATTACGCTGTAGGTTCATGCCGAGCAGGACTCAGTGCCGCAATTTCTTCCAGGAAAATATTCCCCGATTGCCAGTTCTGGCGTACCATTCGTCTTTCATAGGAGGCCTCATGTCCAGGCGGAATTCCGCATCCGTTCGCCGCTTGTCCGCCGCGGCGTTTATTCTCTTGCTTGTCTCGCTTCCCATCATGGCTCAGGATAAAAGCGTCGTGCTCGAATTGGATCATGTATCGATCTGCGGGTCGAATCTGGATACTCTTCGCCAGGCACTCGCTGACGTCGGGCTGACTCCTGATTTCGGCGGAGCTCATGGGAACGCTGTCACGCAGATGGCCGCCGTCGGCTTCGATGATGGGACCTATGTCGAATTAATTGCGCCAGTGAAGCCGGGGCTAACGGCCGGATCCGACTGGGCCAGGTTCATGGGCGAGGATGCGGTCACATGCGCCTGGGCGGTGGGCACGAACGTTCTTCTGCAGGAAGTCGATCGCTTGAAGAAAGCCGGGATCGCGGTGACGGCTCCCACGCCCGGCAGTCGCAAGCGGCCCGACGGCATGTCGGTCGAGTGGAAGATCGCTGAGGTTGGCTCGGGCACGCCTGGCTCAGTACTGCCGTTCGTAATTGAAGATCAGACACCGCGGGCCTGGCGCGTGCAGACCTCGGCGAGCGTGCAAGGAGCTCCGGTTTCGGGCGTGGAGAACGTCGTGATCGGCGTCAGCAATCTGGACGCGTCGATTGCGCTGTTTCGAAAAGCCTATGGCTGGGCCCAGCCGCTCACGGAGTCACAGAAGGACTGGGGGAAGATGGCATACTTCCCCGGCGAGCCGGTGATTCTGGCGTCTCCCACGGGCGGAGGATGGCTCGCAGAGCGTATTGGCAAGTACGGCGAATCACCGGTTGCGATCTTGCTGAACGTGCGCGATCTCTCGGCAGCTGCAAAAAAATACAGGCTCTCGGGCACGAAAACCTGGTTCGGACAGAAGGTGGCTTGGTTTGACGCGGGGAAGTTGAGGGGCGTGCGGCTGGGGGCGATTGGGCAGTAGTTAAACTGGTTTGGACAGGCGAGAGGCCCATCCCTCCACGATCTGACATCTGCTAACATCTCGCACAGTGGCTCTCGCTAAGAACAACCCCAACCTGAAGGACCGTCTCGTCTCCGCCGCTCCGGTCGAGGACGATTCTTCTTTTGAACTTAAGCTGCGGCCGCAGCGTCTGGTGGAGTTCATCGGTCAGGCCAAAGTAAAGGAAAATCTCGACATTGCGATTCAAGCTGCCAAGTCGCGCGGCGAGGCGCTCGATCATGTGCTGCTTTACGGACCGCCTGGCCTGGGCAAGACTACGCTTGCCAATATTATTGCCAACGAGCTTGCTGTCGCTTTCCAGCAGACCTCGGGGCCAACGCTGCAGATCAAGGGCGACCTGACCGCCATTCTCACCAATTTGCGCGATCGCCAAGTGCTGTTTATCGATGAAGTGCACCGGTTGCAGCCGGCGCTGGAAGAGATCCTTTATTCCGCGCTTGAGGATTACAAGCTCGACATCATGATCGGGCAGGGGCCGTCCGCGCGCACGCACACCATGGATGTGAAGCCATTTACTTTTATTGGCGCAACCACGCGCGCTGGCCTGCTCTCGGCGCCGCTGCGATCACGGTTCGGGCTGCTGCTTCGGCTTGAGTTTTACACCAACGACGACCTGCGTATCATCATCGAGCGCTCGGCAGAGATTCTCGGCGTGAAAATCGACCGGCAGGGCGCGGTTGAGATCGCGGGACGATCGCGAGGCACGCCGCGTATCGCGAATCGCCTGCTTCGGCGCGTCCGCGATTACGCACAAGTGCGTGCGGCAGGGATCATTGATTTACCTACGGCACAGGCCGCGCTCTCGATGCTGGAAGTCGATCAGCACGGGTTCGATGAGATTGACCGCAAGCTGCTGTTGACGATTATCGAAAAATATCAAGGCGGCCCAGTGGGCGTGAACACGCTGGCGGCCGCGCTGGCCGAAGAACCGGACGCGATCGAGGAGATTTACGAGCCATTCCTGATGCAGATCGGCTTTCTGAATCGCACGCCGCGCGGGCGCGTGGCAACGCAGCTCGCCTACGATCACTTCGGAATCACTCCGAATCGGCGGCAGAGCTCGCTATTTTGAAGCGTGCTGTCGAGGGACGTCGTCAGGCAATACAATTTAGGTATCGTTCTTACCGCGGAACCAGATCTCGGAAAGTGGAGGCATCATGCGTGAAGTGGTCTCAACCGACGGAGCTCCGAAAGCGATTGGCCCGTACTCGCAGGCGATTCGAGCGGGAGGTCTGCTCTTCACCTCGGGACAGGTGGCAATTGATCCGGCGTCGCAACAGGTGGTTCAGGGCGATGTTGCGGCGCAGACCGACCGGGTTCTCAAGAACCTGGCGGCCATTCTGCAGGCTTCGGATAGCAGTCTGGAGCAGGTAGTGCGTTGTACGGTCTTTCTCAAGAACATGGGAGACTTTGGCGCGATGAACGAAGTCTATGGGCGCTACTTCAAACAGGCGCCTCCCGCGCGATCCACGGTTGAAGTGGCCCGGCTTCCGAAGGACGTACTGGTTGAAATTGACGCGATTGCGTTGGTCTGATTGCTCGGTTATTTTGATCGCGACATTTGAGCGGTAAATCTCGAACAAGAAAAGTCACAGAAAAGAGGCCTATGAAGACTCTGTTTCTTGCAATGATGCTGCTTGGACTGGCGGGCGTCGCTGCTGCCCAGACGGCTCCGGCAAAGAAGGCACCCACCGGACCCACAAAAGTCGCAGGTGCACCCATCAAGACCCCGAGTGGACTTGAATATTGGGACATCAAGGTCGGGACCGGCGCGGTCGCGCAGACCGGGCACGAGGTGAAAGTCGATTACACGGCTGGCTCACGGATGGAAAAAAGTTCGATAGCTCGGTGGGCACGGGTCGTCCGTTCCAATTCATGCTCGGCGCCAGTCAGGTGATCAAGGGCTGGGACGAAGGTGTGGCGGGAATGAAGGTCGGCGGCAAACGCCAGTTGCGCATTCCGCCGGACTTGGCATATGGAGCCAGGGGTTATCCCGGAGCCATACCTCCCAATGCCACGTTGATCTTCGACGTGCAATTGGTGGACGTGAAATAGCACAGAATTAAAGTCAAAAGTCAGAGGTCAAATTGCAGAAGTAGAATCGGGCCGCGAATCTCCAGCAGCGAGTCCCGAGCAAACGGGTACGGTTCAAGCTCGTAGCCGGCTTTTACTTCTTCAATTTGACTTCTGACTTTTGACTTCTTGGTCCCGTGCCTAAGCCTTGACGACTTTGCCGCTACGCAGACAGGAGGTGCAGACGCGAATGTGCTTGGTCGCCGCTCCTACCTTGGCATGCACGGGCCGCAGGTTGACGTTCCAGCGACGTTTGCTCACGTTGTGGGCGTGGCTGATGGTATTTCCGAACTGCGGCCCCTTGCCGCAAATATCACAAACTCGTGCCATGATCTGAGAATCCTTCCAGGCTATTGCCGAATCTCTGATTTTACAGGAAAAAGGCGAATTTGGCCACAGAGCCGTTGCCGGGTAGCGGGTCGAAACGACCGACTACCGCCTTCCTGGCAACTATGCGTTTAGCATTCCGCCCGCCGTAAGCACAATCCAGATCGGATCAGGCGGCTTTGCCCATGACTGGCTGCGAGCAATGGGCGCAGCGGCGGGCATCGATCGGGATTTCGCTGAGGCATTCCGGACACTTCTTGGTGGTTGGATCGGCCGGGGCGGGGTCCTTGCGGCTGCGCGCAATCAGAGCGTTGATCGGGGTCACTACGAAGAAGTAAACGGCGGCGGCAACCAGGAGGAAGCTGACCACGGCCGTAAAGAAATCGCCAATAGGAAACACAGTACTGCCGATCGTAAAGCTAATGCCGGTAAAATCTGGCTTGCCCGCGACCAGCCCAATCAGGGGATTGATGATGTCTTTTACCAGCGCGGTCACGACCGTGCCAAAGGCCGCGCCGATGACCACTCCGACTGCCAGATCGACCACATTGCCGCGAAGGACGAATTGCTTGAATCCGGATAACATATAAACCTCCCGACTGTTGGATGGCCAACAAAGGTAAATGGAGAGCGAGGTTTGGTCAAGGCTTTCGCGGAAAGCTGCACATTAGATTTGCGCCAGAAGCTAGAGTCGGTAAGCAGCAGCACCTACCTGCGACGGGAACGGATTGCTGGAGCCCCTCAGATCCGCATCGGCATGACAATATACCTGTACTTATAGTCTTCCCCTTCGGCGGGCCGCAACTGTCCGGCGGATTGGGCATCTTTTAACTCGAGTTTGACCTCGCCCGCGCCAATTGCCTTGATGAAATCAAGCAGGTACTGCGCGTTGAATCCAATGGCCATCGTCTCGCCGTCATAGGCCACTTCAATGGAATCTTCGGACTCCCCGGTTTCGGTGGAGGAGGCGGAAAGTTTCAACTCGCCTTTCTCCAGGCGCAACCTTACGGCGCGCGAGCGCTCGTCGGCAAACTGCGCTACGCGGGAAATTGCGGCGCCCAGTTCGTTGCCCTGTACGAGGACCGACTTGCTGATGTCCTTGGGCAGGACAGCTTCATAGTTGGGGAACTGGCCGGTCAGTTGGCGTGACGTGAGCAGACGCGGGCCGACTCGGAAGAAGAGTGTCGATTCATCTTTGGCGAAGTCGATGGTCTCAACGTCGGAATCCAAGAGCGATTTAAGTTCGTCCATTGCTTTTTTCGGAATGAGCGTCTTCATCTCGCCGGAAACGCCCTCGAACTTTTCTCCTGCGCGCTCGATGTGAGCGAGACGATGGCCATCGGTGGCAACCATGGTGATCGATTCAGGCTTCAGCACCATCAGCGCACCATTGAGCGTGTAGCGAGACTCTTCGCTGGCGATGGCGAAGCCGGTCTTGGCAATCATCGAACGCAGAACGGGCGCAGAAATTTTGATGGATCCGGCGGACGGAAAGACAGGCAAGCCGGGAAAATTCGAGCGCGCCATGCCGACCATCTTCGTGTTTGACCGTCCGCAGCGAATACTGACCCAGTGGTTCTCCAGCAAGCGGATGGTGATGTCGGAATCGGGAAGCAGTTTTACGTAGTCGTAGAGCTTGCGGGCAGGAATCGTGCAAGCGCCTTCTTTTTTCACCTTGGCGTTGCAAGAGGTACGCAGACTCAGGTCAAGATCGGTCGCGGTCAGCATAAGCTTGTCGCCCGCGGCTTCAAAAAGATAGTTGGAAAGAATCGGGATGGTGGTCTTGCGCTCTACCACGCCCTGGGTGGCCGTCAGTTCGCGAAGCAGTTCAAACTTGCTGACCGTAATTTCCATGGTCGTAGTGGCAACGGCAGGGGCGACTTCTACCGGCATATTGGGTCTCCCGACTGTACTTCTGTTCTTTTCTTATATCAAATGCAAAAGCAATAAAACCAGTAGTAACCGTAGGTGAGTCGGAGAAGTGGAAATTCGGTCCATTTGCCATCGGCTCAGGCTCTTCCACAGTCAACCTTCATGTGAAGAATCAAACTCCGCGACTGCGGCCAGCACCGCAAGGCAGGGACCCTACTCAGAATCTCGTCCGGTCTCACACAGTTTCCACAAACACTGCACAACCTGGGAGCAGGAAGATTGGGCAGTAGAGTGGAAAAATAGGTACAAACGGCAATTTACGCGCCCAGTTGCTCGGTTAGTTTATTAAGCAACCTGTTCAAATCCTTGTCGTCTTTGCGGACCCTTTCGATCTTTTCAACCGAATGCAGCACGGTTGTGTGGTGCTTGCCGCCAAACTGGCGTCCGATTTCGGGTAAGGATGCTTCAGTCAGGTGCTTCGCCAGGTACATCGCAATCTGGCGCGGATAGACGATCGAGCGGGAGTTATTCTTCGCTTTAATCTCCACCAAACGCAGCCCGAACTGCTCGGCTACCGCTTTCTGAATGGATTCGATGGTCACCTTGCGCGCCTGCGAGTCGATGAAATTTTTCAAAACCTGCTGTGTATAGGGCAGGGTGATCTCGGCGCCAATCAGCGACGAATGTGCCACCAGGCGAATAAGCGCGCCTTCCAACTCCCGAACATTCGAACGGATATTAGACGCAATATAAAGGGCCACATCCTGCGGCAACGTTACGCGCTCTTGCTCGGCCTTCTTTTGCAGGATGGCCACTTTGGTTTCGAGATCGGGAGGCTGGATATCAGCGATCAGACCCCACTCGAAACGGCTGCGCAGGCGATCTTCAAATTCCGCCAACTCCTTGGGCGGACGGTCGCTGGCGATAACGATCTGCTTCATGGACTCATGCAGAGCATTGAAGGTGTGGAAAAATTCTTCCTGGGTACGCTCTTTCTGCGCGAGAAACTGGATGTCGTCCACCAGCAGCACGTCCACCGTGCGGAACTTATCGCGGAAGCTGATCATTTTGTCGTAGCGCAGCGAGTTAATCATCTCATTTGTGAACTTTTCGCTCGACACATAACAGATAGCCGCCTGGGGCGTGCGGCGCTTGACCTCGTGCCCGATGGCCTGCATCAGGTGAGTCTTGCCCATGCCGACGCCGCCGTACAGGAACAAGGGGTTGTAGGCCTTGGAAGGCCGCTCAGCGACCGCCTGGCAGGCTGCGTGCGCGAACTGGTTGCCGCTGCCGATGACAAAGGCATCAAAGGTGTAGCGCGGGTTTAATTGGGCGGCGCTGTCCCAGTCGAACCGGCCCTGCATGGGAGCCGCTGCCGTCTGCGGCGAACTCGAACCGAAGGCCGAGAGGCCGCCATTGTGGCGAATGGGCGTGTTCGAAGGATCGTCCTCGGCGGTAACAAATTTCACATCCTCGTATCCCAATCCCAGGTTGTCGACCGCCTCCTGAATCAGATCGGCATACTTGTCCCCGACGTGCCGGAACTCGGCCGTAGGAACACGCACGAAGAGAATTCCATTGCTGATGTGGCTGTAACGGGTCGGCTTCAACCAGGTGTCGTAGGAGTGGCGGTTGATTTTCTTTTCCAGCGCATCGAGGATGCGCGCCCAAGGATTCGGAATGAAGGCGGAACTGGTAGCAGACATTTTTATCAATACCAGAAGCCCAGCGAAAAGGGGCTGGGATAAATCCAATCTTGAAATATTGGTCTTCGTTTTACTGCCGAGCAGTTTCTGTTTTGCGGCACGCGTTGCCGATGAAATTCATTACGGGACGAACGGCATACTAGCACAAAAAAAATCGCTGTGTCGGTGTTGTCGAACAAAAATATTTCTGCGCGGACGATAGTTCCGCGCCAGATTTTTTGCGTTGTCAAGTGTCGAGAAACTAACTGCCCCGCAAAGGGTGCAATGGAAGAAACGCGATGGAACGCAGATTTAAACTCACGGCCCGGGCAGCCTCAGTCACGGAATCGTTCTTCGGTCCGGTCGCGGCTCCGTTTTCGCGACGGTCTTGTAATTGCCCGGGTATACCACCACCGAACGCCGGCCGCCCTCGCCGTCGCTCTCGGTGCGCAGGTCTTTTTCTTCGCGCAGCGCGAGATGCACGATGCGGCGCTCGCGGGACGACATGGGACCGAAACGATACGGCGCACCCGTCCGGCGGACATTCTCGGCTGCGGTCCGGGCCGCCAACTGAATCTCGTCGATCCGCAGCGCACGAAAATTCTTGCAGTCAAACCAGATCTTCTCGTGCTCATTGCCCTGCAGGTGCAGAATCTCCGATCCCAGCAACTCAAACGAGCGCAGCAATTCGCCACCACGCTCGAGCAACAGAGCCGAATCGGGGCCGGCAAACTCCACCAGGATTTCAGGATGTTCCCACTCCCGGTTTTGTGCGATCGGCGGGTCCACCGTAATCCTGTACTTCAGCCTGAATCCGCCATTGCTGATGACGGTTTGCAGAAATTCCCCAATCTGTTTGGCGGCGGCGACTTTATCGGTGATTGGCATAATAAACACGCTCTCAGTCTTGCACAAACCAAAAAGCTCAACCCGCAAAGCAAGTCTTAACTGACAGCTGATAGCTGATAGCTGACAGCTATTTCTCTTTCTTTCTCGCGCGCTTCTCCATCATCTCGCGCATCTCGCGTCCCAGCGATGTGCGATTCATCACCGCCTGCTGAACGATGCCAATCAGTTGTCCCGCCGACCAGTACAAACCCAGCCCGGCCGGCAGATTCCAGCTGATTACGCCCATCATGCCGGGCATCATGATGTTCATCATCTTCTGCTGCGAAGGGTCCATGCCTGCCTGCGGCGTCATGCGCTGCATCAGGAACATGGTGACGACGATTGCAATCGGCAGAATGTGCAACGGGTCTGCCGACGCCAGATCGTGAATCCAAAGCCAGGGAGCGTGCCGGAGATCGATGGCTACGCCCAGCATCCGGTAATAGGCAAACAGAAACGGCATCTGAATCACGAGCGGCAGACATCCACCCGCCGGATTCACGCCTTCTTTCTTGTACAACGCCGAGATCTCCGTATTCATTCCGGCTTTGCGAGGATCGCGAAGACTGTATTTCTTATATTTTTCCTGGATCGATTTGATCTGGGGCGCGACGCGCTGCATCTTCAACATCGACTTCATTTGCGAAAGGCGCAGCGGCAGTAACGCTACATTGATCACCAGCGTTTGAAACAGGATCGCCCAGCCCCAGTTGGCGACGATGTGGTTGTAGGTCCACTTCAGCCACAGGAAGAGCGGGCGCGCAATCAGACCCAGCCAGCCGAAGTCAACTACTGCCCGCAAATCGGGCTCCGCCCCAGTGATTCCGGGGATGGAGACCGCTTCCAGATCGGCCAGCGATTTGGGACCGACGTAGAGTCGCTCGCTGGTGTCGCCGCGGAGGCTGCCCACAGCGGCGCCAAGCACGTCGACCTTTTCCATCTGATGGCTGCTTGGATCCGCACCGTAACGAGGAATCTCGATTTGATTGCGCAGCGTCGCCATGGTGACGTTCTGCGGATCCTGCGGCACGAACACCGCCGCGAAATATTGATCCGACAATCCCGCCCAATTGAAAGGACCCGGGATCGTGCCCCCACCGCTGATCTTCTTGATCGCCAGCCGTTCCACTTTGCTGTCGTACTGATACACGACCTGGCCCGCGGCATAGGATGGTGACGTCAACTCGCCGCCGAATCCGGAAGGCCACATCGGAAACGCCGCAACCTCAGCGCCGTTTACCAGGACCGAAGTCTGAACTGCGACGACGTAGCTATCATCGAACGTGAACTTCTTCTGAACGGAGAGGCCGCCATCGGAGTATTCGAATGTGATCTGGGCGGGCGCAGCAAGAGTGGGGCCGGCCTTTTCTACCTTGACAGGATGGTCGGACGATAAAACATACAATGCCGAGTTGAGCTTGTTGCGCAGGTTCTCGTCGTAGCTCCAGAGCGACAACGGGTAGCCGTATTTTTCGGCGGCGGCGGCGTTCACCAGATCCAGAGGATTACCCTTGTCGTCGTCCCACTTCTTTAGTACCCATGACTTCACCCGCCCACCGCGGTTAGTGAAAACGATCCGGTAGAGACTATTCTCAATAATCGTCTCCGATTCGCTTGCAGCCTGCTTGAGAGGGGGTGAGGCCGGCTCGTTTTTTCCGGATGTGCCGTGACGCGAGGAATGAAGTGCCGATGCTCCCCGGCTCGCGTTCTCCGCAGTGGTTGTGCCTGCAGCAGGAGCCTGCGGCTGATTCGGGACCGTGGTTGCCTGGGGGCTTTGCTGACTTGCGGGCTGATTCGCGGGCGACTGGGGCCCATACTTCTTCAACAGCGGCTGAAATAGCATGATGACCAGGAAGGTCAGCGCAAAGACGATGAGCAGTCTGCGGTCCATGCCGGGTTCTTGTTGGGGATTCTTGAATTCTGCCAAATCAGTAGCTCGCTGTTCCTGGTTCGCTCTTGGCGGTTCGCGTGGCCCTGAGGTCGATGGTGACGAGGTGATTCACCATGGCATCGCGAAGAAGATCGTTACTCACCCCGTTCTTTACCACTGGGTCGTATCCGCCCCTGACAAAGGGAACGCAGCGCAATAGACGCCAGCCAGCCATCAATCCTCCACGGAGAGCGCCATAGCGCTCAATCGCTTCCATTGCGTACTCCGAGCAGGTGGGCACATAACGGCACGACGGGGCGAGCGAGGGCGAAACCCACCTTTTATAAAAACGCAGCATCACAAGTGCGAATGATTTCATTTAACTGCCAACCTCTTGGCAATCACCGCAAATGCCCGGCTCACTTCTTCGCGCACCACGGCGGATTCCAGCGTCAGGACCGACTTCTTCGGGTTGATCACCACATCGACTGCGCCCTTCAAGGTTGAACGCTGAAGCCGCACGGCCTCCCGCAGCCTCCGCTTGATCCGGTTGCGCTCGACCGCTCCGCCCAGAACCCGACCAACCGTAAACCCGACGCGCGCCCCGCCTTCGGCCTGCGCTAAGAAAAACACGGTCATGTGCGCGCAAAAGTGCCGGCGTCCCTGTTTGTAGACGCGCTCAAAATCGGAGTGTTTCAGCAGTCGCGCCGCGCGGGGAAACCCTGTTCCCTTCTGCGGTACGGAAAGCCTTTCACCCCGGATCGGAGCCTCGGCGCTCACAACTTCAGAATCCTGCACAATAGTTAATGATAATGATAGTGACAGCCTTTGCTTTTGTCCGGGGGAATGCTACTCGCGGAAACCTGGCTTCACGGAGACGCGCTTGCGCCCCTTGGCCCGGCGACGCGACAGCACTTTGGCCCCGCTTTTGGTCTTCATGCGAGTCCGGAACCCGTGCTTCTTCGAGCGCTTGCGCCGGTTGGGTTGAAATGTACGTTTCGGCATCGAAAATCCTTGCTCCTGAACGAATCAACTGGACTAATGCGAACCGTAAGTATAAATGACGGCGCGTATCCCCGGCAAACGGGGGAGTTAGGGAAGCTCCCGCCGGAGTCGTTTCTGGCTATACTCCACTGATGAAGATGAGCGGCTTTTCCTTCGTTACCACCGACTGGGCTCAGGTGGCGCCGTCGGACCATCCCGGCGAGACTGGCGTGGCGCGGTGGCGAACGCAGGACTTCGGCGACATACGAGTCCGCATGGTGGAGTATTCGCCCGGATATTCGGCAGACCACTGGTGCTCGAAAGGGCATGTCATCCTTTGTCTGGACGGAGAACTGGAAACCGCCCTCGCCGACGGACGACATTTCACCCTAAGACCCGGCGACAGCTATCAGACAGCCGACGGTGAGCCCAGCCACCGCTCTGCGACCAGAACGGGAGCGCGGCTGTTTATCGTTGACTAGCGGCCAGCGGTTCCAGGTCATGCTCATTTCTTGTCATGAATCTCGACGACACCATCGTTGCCATCGCCACCCCGCCGGGACGCGGAGGGATTGGTGTGGTCCGGCTGGCGGGACCAGAGGCGCGTACAATCGTCGCGCCCATCCTTCGACTGAAGCACGAACTTGAGCCGGGGCGGGCCTATTTCGGAGAGCTCATCGAACCGTGGGGCGCGGGCGTCCTCGCCCGCGAAAAGGAAGGCGCAATAACCAACCTCTCAGAGACGGGCGACTCCCCCGCCCAATCCGTCCGCATCGATGAGGTTGTCGTTACCTACTTCGAGAAACCCCACTCCTACACAACGGATGACATCGTCGAAATCTCGGCGCACGGCTCACCCGTTGTTCTGCGGCGCGTGGTCGAACTCGCATTGGCTCGCGGCGCCCGTTTGGCCGAGCCCGGTGAATTCACCATGCGCGCCTTCCTCAACGGACGCCTCGACCTCACCCAGGCCGAAGCCGTTCGCGACTTGATCGACTCACAGACTGTGTTTCAAGCCAAGGTCGCGGCCCAGCAACTCGGGGGCGCACTCTCAAATCGTATTAAGCCGATCAAGCAAAAGCTGATCGAACTGATTGCCTTGCTCGAGGCCGGCATCGACTTCGCCGAAGACGACATTTCCATTGCGCCCGATAGCACCATCTTGAAGCACATCGCGGAAGCCCGCGAACCGCTGCAACAACTGGCTTCGACTTTCGCGTATGGCAAGGTCGTGCATGAAGGCTTGACGCTCGCCATCGTCGGTCGTCCGAACGTGGGCAAATCGAGCCTGTTCAATCGCCTCGTGGAGCGTGAACGTGCGATCGTCACTGCGCAGCCCGGTACAACGCGCGACCTGGTTAGCGAAACCGTCGCCATCGGTGGAATTCCTGTGCAACTGGTGGACACGGCTGGAATTCGCCGCGCGCTCGATGAAGCTGAAAGCATCGGCATCAGGAAATCCATGGAAGCTCTGTCCGACGCCGATCTCGTCCTGGTGGTTTTGGACGCAACGCAACCAGTCGGCGAGGAAGACCGCGAGCTGATCAGCCAGGTGCAAGGACGGGCCGCAATTCTGGTGGAAAACAAATCCGATCTCAGAAGCTCTCAGTTCTCAGTCCCCGCTTCTCAGTTGCTGACGGTGGGAACTTCGGCTCTCACGGGCGAAGGCATTCCCGAGCTGCGCGCCGCCATCCTCCAACATGTGGGCGGAGTATGTGGACCGCAAATGGAAGCCGGATTCCTTACCAGCGTGCGCCATCAGAAACTTGTCAGCGACTCCATCGGGGGCCTCGACGCAGCTGCCAACGCCATCTCCGCGCGAGTTCCCCACGAAATGCTTCTTCTCGATCTCTATAATGCCTTGCGGCCGCTTGACGAAATTACCGGCGTCACCACTACCGACGACATCCTCAACCTGATCTTTGGCACCTTCTGCATCGGAAAGTAGCGCGAGTGGTCCCGCGATTCTGAGAACCGGGAACCGAGAATTTCAGTAGGGGATCTTGCCGGGATGCTGCTCCCACGCTCGAAATGCCGCCAGTGCTTCCTCGCGCATCATCTGAATCATGGGAATCTCACGCTCGGCATGCGGCTGGGTGAATTCGGCGTAGATAGCGGAATCGTCAAAGCCGACCTTGGCAGCGTCGGCGGCGAGGCCGCCAAAATACACCTTGTCGATGCGGGCCCAGTAAATCGCTCCAAGGCACATGGGACAGGGTTCACAGGACGTATAGAGATCGCAACCGTTGAGTTCGAAGCAGCCAAGTTTCTGGCAGGCCTGGCGGATAGCGAGCACTTCGGCATGCGCTGTAGGATCGTTCGTCGCCGTAACTCGATTCGCCGCTTCGGCTATAAGATCGCGATCTTTCACGACAACTGCGCCGAAGGGCCCGCCTCGGCCGGAGGTTACATTCTCCAGCGAGAGTTGAATGGCGCGGGCCATGAAAGCTCTGTCCATCTGACTTGGTTCCGTCATCGCGTAATTTTCAGGAACTCGCCGACCTGATCCCCACGAAATCCGTGCGCTAATCGGTCGAGCCGACTCCTGCGCACGATGTTTAAGGCAGCAAGTATAAGCGGAGCGGAGAAATGAGCAAAACATTTCCGGGACAGGCCCAGTCCGCCGGACTCAACCTAGCAGATTGAAAAACGCCAGCCGGCGCGATAGGCTCGGGCATGGACGGGCAGGCTTTCGTTTCCCGGCGCATCGTGACCCCGGAAGGAATTCGGCCGGGAGCGATATTGATGCCCGACGGGAAAATTAGCGGCATCGTTCCTGTCGATCGGGTGCCCGCTGACACCGAGGTCCACGACTTCAGCGATGCGGTGATTCTTCCCGGACTTGTCGATTCTCACGTACACATCAACGATCCGGGGCGCACCGAGTGGGAAGGATTTGAGACAGCAACACGTGCAGCTGCTGCGGGCGGATACACGACGCTGGTGGACATGCCGCTCAACTGTTTGCCGCCCACGGCTACAGTCGCCGCGCTTGCTGCCAAGCGTAAAGCAGCCGCGGGGCGATGCTGGGTCGATTGGTTGCCTTGGGGCGGGGTGATTGGCGACAACCAGGCCGAGATTGAAGCGCTTGGCGCCGCGGGCGTGCCGGGATTCAAGTGCTTTCTGATTCATCCCGGAATCGATGGGTTCACCATGGTTACAGAGGCCGAGCTTCGTGCGGCGTTGCCTCATGTGGCTCGGACAGGCCTGCCGCTACTAGTCCACGCGGAACTTCCCGGTCCCGTGAATGAGACCACGCAGCGTCTGCAGAATGAAGACGCGGATTGGAGCCGCTACTCGACCTATCTGCGATCGCGACCGGAAGAAGCTGAGCTCGCGGCAATCCGGTTACTGCTTTCGTTGTGCCGCGAGTATGAGTTTCGGTTGCACATCGTTCATCTCTCGGCGAGTTCGGCGCTTGCAGAATTGAGTACCGCGCGGGCGGAGGGGCTTCCGGTCAGCGTGGAAACCTGTCCACACTATTTGCATTTCTGTGCCGAAGAAATTCCGGACGGCGCCACATTGTGCAAATGCGCGCCGCCGATTCGCTCCCGCGAAAACCGGGAGAAGCTGTGGCAAGGATTGAGAGAGGGAATCATCGATCTCGTCGCGACCGATCACTCGCCTTGTCCCCCCGCGATGAAACGGCTCGCTGAAGGAAATTTCAAAACCGCGTGGGGTGGCATTGCAAGTCTTTCGCTGGCGCTTCCTCTGATGTGGACGGAGGCCAGCCAGCGCGGATTCCGCTTGACAGATCTCACACGCTGGATGGCGGAAGCGCCCGCTCGTTTAGCGGGATGCAGCGCTCGTAAAGGCAGAATTGCCGAAGATTATGATGCCGACTTCGTCGTCTTCGAACCGGAAGCGGAGTTCGTCGTGAGCGAAGATCGGCTGCACTACCGGCATCGTGTGTCTCCGTATCTGGGGAGGAAGCTGCGGGGCGTAGTGAAGGCGACGTATCTACGCGGGCAGGTCGTATTCAGGGATGGGCAATTTTCCGCCGAGGCAAAAGGGCGCGAGGTTCGCTCCGGATGACAAGATTTAAAGGTGACAACATTTAAATTCGACAATGGATGAACGGTTTGGCATGACAGCAGAGAACATCATCGGCAAGTCGGTGCCGCGCAAAGAGGGCCGCGACAAAGTCACTGGCGCAGCCCAGTATATCGACGACCTGAGCATGCCTGGGATGCTCTTCGGCGCAACTGTGCGCAGCCAGATTCCTCGCGGTGTAATCAAACACATTTCGTTTGACCCACAGTTCGAATGGGACGAATTTGTGATCGTCACGGCAAGAGACATCACAGGCAAGAATTGCATCGCGCTGATCGGGGACGATCAACCCTGCCTGGCGGATGGGAAGGTGAATCATCCCGAAGAACCGATCCTGCTCCTGGCGCATTCGAACCCGCATCTCCTCCGGAAGGCAGTGGATCGCGTCTCGATCGAATACCAGGCCTTGCCGGCGATCTTCACTATTGAAGACAGCGAACGGTGTTTGCAAAACATCTGGGGAGACGACAATACATTCAAAACGTTTTTGATCGCGAAGGGCGACGTCGATAGCTGCTGGGCAAAAGCCGACTACATTGTCGAGGGCGAGTACACAACCGGCGCGCAGGAACAGCTCTACATCGAAAACAACGGGGTGATTGCGGCTTTCGATCTAGAGCAGGGGATCACAGTGTGGGGGTCGCTGCAGTGTCCTTATTACGTGCACAAGGCGCTGATGGCCTTGTGTAATCTGCCGGCAGACAAAATTCGCGTGGTGCAGGTCGAAACCGGCGGCGCCTTCGGGGGCAAGGAAGATTATCCCTCGATGATTGCGGGCCATGCGGCGCTTCTCGCCATGAAGTCTGGACGGCCCGTGAAAATCGTTTACGACCGCTTGGAAGACATGACGGCGACTACCAAGCGCCACCCTTCGCGCACCCGTCACCGCACCGCAGTCAGCAAAGACGGGAAAATTCTGGGCGGAGAAATCGACTTCACGATTGATGGTGGCGCCTATGCGACCTTGTCGTCGGTGGTTCTTTCGCGGGGCACCATCCATGCGGGTGGTCCTTACTATTGGCCCAACATCCGCATTCGCGGGAAGGCCGTGGCAACAAACGCTCCGCCGCATGGGGCGTTTCGCGGTTTTGGCGCGCCGCAGAGCCTGTTCGCGATGGAGCGGCACATGGATCGCATCGCGCAAGCCGTGGGACTTTCACCGGTGGAAATCCGGCGCCGCAATTTTCTCAAGTCTGGCGAAACCACGACTACGGAACAGACGATCCGCGAAGAAATCGATCTGGGGAAACTTCTTGATCGCGCGCTGGAGCTTTCGGACTACAACACAAAGAAGAAGCGCTTCGCGCGCGAGAACGAAGCCGGGCCGGTCAAGAAGGGAATGGGAATCGCCTCCTTTCTGCATGGCGCGGGCTTTACTGGCTCGGGCGAACGTTATCTCGCTTCCGTCGTTGCGGTGGAAGCGTGTGCGGATGGCGGCGTGCGGGTGCTGGTTTCAAGCACCGAGTTCGGTCAGGGAACCAATACCGTCCTCTGCCAGATCGCAGCCGAGGCCCTCGATTTGCCCTATGAAGAAGTGCGGATCGCGCAACCGGATACGAATCAAGTGCCAAACAGCGGACCAACCGTCGCGTCGCGCACGGCAATGGTCGTCGGCAGTCTGGTGCGGTCGGCCGCTGTCGGAATCAGGCAGACACTCGTTGCCAGCGGCGCGCTAGGCAGTTCGTACTCACCGCAGGAATTTCGTGCGGCCTGCCAGCGCCATATTGCTGAGCATGGCCAACTCCGGTCGGTGGCGCGCTACGACCCTCCCGAGGGCGTCTTCTGGGACGATGAGAAATATCGCGGCGAAGCTTACGCCGCTTTCGCTTGGGCGGTATATGTTGCGGAAGTTGCCGTGGATCTCTCGACCTTCAGTGCAAGAGTCGAAGATTTCGTGGCGCTGCAGGAAGTGGGCAAAGTTCTTCACCCGGTTCTGGCGAAGGGCCAAATTGCCGGTGGAGTGGCGCAGGGAATCGGATTTGCGCTGTATGAAAAAGTCGTCTGGCAAAATGGACGCATGCAGAACGGTCAGATGACAAACTACATCATGCCGACCTCCGCGGACGTGCCCCCGATTCGGGTGTTCTTCGAAGAAATGGGCAACGTTCACGGGGCGTATGGCGCAAAGGGGATTGGCGAGCTTCCGATGGACGGCCCGGCTCCGGCGATCGTGAATGCGATTCAAGATGCAATTGGGGATCCGCTCGGAGTTCGCTTCGACTCAGTTCCGCTCTTGCCGGAAGATATCTTTGAAGCAGTCAGTGCCGGCGAGAAGCGATGACCCACTCCTCCGAAGCTCGCGGCAACGGTGATCGCGGTAAATGCGAGGTCTCTCTCACGGTGAACGGCAAGCCGCAAACGGTTCACGTCTTTCCCATGGAGAGGCTGTTGGATGTCCTGCGACAAGAGCTTGGGTTGACCGGCACGAAGGAAGGTTGCGGAGAGGGCGAATGTGGTTCCTGCTCCGTCTTAATCGATGGCCGCCTGGTGAATAGCTGCTTGGTTCCGGCACTGCAGGCGGCGGGCGCGAACGTTGCTACGATCGAGGGTGTAGCTAAAGGTCCGCAATTGAGTGCGATGCAGGCAGCTTTCTTGGAATGCGGCGGCGCACAGTGCGGCATCTGCACTCCCGGAATGATTCTGAGCGCCTGTCATCTACTCGACAAGAAACCCGCACCCACGCTGGAAGACATTCGCGAAGGACTGTCGGGGAATCTGTGCCGTTGCACGGGCTACGTGCAAATTTTTGAAGCCGTGGTGCAAGCGGCGCGGCGCGGATCTAACGCATGAAGAACTGGCGAATGAGAACGGCAGAATGAGGACTGGAGCATGAGATCGGATCCCGCCGATTACGAATTGATTGCCGCGGGCACGCTGCAGGCGGTGGTTGCGCTTCTGGCGGACGAGCCGGGCAAGTGGGTCCCGATCGCTGGTGGCACCGATCTGATGGTGCTCTATGCGGCAGGCAAACTCCCGGCGAGAAAACTGGTAAGCATCTGGAATTTGGCGGAGCTGCGCAGCATCGAGGTATTGCCCGGCGAAATCAGGATTGGCGCAGGGTGTACTTACACGGAACTGCGCGAGCACGACGCGATCGCGCGGGAGTTTCCATTGCTGGCGAGCGCTGCACAGTGGACCGGTGGAATCGCGAATCAGAATCGCGGAACGCTGGGAGGCAACATCGTCAATGCCTCGCCCGCTGCCGATTCCCTGCCGGCGCTGCTGGCCTACGAAGCGGAACTTATTTTGGTGTCGGTGCGCGGCGAGCGCCGGGTGCCTTACATAGGCTTCCACACCGGCTATAAGAAAATGCAGCTGGCGCCTGATGAGCTGGTTCGCGCCATCTGTCTTCGGCGAGGCTTTTCGGAGTATCTTCATTACTCGCGGAAGGTGGGACCCCGCAATGCCCAAGCGATTTCGAAGGTGTGCATCGCCGCATTAGGCCGGCGGCGCGGTGGCGTGGCTGGGAATGCAATTGACGACGTTCGCATTGCGCTCGGCAGCGTGGCACCCGTTCCACTCCGTTTGACGGAGGTGGAACAGATCGTGTTAGGGAAGTCTGTTGATCCCCTGCTCGTGCAGCAGGCAAAAAAGGCGGTCGCGTCTGCGATTCAGCCGATTGATGACATTCGATCGACGGCGAAATATCGTGCCGCTGTGGCGGGCAATCTGGTCGCGGAATTTCTTGAGCAACTGGGCGGGAGTCGGCAGACGGCATGAACGAAGTTCTGTCTCGCTGGAATTTTCTTCCCGTTGCAGCGGCCGTCGATGAGATACTGCCGTGCTGTGGCTCACGCGCTTGGGCCAGAGGAATGGTCCAACGAAGACCGTTTCCCGATGAAGTAACGCTGTTAACGGCGTCGGACGAGACCTGGCGCAGCTTGCCCGAATCGGATTGGCTGGAGGCATTTCGCAGCCATCCTCGAATTGGTGAAACGGGAAATGCCGGGTTAGGGGCGGGAGTTACGAAGTCGCCTCAATCGGCTGCTTGGTCACAGCAAGAGCAACGGAGCATTGCGGATGTCGACGATTTCCTCAAGATTGCGCTCGCGGAAGGGAACCGTGAGTACGAGCGCAGGTTCAATCGCATCTTCATCGTGTGCGCAACCGGGAAGTCCGCGCCGGAGATTCAGAAGATTTTGGAACGCCGGTTGAAGAATGACCCGCAAACCGAGCTTCAGGAAGCGGCGGACGAGCAGCGGCAGATCACGCAAATTCGGCTAAGGAAGTGGCTCCAAGGATGACGCGGATTTCCACGCACGTTCTCGACATCGCGCAAGGGCAGCCGGCCAAGGATGTTCCGGTGCGATTGGAACGGTGCGATGCCGCCGGCGAGTGGCGACTGCTCGCAGCCGCACGCACCGATCAGGACGGCAGGTGCTCTCAGTTGCTACCCGAGAAGGAAGCGTTGACGCCTGGGCTTTATCGCCTACGGTTTGAGACCGAGACCTACTTTGCCGCGCGCAAACTCGATAGTTTGTACCCATTGGTGGAAATTACTTTTCAGGTTCGAGAGGGCGAACAGCATTTTCACATTCCGTTGTTGTTGAGTCCGAATGGATACACGACTTATCGGGGAAGCTGAAGATCATGTGGAAGAGAATCTGAGGGAGCCGGCCGAGTGACCTTTTCAATCCGAGAATGGATCCACCTGGCAGTGCGGTGGTTCCATGTTTTCGCGGGAATCATGTGGGTGGGTCAGACCTACTACTTCACCTGGCTGGACGGCCAATTCGGGAAACTCGAGAAAGAAAGCGCCGCAAAAGCACCTCCGGCGGTGTGGATGGTCCACAGCGGCGGGTTCTACTCGGTTGAAAAACAGAAGTCACTCGCGGTCCTGCCCCAACTGGTCCATTGGTTTCGCTGGGAAGCTTTGATGACATGGCTGAGCGGAATGGCGCTGCTCTTCCTGGTCTATTACTTCACCGGCGGTCTGCTTGATCCTGACGTGGCCAACATTTCCCAACTTTCCGCCATTGCCATCGGGTTGGCCGTTCTGGCCGGCGGTTGGCACGTCTATGACCTTGCCGTCCGCTCGCCTCTCGGCAACTCTGGATTGGGCTTCGCGGCATTTTCACTGGTGATGACTGCCGCGATCGCTTGGGGACTTATGCATGTTCTCAGCGGGCGTGCCGCTTATATTCATGTAGGGGCGATGTTCGGGACCATCATGACAGCCAATGTCTGGTTCCGGATTCTTCCCGCCCAGCGCAAGATGATCGCCGCCGCCGCCGCCGGCGTCAAGTTTGATCCGGCACTGGGTGCTCAGGCCAAATTGCGCTCCAAGCACAATACCTTCATGGCCGTGCCAGTAGTCTTTCTCATGATCAGCAATCATTTTCCTGTGGGGACCTATGGAAACAGATACGGATGGGAGATCCTGACCGCTCTCGTCCTGCTTGGCTGGGCGGCGGCGAAAGTAATTCGCGAAGCCTAACCGCAGCGGAAGACCCAGGTCCTCGGCAAGGTGTGTCGTTAAACTGAATCGTCGTTTGGGTGAATCGTCGGTAGGATGGGATCAGTGCAGGCAAGCCGTGAGACCAAAAATTACGCGAGCGAGGTCATTGCTCGGTGTCAGACTCTCGCGCGTTTCAGCGAAGATGAGGGCAGCATCCGCCGCACCTTTCTTTCTCCACCCATGCGCGACTGCCACCGCGAAATTGCCGGATGGGTTGCTCCTCTTGGAGTCGTATCAAGTGTCGATGCGGTAGGGAATTTGCGCATGACTTACCCGGGCGCGCAGCCGGATGCGCCGCGCTTGATGATGGGCTCGCATCTCGATACCGTGCCCAACGCCGGAGCGTACGACGGAGTTCTCGGAGTTGTTCTTCCGCTGGCATTGCTTGGCGCTTTGAACGGACGGAGGCTCCCCTTTGCCATCGAAGTCGTCGGTTTCTCGGAAGAGGAGGGCGTTCGCTTCGGCACGCCGTTTATCGGCAGCCGCGCGCTTGCGGGCAGTCTGGATGAAGATGTGCTCAGCCGCGAGGATGCGCAAGGAATCTCGATATGTAAGGCGATTGAAAATTTTGGCTTGAACCCGGCGGAAATTCCGCAGGCCGCAATCCGCGAGGATGATGTCCTGGGCTATGTGGAGTTCCATATTGAGCAGGGGCCAGTGCTGGAGAATGCCGGCCGGCCGCTCGGAGTGGTTGAAGCAATCGTAGGCCAAAGCCGGCTGGAGTTCACATTTACGGGCCACGCCAATCACGCGGGAACGACCCCGATGGCGCTCCGCCATGATGCTCTCGCCGCTGCCGCCGAGTGGATCCACGGAGTCGAAAAGTATGCACTGAGTAATTCCGGGCTGGTGGCCACGGTGGGCTCGATTCAAGCGAAGCCAAATGCGACGAACGTCATCGCCGGGGAGACGCGAGCGAGTCTCGATGTGCGTCACCAGCATGACGAAACGCGAAACCGGTCGGTGGACTATTTGGTGCGGCTGGCGGAAGATATTGCCACGCGTCGGGGGTTGAGCCTTCGACGAAACGTACTGTTGAACCAGCCAGCCGTACCCATGAATCCATTTCTGGTGAGTCAGGTAGAACATGCCATCAGCAGCGCCGGGTGCGAGCCGTTCCGCATGGTGAGCGGCGCCGGACATGATGCGATGATCATGGCTGCGAAGGTTCCGGTCGCCATGATTTTTCTGCGTACGCCGGGTGGAATCAGCCATGATCCGGCGGAAACAGTGGAAGTCGGCGACGTGGCGAAGGCGATCGATTGCGGAATGCAGCTGCTCGAACAGCGGGCATCCTCATCTGAATTTCAAAGCTGAGTTTCAAAGAAAGACAAGACATGCATAATCTCGGCCGGACGCGAAGCTCGCAACAGGCAAATCATATTCTCCTGACGCCCGACACATTTGTCCGCACCACCTTGCCCGGCATGAAGGGCTGCGCGGCCATTGTGCACGCAGGATCGGCAATGGGCGCGCGTTTTACTCAGTACACAGCGGAGTTTGAAGAGGGCGGCGAACTGGGCAGCGAGTTCGTGGGCGCGCCGGTGCAACGGTTCGTGTTTGTGATGGAGGGCGCTGTGCAGTTGGATGTGAACAACCAAAAAAGCCAACTAGGGACGCGTGGCTACGCCTATCTGCCAAAAGGTCTGGCACACCGGATCACGGCTACCGCAAAGAGCCGTGTGGCTGTGATTGAAAAACCTTATGAGAGCTTGCCGGCAGCGCCACCACCCCATTTAATTGTGTCGCACGAAGACAAAGTTGCGTCGCATCCTCTCGCGGACGATCCTCGATTGCAGGTCAAGTGTCTTCTGCCGGACGAGATGAGTTTCGATTTTGCAGTCAACACCATGGTCTACCAGCCCGGCGCCGCGCTCAGCATGGTGGAAATGCACGTGATGGAGCACGGGCTCATCATGCTCGAAGGCGGAGGCATCTACCGGCTCGGCGATTCCTGGTATCCCGTTACCGCGGGGGACTTCATCTGGATGGCGCCGTGGTGCCCGCAATGGTTTGGGGCGATCGGAACAGTTGCCGCTAAGTACCTCATCTACAAGGATTGGAACCGGCATCCGCTGAGGGTCGAGTAAGCTGCAGATCTCTCGCTTCGCTCGGGATGACAATTCCTTAAGATCGATAGCGGCCTGCGAATCATGAAACTCGAAATTGACGAACACCGGCTGGTATCCGAGATCGAAACCCTCGCCGCGATCTCTGACGCCGAAGCTCCCGCCGTAACCAGGATTGTTTTTACACCCATCGACCTGAAGGCCCGCGCCTGGCTCAAAGCGCTCTGCAAAGACGCGGGTCTTGCAGTGCGGCAAGATGCCATTGGAAATATCTTTGCGCGCTGGACCGGTTCCGATCCCGCGCTGCCGGCCGTTGGCGCCGGCTCGCATATTGACGCGATTCCCAATGCAGGGAAGTACGACGGGGTAGTCGGTGTTCTCGGTGGTCTCGAAGCGGTTCGAACCTTGCAGCGCGCCGGGTTTCACCCCAGGCATTCCGTTGAATTACTGGTGTTCACCTCCGAAGAGCCGACCCGGTTTGGGATTGGATGCATCGGCAGCCGCCTGCTTTCGGGCACTCTTTCCGCCGCCGCCGCGCGCCGCTTGAAAGACGGAGAGGCGGCATCGCTCGATCAGGTTCGCGAAAGAGCGGGCATGCAAGGAGCGCTCGACGCAGTCAAACTCCCGAACGCCTACTACAAGGCATTTGTAGAGCTGCACATCGAGCAGGGCCCTATGCTCGAGCGCGAGCACATTCCCTTGGGAGTGGTGACCGGCATTGCAGCGCCCGCAAGCTTGCATATCACCATCGAAGGCTCAGGCGGACACGCGGGAGGAGTTCTGATGCCCGCTCGTCACGATGCGCTTTGCGCCGCGGCCGAAATGGTCCTTGCCATCGAAAATGCCGCGCGAACGAGCGGAGCTATCGACACCGTGGCCACGGTCGGCATCTGCGAGGTTTTCCCGGGCGCGGTGAATAGCATTCCCAGCCGAGTCCGCCTGAGCGCTGATATTCGGGACACCGATCTTGAGCGTCGTGACGGCCTAATGAAAAAGATAGAAAGCACCGGCAAGGCGATTGCGGAAAAACGGCAAGTGTCGGTCCGTACCGAGTTAGTGAACGCCGATGCGCCCGCCGTTTGCGCGCCTATGGTGGTCGAGGCTCTTTCTGAATCCTGCCGAAAACACAATCTGAATTTTCTTCCCATGGTAAGCCGCGCCTACCATGATTCACTGTTCATGTCGCGCATTACTCCCACCGCGATGCTTTTTATCCCCTGCCGCAACGGGTACAGCCATCGTCCGGACGAATATGCGTCCCCGGAAGACATCGCCCAGGGAGTGCTGGTGCTCGCGGAAACTCTGGCGGTGCTTTCCCAATAATGGTTAGCGCTGCGAGTAAATCGGCGTCGTCGACTTACGAATCCTGGCATAGCCCGGCTTGATGGTCGAGTAAATCAAATCGCAACGCTTGTCATACGGCAAGAAGGCGCTTTTCATTGCGTTGATGGTGATCTTCTCGAAGTCATCCAGCGACAGGCCAAAGGTATCCGCTGCCGCTTCGAACTCCTGCGTCATGCTGGTGCTGCTCATTAACCGGTTGTCGGTGTTGAGGGTGACGCGAAATTTCTCCTCATACAAAATCTTGAAGGGATGCTCGGCTAAGCTGGGCGCGGCGCCCGTATGGACGTTGCTGATGAGGCAAATTTCCAGCGGAATTCTTTTATCGAGCACGTATTGGGCAAGATCGCCTAACTTCACTGCCTTGCCATCCACCACGGCGATATCGTCGATCAATCGCGTCCCGTGTCCAATCCGGTGTGCCCCGCAGTACTGAATCGCCTGCCAGATCGATTCTTTTCCGTAGCCTTCCCCGGCATGAACGGTAATGTTGAAATTTTCACGCTGAATGTAATGAAAAGCTGCCACGTGTTTCTTGGGAGGATAGCCGCCTTCCTCTCCGGCAAGATCGAAGCCCACAACGCCGCGCGCACGGAAGTCGACGGCGAGTTCCGCCATCTCCAGCGACACGTCCATGTTCCGCATGGCGCAGATGAGCAATCCCGAGGAAATTCCGAAATCCTTGCGCCCTCGCTCCAATCCCTTCAATACGGCGGAAACAACCTGTTGATGGGTCAATCCTTTTTTCGTATGAAAGATTGGCGCAAAGCGAGTTTCGAAGTAAACCACGCCGTCATTACTCAGATCCTCGGCTTGTTCATAGGCGATCCGTTCCAGAGCCTCCTCGGTTTGCATGAGGGCAATCGTGTGGGTAAAGCCCTCCAGATATTTGGCGAGGCTCCCCTGGTTCGCGCCGCGATGAAACCATTGTGCCAATGCTTCGGGGTCCGAGGTTGGAAGTTCCCCATATCCTGTGTCTCTCGATAACTCAATCACGGTCCGCGGGCGCAGCACTCCGTCCAGG
>JBAQJU010000138.1:0-7987 GCA_049300475.1 Terriglobales bacterium | reverse complement strand
GATTTTACCGCCGTTGGCGAGGCGGGAAACTCATCGGTTAGATGGACCGGGCCGAGTGTTTACCAGCTACTGTCGGGCCGTCGGAATATCTCCCGCCGGCGGAGTTGCGATGGGAGTCATAGTAGTGGCGTCGGTCTCGGTCATCTGGGGGAGTGGACCCTCCAGGGCGATGGCGAGAACCTGATCCATGTTGTCGACCAAATGAAGTTTCATGGCGGTGCGGAGGTTTTCAGGGACTTCCGCCAAGTCTTTTTCATTGTCCTTGGGGAGAATCACTTCGAACAGGCCGGCGCGGTGCGCGGCCAGAAGCTTTTCTTTGAGTCCACCGATGGGCAGGACCTTGCCGCGGAGGGTGATTTCTCCGGTCATGGCGATGTCGCGGCGGACCGGAATGCGGCTCAGGGCGCTGGCGATCGCAGTCGCAATCGTGATACCCGCCGATGGGCCGTCTTTCGGGATCGCACCCTCCGGCACGTGAACGTGGATATCGATGCTCCGATAAAAATCGCGGGACAGTCCCAGACGCTGCCAGCGTGACCGGATGTAGGTGATGGCCGCTTGCGCGGATTCCTGCATCACGTCCCCTAACTTGCCGGTAAGAATTGGCTTTCCGCCTTTGCCTTCAACCACGGTGGCTTCCGTGCTCAGTATGGAGCCCCCCACTTCGGTCCAGGCGAGACCGGTGACCAGGCCGACTTCACTTTTCTCGTGGGCGAGGGTGTCGCGGAACTTCTGGACGCCCAGAAACTCCTCAATCTTGCCGGGATCGATGGCGGCCGCGTAGTCCGCGCCCTCCTTCACTACCTTGCGCGCCACTTTGCGGCAGACGTTGCCGATTTCCCGCTCCAGATTGCGGACGCCGGCCTCGCGCGTGTAGCCGCGAATAATCTGCTTGATGGCATCGTCGGAGAACTGAACATTCTTCTCCTCGAGCCCGGCCTGCAGCATCTGTTTCTTCACCAGAAACTGTCTGGCAATCTCGACCTTTTCCAGTTCCGTGTAGCCATGCAGGCGCAGCACTTCCATGCGGTCCTGCAAGGCAGGCGGAACGGTGTGAATCACGTTCGCCGTGGCGACAAAGAAGACCTGCGAAAGATCGTACTCCACGTCGAGGTAGTGATCGACAAACATGTAATTCTGTTCGGGATCGAGGACTTCGAGCAACGCGGCCGACGGGTCGCCCCGGAAGTCCATCGACATTTTGTCGACTTCGTCGAGCATGAAGACCGGATTTTTTGTGCCCGCCTTCTTCATCATCTGGATAATTTGACCGGGAAGGGCTCCGATGTAAGTGCGGCGATGGCCGCGGATTTCCGCTTCATCGCGCACGCCGCCGAGCGACATGCGGACAAACTTGCGGCCGGTGGCCTTGGCGATCGACATGCCGAGCGAGGTTTTGCCAACGCCCGGAGGCCCGACGAAACAGAGGATCGAGCCCTTGGGATTTTTAACCAACTGGCGAACCGCTAGAAATTCGAGGATGCGCTCCTTGATTTTCTCCAGTCCATAGTGATCTTCGTTGAGAGTTTTCTCTGCCCGTGTAATGTTGCGGATCTCTTTCGAACGCTTCTTCCAGGGCACCGCCAGCAGCCAGTCGAGGTAGTTGCGCGAGACCGTCGACTCGGCGGACATGGGCGGCATAGCTTCCAGTTTCTTGAGTTCCTGGATTGCCTTGTCGCGAACTTCCTTCGGCATGCCGGCGGCGTCAATCTTCTTTTTCAGTTCGTCGAATTCGCTTTTTTCGCCTCGGCCCAGTTCCTTCTGAATCGCCTTGATCTTTTCGTTGAGGTAATACTCTTTCTGGGCCTTTTCCATCTGGCGCTTGACGCGCGACTGGATGGTGCGGTCCATGTTAAGTTTTTCGATCTCCACATCCAGGACGTCACCGATGCGGCTCAGGCGCTCGGCGGGATCAAAGATTTCGAGCAGACCCTGCTTCTCTTCAATCGAGAGTTGCAGGTTGGCGGCGATGGTGTCGGTGAGCTTGGCCGGATCTTCCATGCGCACGGCGGCGATCATGGTCTCGTAATTCAGCGACTGGCAAAGCTTGACGTACTGTTCGAAGAGCGCGGTAACGCGCTGCATGCCAGCTTCGATCGGCGGCGTGGTTTCGGTGGCATAGCGGGCGACGCGCACGGTGGCTTGCAGAAAGCCTTCGGTCTCGGTGACCTGCAAAATCTTGCCGCGCTCGATGCCCTCCACCAGGACCTTGATATTGCCATCGGGCAGTTTCAGGCTCTGGACGATGTTGACGATGGTGCCGACCTGGAAAATGTCCGCCGGCTTCGGTTCGTCGATCGAGGCATCGTGCTGGGTGGCGAGAAAAATCTTCTTGTCGGCGGCCAGAGCTTCCTCGAGCGCGTGCACGCTTGATTCGCGGCCCACCACGAACGGAGTCATCATGTACGGGAAGATGACCACGTCCCGAATGGGCATCATCGGCAGCTTCCGGCTCTCGAATTTTTCCCTGGGATTCGACAAACTCTGCTCTCCCTTAAACTTGAGGATGCCCCATCCTAAAGTCGCGGTTTGTGCGCCTTTAGGACGGGTAAATCAGCTTGCTGCCTTCTCGATCATGGCCAAAGAAACGTTGCGCTTTTCCACCATCTCGCGGGTTACTTCGAATTCTTTAACCTTCTTCTGGCTGGGAAGACTATACATCAGCTCCAGCATCAGCTCTTCCAGAATCATGCGCAAGCCGCGAGCGCCTACCTTGCGGATCATCGCCTGACGCGCAATCGCGCGGTTGGCGTCATCGCTGAACTTCAGGCGGACGTTTTCAAATTCAAACAGACGCTGGTACTGCTTGACGATGGCATTCTTGGGTCGCGTCAGGATTTCGACCAGCGCGTTTTCATCCAGGTTCTGCAGCACGCCCATCACCGGCAGGCGGCCTACGAATTCGGGAATCAGCCCGAACTTGATCAGGTCTTCGGGTTGGGCTTCGGAAACCAGTTCAAAATTGTGCTTGGCGGAGGTACCGCTTGCCTCCTCGTCAGTTTCAACTCCGGTGCGGAAGCCCAAAGCCTTCTTGCCCACCCGGCGCGCGATGATCTTTTCCAGACCTACAAAGGCGCCGCCACAAATGAAAAGAATATTCGTGGTGTCGACGGGCGTGAATTCCTGGTGCGGATGCTTGCGCCCGCCTTGCGGCGGAACATTGGCGATCGTGCCCTCGAGAATCTTCAGCAATGCCTGCTGCACGCCCTCGCCCGAGACGTCCCGGGTAATCGACGGGTTCTCGTCCTTGCGCCCGATCTTGTCGATCTCATCTATATAGATGATGCCGGTCTGCGTTCGACTCACATCGCCTTCGGCGGACTGGAGAAGCTTGAGGATGATGTTCTCGACATCCTCGCCCACATAACCAGCCTCGGTGAGCGTAGTCGCATCGACGATGGCGAAGGGCACATCCAGCATGCGGGCGAGAGTCTGGGCGAGCAGCGTCTTCCCGGTCCCGGTCGGCCCGATCAGCAAAATATTGGATTTGGTCAGTTCCACGCCGTCGCTCGGCCGCTGGCGATTCATGTAAATGCGCTTGTAGTGGTTGTAGACGGCGACCGCCAGTTTCTTCTTCGTCTGCTCCTGTCCGATGACGTATTCGTCGAGGAAGGTCTTGACGTCCTGCGGCTTCGGCAACTGGTTGGGAACGGCTGCGGCCGGAGTTGCGCTGCGGTCGTCTTCCAGAATCGAATTGCAGACCGCGACGCACTCGTCGCAGATGTATGCCCGGGGATAGTCGCTTGGCGATGAGATCAGCTTGGCGACTGCGTCCTGCGACTTGTGGCAGAACGAACAGCGCAGTATCTCATCCGAGCCCGATCTGGTTTTCACTCGGCCTGACTCCTTAATTCTGGTTTCCTACCCGCCCTGAGGCCTTGCCTACTGACCGTCGCGCGGCGGACCCGCCGCTCCCGTCATATAGATGATATCGTCAATAATTCCGTATTCCTTTGCCTGCTGCGAATTCATGATGAAATCGCGTTCCACGTCCTTTTCCACCTTATCCAGCTTCTGGCCGGTGTGCTTAGCCAGTAACTGATTAGTAATCTCGCGCATGCGCAGGATCTCGCGCGCATGAATGTCGATATCGGTCGCCTGCCCGGAAAGTCCGCCCATGGAGGGCTGATGGATCAGAATGCGCGAATTAGGCAGCGCCAGCCGCTTCTTGGCCTGGCCCGCTGACAGAAGAAGTGCCGCCATCGACGCCGCTTGCCCGATGCAGATCGTAGTCACGTCATTTCTTACATACTGCATCGTGTCATAGATTGCCATCCCCGCGGTAATGGAGCCGCCCGGAGAGTTGATATACAGCTGAATGTCTTTCTCGGGGTCTTCCTGCGCCAGGAACAACATCTGGGCGATCGCCAGGTTGGCGACGTTGTCATCAATGGGCGTGCCAATGAAGATAATATTATCGCGGAGCAACCGGGAGTAAATATCGTAGGCGCGCTCGCCCCGCCCGGTCTGCTCGATCACCATCGGAACCAGCATATTTCTTGGATCGTTCAAGCTCACCCTCCACACTCCTGCCCTGAATTTGCTTGGCGCAATCGGGGGAGGATCGAAATGGTCCGCATGATCAACTACGCGGACTGTTGATACAGAAATTCGAGGGTCTTCTCGTTGCGGATTCTTGTCCGGATTCTATCGAGGCCCCCATCCCGTGTCAAACGAGCGCGTATTGCCTCCGTCGTCTGTTTTGTTTGTTTTGCCAGCGAGTCGACCTCCATATTCATGTCCTCGTCGCTGACCTGCACATTTTCCAGCTCCGCTACTTTTTCAAGCAGCAGCGCCGCCTTCACATCGTGAATCGCCTGCTCCCTCTGACCGGCGCGCAGGCGTTGCAAATCCATTTTCTTCATCTGCTCGGCGCTCAGTCCCTGCGCCGCCAGCGCCCGCAGTCCGCGCTCCAGCCGGATATCGATCTGCTGTTCGATCAGCGACTCGGGAACCTCAAACTCATTGCGCTGAATCAGTTCGGCTACCAGCTTGTCCTTGGCGGCGTGCTGGGCTTCGTGCTTGCGTTCCGATTCCATCTGTTCGCGAATGCGCTTCCGTAGATCGTCGACGGTTGCGAACTCGCCGAACTGCTTGAGGAATTCCTCGTTCAACTCGGGCAGGCTCTTCTGCTTGAGCGCCATCACCTTGACGGTATAAGTGAAAGTCTTTCCGGCCAGGCGCTTGTCCTGAGCATCTTCGGGATAGTTCACGTCAAAAGTGCGCTCGTCTCCGGGATTGGCTCCGCGCAGGTGCTCGGTGAATTCGGGCATGGTGTTCTGGCCGGCGATCTCGACCAGAACTTCGTCCATGTGAACGGGCTGGCCTTCTCCAGACTTCCCCTCGCCGGCTTTCACTCCAATGTTCTTCGGATTGCCATCGAGCGAGACCTGCGCGAAATCGCCATCGGCCAGGGAGCGGCCCTCGATTGGGTTGAAACTGGCATGCTGCTCGCGAAGATGGTTCAGCGCGTCTTCCACCTCCTGCTCGGAGACGGCAATCTCAGGCCGTTCAGCACGCAGTTCTTTATATCCCTCGAGCTTGATTTCGGGGAGAACTTCAAAGGCGGCCTTGAAACGCATCGGCTCGCCATCGTTCAAGTGGAGATCGGTAACCCGCGGCTGTGATACCGGATGGATTCCGAGCCGCTCCGCCTCCTGGCGAAAGAAGCGGGGGATGAGGGCGTCGACAACGTCGGTCTTGATCTCTTCAGAAAACCGCTGGCGAATAATGGACGCCGGAACATGGCCGCGGCGGAAGCCGGGAATGTGGGCCACCTTCTGATACTTCTGGATCAGCGATTCAGTCTGGCGGCCGACTTCGTCCGCCGGAATCTCGATCTCAATCTCGCGTTTGGTGCTGTCTTTCGTTTCTGTGGGGCTCACAATAACCTCAAGGCGGCCACGGCGGCTCAGTGGCGGAGCTGGAACAGCTCCTCTGGAACGCCCTATGCCGCACACCTGAGTGTAAAGACTTGCTAAGAGCAACGTCAAACGGCGGAGGGTGGTTTTCAGCCCACCAAAGTAACGCGCGTAGGGACAGCCGCCCTCGGCTGTCCAGGGGGCGCGAAGCCAAAACTTCGCCACCAAATACAATGAAGACAAAATGCCTCTTCCCAACTGGCTCAAAGTCCTCAACGCTGAAGTAGTCGCCTGCACTCGTTGCCCGCGCCTGGTTAAGTATCGCGAACAGATTGCGCGCGAGAAACGCCGCGCTTACCGCGACTGCGAGTATTGGGGCAAACCGGTTCCAGGTTTCGGCGATCCCAATGCGGCCGTGCTGGTTCTGGGACTGGCCCCAGGTGCGCATGGTTCGAATCGCACCGGGCGGCCGTTTACCGGAGACGCTTCCGGCAACTTCATGTATCCGGTGCTCTATGAAACCGGATTCGCCAATCAGCCGACCGCGACCGCCCGCGGCGATGGATTGGTTCTGACTAACCTCTACATCACGGCCGCGGCCCGCTGTGCTCCGCCCGACAACAAGCCTTGGCCGCAGGAGTTGTCCAATTGCGCTCCCTACCTGGAGCGCGAGTTGGAAGGGTTGAAAAATCTGCGCGTGATTGTTGCATTGGGCCGGATTGGCTTTGACAGTTATCTCGGTTACCTGAAGCGTCTCGGCACGATCGCCAGCAAGGCGCCTTACGCTTTCGGACATGGAGCTTGCTATGCGATGCCGAACGGAGTCACGTTGCTCGCGTCCTATCATCCTTCGAACCAGAACACGAATACCGGCAAGCTGACGCGGGCCATGTTCGTGGAGATTTTTGAGAAGGCGCGGAGCCTGGTGTGACTTTCAGAATCCGAGGAACACGGGTTCAGGCTCGAGCAGGATCCCCCACTCGTTTTGAACGCCCTGCTGAATCGTATCTTTGAGCTGAATGATGTCGCGCGCGCACGCGTCTCCTGCATTAATCAGAGCCAGCGCGTGTTTGCTGGAGATGGCAGCGCGGCCCAGCCGGAACCCTTTCGCAAACCCCGAATGCTCCACCAGCCACGCCGCGGAGATCTTGTGCTGGGCTTCGAGCGCGGGATAACTGGGAATGGCGAGACCTTTCGATTGCGTGCGAGCAGTAAGATCCTGATACTGCCCTTCGCTGAGCACTGGATTCTTGAAGAACGATCCAGCGCTGCGTGACTCCTCATCTCCCGGCACGATCAGCATGCCTTTGCCTCGCCGAATCTCACGGATGGCCTCTCGCACAGCGGCGAGGGATGGCGGCGTCTTTGCCTCCGCAAAATGCTTTTGTAAGTCGGCATACTTCAAGTTCGGCGCGCCGCCCCGCTTCAGCCGGTAGTTCACGCGCAGAATGATGTAACGGCCGGGCTCTCCGTCCTTGGCATCTTTCGCCGTCCGGTTAAAAACGCTCGACCGGTAGCGGAATCCGCACGCTGGGTTGGGCAAAACAACAACGCGATCTTGTTTGCGGTCGAGCGCGCGCACCGACTCGATGGTGTCCGAAACCTGCTGCCCGTACGCCCCGACGTTCTGCACGGGTGTGCCGCCCACACTCCCCGGGATCCCGCTCAGACACTCGATTCCCGCGCAGTTCTGGGCGACGGCTTGGGCCACGAAGTCATCCCAATCGTGGCCCGCGCCCACCGAGAAGAGCACAGCGTCGCGCGCCCTTTCGCTGCTGATGCCCCCCATTGCGATCCGCAGCACCAACCCGGGCCAGCCGGAATCGGCGACTACCAGGTTGCTGCCTCCGCCCAGCACGAAGAGTGGCAATGGCCGCGCTTTCGCAAAGTCCACGGCCTCCCGCACTTCGTCTTCGCGCCTCGCCAGCGCGAAGTAGCGGGCCGGCCCTCCCACTTGCAAAGTCGTCAGCGGAGCCAGCGCAATGTTTTCCTGAATCGTCATCAACCCGGCTTCACTCTATATGCAACCGAGCATCTCATGTCTGCCCGGCAAAGGCATATGAGAACGAAGCTACGTTTCGAAATCGCGATTGCGGTTTTGAGTAGCCGCTTGACCTTATATAGGA
>JBAQJU010000137.1:0-8421 GCA_049300475.1 Terriglobales bacterium | reverse complement strand
GCATGCAATCCCGCCAATCCGGCGTGATGGGGTCACGAAAAAAAGCGATGTGAGCAAGAGGATGAACACGGGCCAGAGATAGGAAGGCAAGAAGCGCTTCTCCGGCAACGTGAAGGCAATGATGCCGGGCAGGAAATTTGGAACGTACATCAGAAGTGTGAACCAGGCAAGCGCTGGAACGGTCTGGGGAAAATGTCCCAGGATTCCGCAAACCAGCCACAGGAGAAGCAACCATCCGAGCGAGCGTTTTCGCCAGAGAAACAGGAACGGAAGAAAGAGGTACATCTGCACTTCGAGCGGAAGAGACCAGAGTGGCCCGATAATGGAATTCGAGTAAGTAAGGTTCTGGACCAGAAAGAGGTTGGAGAGAAGTTCGAGCGGCCCGGGGCGCGGACCAATTGCAAGGCCGCGGCCATCCGCATGCAAATGCAGTGCGACGGCCGTCAGGATAGCGAGAATACTCAGGGGATAAATACGGAAGAAGCGGCGAATGTAGAAGTCTTTGATCAGGGCGAAACCGGTGAGATGACTTCGCCGCATCGAGTACATGAGGACCAGCGAAGTGTGAACGAAGAAGAGAAGAACTCCGAAAAATCCTACGCCATCGAAATGATCGTAGTGATAGTGACGGGTGAGGTGATTGACGAGAACCAGCAAGACGGCAATGGTGCGGAGAAGGTCCAGGTTCGCGGAGGCACCGCGGCTTAAAGTGTTGGGCATAACGTCCGGTTCCCCGGTCGCACAACCAGGAATCTTTGAAAGATGTTAGTCGCAATGGGTGGCAAGCAGCGTTGATTTTAGCAAGTTGGGCGCCGGGCGCGAACAGCGGAAGGCCTCCGCCCCCGGCAGCCTTGGGCGTTCGGTCCTTGACACCCGGCGGGCGCGTCCGGCATTCTATTTAACTTGGGGATGAGTTTGCCTTCTTGCAGTTCCGTCCCGAGGGAACCTGGCGGTTCGAGAGGACCGGTTCTGGCTTGATTTTGGCCGGAAAACGTCTTGGTCAAGTCAGAAGATCGGGGCCAGTAGAGACAAGAGTTCCCGGAGTGCAGCACCAAGAGAAGCAGGCTTCACCTGGACTTTTACAGGCCGGAGCTTTGACGGACGAGTTTTTCAGACGGAAAAGCTTTCTCGCTGCAGGCGGTTACGCTGCAATCTTTTGCGCGGCGAGCTTTTGCGCGTTGACCATGGTACGTTTCCGACTGCACAGTCTGATTCGACAACTCATTCCAGGGGATTGATTTGGCTGCAAGTGTGATTTTCGGCGGGATCGTTGGCAGATTGGCGCTCTGGTTGCAGATTCCAGGGGGCTCGAGTCTGCTTGGTTTGGCACCCCTGCTGTTTATTTTTGCTATCTTTTACTTTCTGTTGATCCTTCCCCAGCAGCGGAAACAGAAAAAGTGGCAAGCGATGCTGAGCGAGTTGAAAACGGGGGACAAGATCGTCACCACCGGCGGGCTGCGCGGAACCATTATCAGCCTGAAAGACGATGCGCTCACGTTGCGCGTGCCGCCGGATAACTTGAAGCTCGAAGTGACCCGGGCGTCGGTGGTATCGGTAGCCACGCCGGAAGAAACGAAATAGCTGCGAGCTCTGGGCCGCGAGCTACGAGCTAAACGTGGTCCAGAGGGGCGCACGGGGAATTCGCAAGGTTTAGATGTTTTGAAGTGCGGTTTAAAGCTCGCGGCTCGAAGCTCGCGGATCAAGCAGCAGACATTCTGGATACTGGAAGACGTCATTCATGAATAAGAACCTTACCTGGAAGCTGGTGGTTATTGTCGGGATCCTGGTGTTCTTTTTGGTCGGGATTCTTGGCATTCCGAAGGAATGGTCGAGCAAGGGTCTGCTGGCTTCGATCACGGATCGCATTCACCTGGGACTCGATTTGCGTGGCGGCACCCACCTGATTCTGCAGGTGCAGGTTAACGACGCGGTGAACGTCGATTCCGATAACGCGATTGCGCGGCTGAAGGAAGATATGCGCACGCGCAAGATCAATTACGCCGAGCTCACCAAACCGGATCCGGTGAACCATCCCGAGACCATCCTGGTCAAAGGCGTCCCTCCTGAACAGGCCGGCGATTTCAAGAGCATCGTCACCGAACGGTTGCCGGATTATGACGCTTCTTCGGGGACTGAAAATTCCTGGACCGTTTCGATGAAAGCGCAAAGCCTGGCGGACCTGAAGAATCGGGCGGTATCCCAGGCGATCGAGACCATTCGCAACCGCATTGACGCGCTCGGCGTGAATGAGCCTGTCATCCAGGAACACGGACTCGGCCAGTATCAGATTCTCGTGCAGCTTCCGGGCGTGGACGATCCAGCGCGCGTGAAACAGATCATGCAGTCCACGGCGATGCTGGAAATCAAGCAATCGCTGGGCGGGCCGTATCCCAGTGAACAAGCGGCGCTGCAGAGCAAGGGCGGCGTGTTGCCTCCCGACACGGTGCTGATGCCGGGCAAAAGCATCGGCTCGGAGGGCGGCGAAAGCTGGTATCTGATCTCGCGCGCCTCGGCGGTCACGGGCCGCGATCTGCGGACGGCTGAGCCGTCGCGTGACGAAAACGGACAGCCTGCCGTACGCTTCATTCTCACCAGCGACGGCGGCCGCAAGTTCTACGCTTTCACCTCCGCCCATGTCGGCGACTATCTGGCCGTGGTGCTCGATAACAAAGTGCAGGAAGTCGCGGTTATCAAAGAAGCCATTCACGATACGGGCATCATCAATGGCCGTTTCACCGATCAGCAGACGCAGGACCTTTCCATGACCCTGCGCTCGGGCGCTCTGCCGGCGGGCATCAAGTATCTTGAGGAGCGCACCGTCGGTCCTTCACTGGGCGCCGATTCCATCCGATCGGGCGTTCGCGCCGCCATGGTCGGCATGATCGCGGTGCTGGTCTTCATGCTGGTGTACTATCGCTGGGCGGGCGTGAATGCCGACGTCGCGCTGATCCTGAACCTGGTCATCCTGCTCGGCTTCATGGGCTACTTCGGAGCGGTGCTGACGCTGCCGGGAATTGCCGGCGTGATTCTGACGGTGGGCATGGGCGTGGACTCGAACGTACTTATTTTTGAGCGCATCCGCGAGGAACTGAGGAACGGCAAGACGCCGCCCTCGGCCGTGGATCAGGGGTTCAGCCATGCATGGATTACGATCGTCGACACGCACGTCACAACCATCGTTTCGGCCGCCATCCTGTTCATCTTCGGGACCGGGCCGGTAAAAGGGTTTGCCACCACCCTGGTATTCGGGCTGGCCGCCAACCTGTTTACCGCGGTGTTCGTATCGCGCGTGATTTTTGATTGGGTGCTGGGCCGGAAGCAGCGTGGAGAGGCATTAAGCATTTAGCTGCAAGCTACGAGCCGCGGGCCGCGAGCTTGTAGCAAACCAGCTTTTCTCGCGGCTCGAAACTCGCAGCTCGAAGTTGAATCTCTGGAGTTTGACTTGGAATTCTTTCGCAATACAAACATCGATTTCCTCGGGAAGAAGTGGTACTTCCTCATCTTCTCACTGGTCTTCAGCGTCGCCGGATTGCTCTCGATGGCATTCTGGCACGGCATTCCGCTGGGCGTCGATTTTCGGGGCGGAACCCTCGTCTATGTGAAGTATTCGCACACGCCCGATCCATCTGCCATCCACCACGACATCGACCGCGCCGGTCTCAAGAACGCGCGGGTGCAAAGGTTCGGCGCAGCCTCGAATGACGAGGTACTGATCTCGCTCGACATTCAGGAGACCAGCGAACAGGCTCTGGACAAAGGCAAGACCCAGATCATTCAGGCGCTCGAAGGCCACGCCCAAAGCGCCAACTCGGGCAAACAGGATCTCAACAACGCCAGTTCGCTGGCGATCACGAATTACCTGCTGGAGAAGGATCCCCTTCACCTGAGCACCGATGTGAACCAGCGCTATACGGCAATCGCAAAGGCGATCGTGGACGAGCGCGACAAAGCACATGGCGGAGTGCTGGACTCGATCGACGAACTGAAGGCTGCGGTCGATCCTGCGGTGGTCGCGTCGCTCGAGGATGGCTTCTTTCTTTCTGACTTTGGCATCCGCAATGTGGAGATTGTCGGGCCGCAGGTCGGCCAGCAATTGCGCAAGCAGGCCATACTGGCGACGCTCTACTCGCTCGCCGGCATGCTGGTTTATCTCGCGCTGCGTTTCGAATGGATCTATGGAGTCGCGGCGGTACTCACGGTATTCCACGACACATTGATCACGGTGGGCGCGTTTTCGCTGCTCGACCGCGAAATCTCCCTGACCGTGATTGCGGCCATTCTGACCCTGATCGGCTACTCCAACAACGACACCATCGTGGTCTTTGACCGGATCCGGGAGAACATCAAGCTGTTGCGACGAGAAAAACTTTCGGACATTGTTAACAAAAGTATTAATCAAACTTTGAGTCGAACGGTCTTGACAGCGGGCCTGACATTCCTTACCGTGCTTGCTCTGTTTCTTTTCGGCGGCGAGGTGTTGCATGGGTTCAGCCTCGCGCTGGTGATTGGAATCCTGATCGGAACGTATTCGTCGATCGCGATTGCCGCACCCATCCTGGTCGCCTATCAGGAGTGGCGGACGGGACGCGGCAAGAAGCCCATCGCCATGCCGGTACGAACGGGCACGGGATCGAACCAGTCGAAAGAGAAAGTTAAGGTCTAGAGAGGCTGTATAAGAAAATCGATGGCCTTTCGACCGCGTGGCTGCAGGGCTTCGCGCGGTGGCCAATTTGCTCAGTTGGACAGGTTTCTGGTTCCCAGTTTGGCGAGAAATAGCGTAAAATCATCCACCTGCCCGCAGAGGCAGCAGGCTGGAAACAGCGGGAGCAAGAAGGCCGCGGCCGGTGTCTAAGATGTCGTAGGGTCTGGTGTAGGAGAAGCCCATGTTTGAAGACAGTCTTATAGAGTCCGGGAGAAAACTCAGGACCAAGCGGTTGAGCACGACAATTCTTTCGTTCGTGCTGCAGGTGATGCTCATCGGTGTCCTGATCCTGATTCCCCTGATCTACACCGATGCGCTGCCCAAGCAGCAGTTGATGACGTTCCTGGTGGCGCCTCCACCGCCGCCTCCTCCTCCGCCGCCGCCGGCGGCCGCTCCGGTCAAGGTGGTGAAGATGGTGAGCGAAGTGGTTAATGGCGAGTTGCGCGCTCCCACCAAGATTCCGAAGAAGATTCAGATGATCAAGGAAGAGGAAGCGCCCCCGGATTTGGGCGGAGCCGGCGTCGTAGGAGGAGTTCCGGGCGGCATTCCGGGTGGTTCCATGGGCGGTGTAATGGGCGGCATTCTCAGTTCGCAGCCCGTAGCCGTTCCCAAGATTGCGGCCCCGCAGCGGGTACGCGTTTCGTCCGGCGTTTCGACCGGCCTTCTGATCAAGAAGGTCACGCCCACTTATCCGCCGCTGGCGCGGCAGGCACGCATTCAGGGCCAGGTTGTGTTGCAGGCGGAAATCAGCAAAGAGGGTACGATTCAGAATCTGCAGTTAATCAGTGGGCATGCCATGTTGGCGCCGGCCGCCATTGAGGCCGTAAAGCAATGGCGCTATAAGCCATACCTGCTCAATGGTGAGCCGGTGGCCGTGGAGACCCAGGTAATTGTCAATTTCAGCCTGTCCGGTGGCTAGAGTTTACGGTACAGCCCGGCTTGGCTTTTGATTTTGTGGCGGTTTAAGTCCTCCCCGTCCGACTTTCCCGATGGGTGATGAGGGTTGTTTCCACGCCCGAGGACCATCCTGCCCACGCGATTTCTTTTGAAGATGCAACAAACAGATCAGGCTCAGCTTCTAACCGGGGACGGGCGGGGTCTTTATTAGTTATTGCCGCTTCAGTGTTGTCGCTTTCGGGCGCGCGCCCGGAGAGGCAGCCATGATGTGGCAAAGAACGGTTTGGACCGTGAAGCATGGTCCGGCCAGCATGAATTGGTATGCGCTTCTCGCTTACTCGAAGCAGGCGCGTCAAACAAGTTCCGAGGAGGAAAGCAACTCATGGTAGTGAACCTGGCAGCAATCGCACTCTGCAATCTGCACCTTCATGCCGCGTGGCTCTTTCAGGAGGCTTCGGTCGGCTGGGACCCGATTTCGCTTTGGAAACAGATGGGTATTCTGGCGAAGGTCGTGGTCATCGTTCTGTTCATCATGTCAGGATGGTCGATCGGCGTAATGATTGACCGTTGGATGGCATTTAACGCGGCGCGCAATCAGTCCCGCTCGTTCGCTCCCGCCGTGGCCGGAGCGCTGCGTGAGGGCAAAATCGATGAGGCGATCAAGGTCGCCGAGCGCAACAAGAAGAGCCACCTCGCCAAGGTCGTCACCGCCGGCCTGATGGAATTCAAGGCTCACCAGGATAGTCCGGGCGAGATTCCAGGTGAGACCATTGAGGCTTCCAAGCGCGCACTGGAGCGCACCGAAGCCATCGTGCACGCCGAACTCAAGCGCGGACTGGGCGGGCTGGCGACGATTGGTTCGACGGCTCCCTTCGTCGGACTGTTCGGAACTGTGGTCGGCATTTTGAACGCGTTCAACGGCATCGCGAAGGAAAAGGCAACCGGTCTGGCGGCGGTCGCGGGCGGCATTTCTGAAGCCCTTGTAACCACCGCGGTCGGGTTGTTCGTGGCGATTCCGGCCGTCATGATGTTCAACTATCTGACCGGCCGCGTGGAAGCGTTCGACGTAGAGATGGATAACTCTTCGAGCGAACTGATCGACTACTTCCTGAAGCGCCGCAGCATGCGCCGGTCATAAACTAGGACCGCGCGCAATGCGCCGCACTCTGAGTTGCTGGCAAGGCGCCGGTTTCGACCGGCGCCTGCTCCTCCTCACGCGGCGGTGGTAGCGGGAAGTATCCGCAGGAGACGGAATTTCATGGCATTAAATAAACGAAACGAAGGCGCCAAGGTCAACTCCGACATCAACGTTACGCCGATGGTGGACGTGATGCTGGTGTTGCTGATCATCTTCATGGTGGTCACGCCCATGCTGCAGCACGGTGTCACGGTAGATATGGCGAGGGTGAACAACCCGGAACAGATGCCGGACGCGGACAAGGAAGATGCATTGCTGGTCGCGATCATGCGCGACGGCAAGGTCTTTTTCGGCACGGACCCGATCAACGTCGCCGACCTGACGCAGAAGATCAAGGATCGGCTGGCCAACCGTACCGACAAGCGCGTCTTTATTAAGGCCGATGCGCGGGCGAAGTTTGGCTCGGTGGTTGAAGTGGTGGATAATGTTCGCGCGGCCGGCGTGGACCAACTCGGGCTTTTGACGGATCAGAAGAAGTCCGGAGCTCTGGCTCCGCCAACAGGAGCTACGTCACCAGCACCAGCACCGACCGGCGGGCAATAGCGGTATCCGAGGAGAACGATTATGGGAATGGCAATGGGCTCGAGCGGGGGTCCAAACGCGAACATGAACGTCACGCCGCTCATCGACGTTCTGCTGGTGCTGTTGATCATCTTCATGGTGATCACACCACTCACGCCCAAAGGTTTGGATGCGCTGGTTCCACAACCGCCGCCACCAAACCAGAAACAGCCACCCCCGACGCCCGATCGAACCATCGTGGTGCAGTTGATGGATCGCGGCGCCGGGAATCCTCCCGCTCTCAAGATCAATCAGGACGATGTGACGTGGGAGACTCTCCAGGGCCGGCTGGAAGATATCTTCAAGACGCGTGCCGAAAAGGTGATGTTCGTCAAGGGCGATGACAATGTGCCCTTTGCCGACGTCGCCAACGTGATTGACATTGCGCACTCGGCGGGCGTCGACAAGGTTGGTTTGATCACCGCCAAAATCGAAGCCGGCGGTTAGGAATCGGATGATCGGTTCACCGAGCGATCCGAAAAACATTTTTGCCGGCTTACAAGATTGTCACTCTGAACGAGGATCTGCAGTACGCTGAAGAAAACAGGTCCTTCGCTTCGCTCAGGATGACAGGGCACGTCCGGATGACAAGTCACGACGAGATGTTGATCGTGTGTCGGTCCACGTTCTTACACTCCGCCGCAAGGAGATTCATAAAGCAATGAAAACGACTCACAGGTTGCTGGTGGTTTTTGCCGCCGCTCTGATGCTTATTGCCAGCACTGGTTGCGCCAAGCTCAAAGCGCGCGACCAGCTTAATAAAGGAGTGCAAGCTTACAAGAACGCCAAGTACGAGCAGGCGATCGATCACTTCCAAAAGGCTGTCGCTCTCGATCCTACCCTCATCAACGCCCGGCTCTATCTGGCGACCGCGTTTGCTCAGCAGTACATTCCCGGCGCGGATACTCCCGACAACAACAAGTACGCCGAGCAGGCGATCGATCAATACAAACTGGTTCTCAAGGCGGATCCGAAAAACATTAACAGCGTCAAGGGCATCGCCTACCTGTATCTGCAGATGAAAAAGTTCGATCTTGCCAAGGAGTATTACAAAAAGGCCTCC
>JBAQJU010000136.1:0-2348 GCA_049300475.1 Terriglobales bacterium | reverse complement strand
CGCGCGTCTCGATGTGGATGTCGCTCGCCCGCCGCTGTAGGGCGGTGAAGATCGTGGTGTCGACCAGCCGGATGATCGGGCTCATGTCCTGGCCCGCAGTCGCGGTCAACTTGTCGATGGAGATGGTTTCGTCGTTCCCGGTTTCATCCTCGCGGATCACGTCGAGCGTGAATCCTTCGCTCGCGTCTTCCAGAACACGCTTGGACTGCTCGGTCTTTTTGAGAATGTCGGAGATCTGCTTGAGCGTGGAAACCTTGGTAACGATCCGCTTCCCCAGCAGCAGGCTGATCTCGTCGATCATCATCAACTGGCTGGGATCGGCAATGGCGATCGCCAACCGTCCGTCCTCGGTTTCAGCCAGGGGCACGAAGTTATAGCGGAACATCAGATGCACAGGGATCTTCTCGAACAGATCGTGGTGCAGTTGGAAATCGCTGAGATCGATGAATTCGCAACGATAGCGGCGCGCGATATCGCGGGCGCGTTCCAGTTCATCGGGAACCGGTATCGTCGGGTCCGGCAACTTGCTGCCATTGATTACCGCTGATTTCTTATCCGCCATTCCCATTCCAGTCTTAAGCCCTGTCAACCCCAGGTTTCAGGGTTTCAAGGTTTCAAGGTGTGATTCGACTTTCCTTGAAACCTTGCAACCTTGAAGCTTTGCAACCTTGAAACTTTGCCTTTAGTGCACATTTGCCCCTAACGTAAAGATCGGCATATACAACGAAATCAGGACACCACCGACAAACACTGCCATCACGATCAGGATCAGCGGCTCAATCAGCGCCATGGCCGCACTTAGCGCCGTTTGCACGTCCTCTTCGTAGAACTCCGCCACCGAACTCAACATCGCCGGCAGCGCACCCGTCGACTCGCCCACTTCCAGCATCTCGACCGCCAGGTCGGGAAACAACTTCTGGTCCTCCAGGCTCTTGGCCAGACTTTGACCCTCGCGCACCCGCTCCGCGGCGGCGGTAACCCCGTTCAACATCTGCCGGCTGCTCATGGACGCGCCCGCCGTTTCCATGGCCGGCACCAATGGCAATCCGCCTTGCAGCAGCGTGGCCAGGATGCGCGAGAAATTGGCCACCTGATATTTCAGCCGAATCTCCCCAACCAGCGGCAACGAAAGCATGAATTTGTCGATCGACGCCGCGCCCTGATCGCTCTGTTTCCAGCGCCACAACAGAAAACCCGCTGCCGCCAGAACCAGCACCACGACCCACGCATATTTCTGCGCATTCAGTCCCACCGCCAGCATGAACACCGTGATCGCTGGCAGTTGCGCTCCGAGGCTATTGAACAGGTCGGCAAACTTCGGCACCACATAGGTGATCAGGAAAATCAGCATCACCGTAACCACCGAAATCAGCAGCGCCGGATACACCAGCGACACCGCCAGCTTCTTGCGGAAGGTCTGCACCATGCGCTGGTACTGGATATAGCGGCTCAGAACCTCTTCCATGTTGCCGCTCTTCTCGCCCGCCATCAGCGTGGTGGTGTACATCTTGGGAAAAATCTGCTGCGCGGCAAACGAATCCGAAAGCAACTCCCCGCCCTTCACCCGCTCGCGCACGTTTTCGAGCAGCTTGAGCAGAGCTTTATCGCGCTGCCGCTTGATGAGCAGATCGAGCGCCGTCAGGATCGGCAAACCAGCCTTGATCAGGGTCAGGAACTGCTGGTTAAAGATCAGAAACGTCGACTGCCGGAGCCGCCCCCGCTTGCCAAACTTCCCCCGGCCGCCGCTCAGGATGGTCCGCGGCTTGACCCAGTAGACCAGGTAGCCCTGCTGCGCGAACCGGTCATGGACCTCCGCTTCCGAAAATCCATGCTCCACCTGCTGCAGCGTGTGGCCTTGCTCGTCCGCAACTTTGACCAGGAATTCTGCCATTCGCTACCGTCTGATTCTCAGGGTGTAAAGCAAGTGTAACATTCTGTTCCCAAAGCGCTTACCGCAACTAATGCAACTCTGTGGTACGGAAGTAACTCGGCTGGCTCGCTCTCCGCTCGAACCACAAAAGGCCGCGTCCCCTACTGCCCAAGTCCTCCGTCGATCGTCTCCACGCCTGCGGGAGGCGTGAACTCAAATCGGCTATCACTCAAAGCCACGTTTTCCTTCCAATCCGCAAACCGGAATTCCGTCGTCCCGCCCTCCGGGTCCATCAAGACGATCCGGACAATTTGGTTGGATGGGTTAATTTCCAGTTGCACCTCATCGACCTGACCCTCCATCGCCTTTGGAACCCCCCGCAGCAGGATGTCTCCTGGGCTCATCGGCGCTTGATCTACAACTTTCGAAAGCCCCCGTAATTCATTATCCAGTTTGGTCTTCCCTAACAAGAAAGCAA
>JBAQJU010000135.1:0-11688 GCA_049300475.1 Terriglobales bacterium | reverse complement strand
AAAGTGAGCTTCAGAGCCGCTGGTTCCAGGGTAATGCGTCCTTGTTCGACGCGTATCTCCAGTTCGTCGCCCGCCCGGATCTCAGCCTGCTCAAGAATAGTCTTCGGAATCCGTACGGCATGACTGTTGCCCCATTTGACGAGTTGGACCTTGACGTTTGGCATGATAATATGAGTATATACATATGTATCTACATGAGCAAGTGTTTTGCGCCGCGTCCCGGGCGTATTCTTTCTCTACCGAGTCCAACATTTAGGAGTCAAGCATGTCTTCCCTGGCCGACAAAACCTGCATTCCCTGCAAAGGCGGTGTCCCGCCGCTCAAAGGCAAAGAGCTTGCCGCGATGCACCAACAGCTACCGGAGTCCGCACACTGGAATATCGTCCACGAACATCATCTGGTACGCAGCTACAAGTTCCCCGACTTCAAATCGGCGCTGGCGTTCGTCAACCGCGTCGGCGCGCTCGCGGAGGAGCAACGACACCATCCTGACATCCTGCTTGGCTGGGGTAAGGTCGTCATCACCACCTGGACCCACGCTGTCGACGGCCTGACCGAATCTGATTTCATTCTGGCCGCCAAGATTAATCAGCTTCTCTGAATCGCGGCATCGAACCATCGGGCCATCTCGACCCAGAGATAGAGACTTGAATAAATCCGATCACCCGATGCCCCGATCACCGGATGGCCCGATCCCGCGATGCCGAATCGACAATCCCCAGAGTGTTGCTGGAATCACCATCAGCAGGCCGGCGGCGCTCGCCACATGGCGGGCGGCGAAGCCCCAATCGACGAAGTGTCCAGCGATATAAGCCCCGGTGGCGATGGTGAACATGCAAAGCCCCAGGTCGGCGGCGAAGACGCGGCCGCGAAATTTGTCGTCGGTCTGCAATTGCAGCAGCGTGGTCGAGAAGACCCAGACGATCGAGCCGCCAAAATGCGCGAGTATCACGCACAAACATGCCTGCCAGAGATGTCCGGAAATACCGAGCAGCATGTAGCCCGCCGCGCTGCTGAGGTATCCCCAAAAAATCGCTCGTTCCAGCCGATGTATCCAATGTCCTGCCCATGGAGCCGTGAAGAGCGGGCCCAGCAACGCGCCCAATCCGCGCGCGCCGAGCAGCAGGCTCATGCCAAGAAAGGCGCCGCGGGCCGGGTCAAGTCCATGCCAGCGCACGGGGAATTCTCTCTGCCCCATGACCGTGAACAGGACCCAGCTTGGACCAATGATCAGGTTCCCGGCTTTGACCAGCACGGTCGAGCGCAACCGCACCTGCGAGCGCACGTAGCGAATGCCGGCCACGATCGGTGAGAAATCGATGAGTTCGCGAATCTGGAAGGGACGCGCGCCCTCGGCATGCGGCTCGGCGAAGCGCATCCCCACGATGAGTGCGGCGGAGACGAGAAACGAAAGCGCGTTCAGAATGAAGACCGCATCTCGGCCGAGCAGCGCAGCGACTAAACCTCCGGCGGTCGCGCCGAGCATCAGGTTCACTGACCACGTGCTCGACGACAATGTATTGGCTAGAACGACCTCCCCGCGTCCCACAATATTGGGAATCACCGAGTTGCGCGCCGGTTCAAAGAAGGCTGCCAAAAGCGTCTCCGCCACCAGCAACGGATAAACCAGCCACACCATTTCGCGCGAGCGCACTAGCAGCATACAGAGCACGATCCCCACGCGCCCCAAGTCGGCCGCAATCATGACGTGCCTGCGCCGCACGCGGTCGTTCACCACCCCGGCCGTCGGACCAATGAAGGTTTGTGGCAGAACCTGCAGCACCAGCGCCAGCGCCACCGATCCGGCACGCCCCGTCAATTGCAGGAGCAGATTGTAGATAGCCAGCGTGTAGAACCAGTCTCCGATTTCGCTAACCACCTGCGCGCCCCACAGCCGGCGAAAATTCCGGTTCCCGCGCAGCAGGCGCAAGTACAGGCGAAACGTTACGGGACTGATTTCGAGCTCAGGAGCTTCCATGCGGGGCGGATCGGATTGTCACTCAGAATTTCACAGAATACAGGATCGACTCGAACACCGCTTCTGAAGAAACAGTGGAGTTCCATTACCAGAACAGTGCAAAGGCTTGCACAGCAGTTGGTCTCAGGCTTTGGGTGTCACAAACCTGCTGGTCAAAGAACTGCCACTAAATAAACTCCAACAGCCCTCTTGTGAATGATTTATGAATTCAGGGGGATTGGAATCGCGCTTGCCCTACTACGAGCGGAGGGATTCAAACTGTGCGCAATTTAGTCCCGGTTGTTCTGCTGGTTTTAGCCCTGGCTGCAAGTGCCTTTGCAACACCCAATGTCCTTCGAGCTTCCGCCGTTCCCGAGCCCGGTCTTCTGGTCGCCCTGGGAGGCGGTCTTGTCGGCTTAGCCACACTGGTTCGCAATCGCCTGCCGAAATAAATCTCTTCTGCCCGAGAATCCCCCTCGGGCGCCTCTTTTCCTTCCCTGAGATTCTGTATTTTCCGCGGAGCCGCGATTCATCGCCGCGATCAGTAGTTGTTCCTGGAAAAATGGCTTGCGCTACCGAGGCCCGAGCTTCCCGCTCCTATCCCGTAACCATGCCCGCAACCATTTCGAGAAAGTATTCGTGAATGCGGGGGTCGTCGCTGAGCTCAGGATGAAACGTCGCAGCCAGCGTCTTGCCATGACGCACCAGCACCGGATCGTTCCCTTCTGAGGCGATCACTTCGACGCCCTCGCCCACGCGCTCAATCTTCGGCGCCCGAATAAACACCATCTCGGTCGGATTGTTGAGGAACTTCCCTTCACGGATCGAGCTATCGACCTGCCGCCCATAGGCGTTGCGGCGGACCGTAATATCGAGCGCGCCCAATCCACGTTGCTTGGGATTCTCGACATCATTGGCCAACAGGATCGCGCCCGCGCAGGTGCCGAAGGTGGGCTTCAGCCGGACGAACTGTTTCAGCTTCTCGAATCCCGCCGGGCCCAGTAGTTTGAGAATCGTGCTCGATTCCCCGCCCGGGATCACCAGCCCGTCAATCTCATCGAGTTGTTCCGGCTTCTTCACGAGCACAACTTCGGCGCCCAGCTCTTCGAGCCGGCGGCGGTGAGCGTCGAAATCGCCTTGCAGAGCCAGGACACCGATTTTCATCGAATTGCGGACGAAGGGACTAGCTTAATTTCTCTGTTCACAGAGCTACCCCCTGCCCCTCTCACTTTTCTAAAATCCTGATAATAAATGCTTTAGCTGATAGTCGCCCCGCAAAATATTCATTTCAAATGATTTAAATGTAAAATCTTGAATACACGCGACTTAGGTTACATCCTCACCTGACCACGACGTGGGTTCCGGCTGATTTAAGCATCGATCACGCCAACAGCTGTGTCAATTGAAATCCAGCGAACTGGGCCAACGTTGGGAGCCCGCGGAATGCGTTCGAGGCCATCGTAAACAGCGGAGAGAAATCTGACGCTCGACTCGGCGCTGCGTTCCCGGTACCAATCATCCGCAGCCTCGAGTTCCAGCCAGGCTTGGTCATCCCATCTTGATGTGGTGTTTGCCGACGGCTTCGAGGACGGAAAGCAGATGGGTAATGCCGAGCAGGTTGCGGATCGATGGGCCCATGTTGTCGACCTCCAGTTTACAGCCAGAGGATTTGGCGTGAACGTACAGGCGGACCAGCGTGCCGAGGCCACTGCTATCCATGTGAGTGAGGTGCTCAAAATCGAGCACGATGCACGTGGGACCGGGCAGCAACTGGCCGACCTCGGCATTGAGCAGATGATTCAGGCCGGAAACCAGGCGTCCGTGGCAGCGGACCACGATGCAGTTCTGGTAGCGTTGAACGGAGAAGGTGAGACTGGGCGCGGGTTGGCTGGACATTCAGTGGCCTTGGAATGCGCGAGATTGCTGGAGGATTGTTACATATTGCCGCGCGCAGAGGAAGGGCCGGAGAACTTCTTGCGGGGGTGGGGCAGCGCTTGTTTTTTCCGACAGCTGCAGAGGATGGGCAGGCCTCGTGCGGGAATCCGTGAGTAACCGTGGGGATTCCTCTTTTGGAGCGGCTACTTTCGTGGGATTGCGACTGTTCAAGGCAAGCGGAATATTGATTGTGAAGAGGTTGCGTCTGGAGGACGTTGCCAGTGGGTACTGGACGCTGCCCTTCAAGCAGTCGAGTGGCCTAGTCAGCCATTACGGTTCAACTCCGTCGTCCTCCGCACGGGCTTCTCGACTTGACTGACTTGGTATAATGAATTTGTTGAAGGGTAGCGTACCTATTGGCATTTTGCCGAGCCCCGCCTGACTAGCGGGGCTTTTGGTTTTTGTGGGGAAGTCCACACTCCCGGATATCGGTCAAGGCGTGGGGACGCACAACTAACTTGGGGATCTACTTGGCAGTGGCGGAGCGGCCCCTGCGAATCTTGCGGCCTTCGCGTTTCATTTCTGAGGCGCTAATAGGGCGGGCCGGACCACTGTCCAAACCTTCGCGGATATCACGGCGCAACTGCTCCAGTTTGAGCGAGCGCAACTCGTCCTGGCTCTCCATGAGCCGCAGGGCTTCGCGCACGACTTCGCTGGCGGAGTTGTAACGTCCGGACGAAACTTTTTGACGGACTAGTTTTTCGAGTTGCGGGGTGAGGTTGATGTTGAGAGGCATGTGATCTATCCGTGTTCCACGGTCAGAATTGCATGGATGGCAAGGATTGTCAAGGATTGACAATTGACACAGTCGGGACATTGACGTGAGGGCGAAATTGAAACCCCACGATACATTGAAAAAACTGCGAACGGTGGGGCACCAGCATTCCTCTTTTGGAGCGGCTACTTTCGTGGGATTGCGAATGTCTAAGACGAAGCGAATATTGAATTCAGGCAGGTTGCGCCTGGAGGACGTTGCCAGTGGGTACTGGACGCTATCTGCGAAGTAGTCGAGTGGCCTAGTCAGCGGTCCCTCGGCTTCGCTCGGGATTTCGGCTCGCGGCTCATACGCCGCGAAATCGCCTCAAGTTCGAGTCCGTCGTCCTCCGCACGTCCGCTCGACGAAAGTTCCTCGTGTTATAATGGTGATGTTTGACAGACAGCGTACCAACTGGCAATTTTGCCGAGCCCCGCCTGACTAGCGGGGCTTTTAAGTTAGTGCTGAATCTGGAGGGTGGCCCGTCCAAGCTCCGCTTGGGCGGGGACTTTGTTTATCCGTCACAGACGCGTAAGTCCCTTCGCGACTAACATGCGCTCATGCCGTGGGGACTGAAACGCTTTCAGCAGACGCGACAGATTCACTTCCTGACTTTCAGTTGCTATCACCGACAGCAAAAGCTCACCGATGCGAGCGCTTGCGGCACATTTGTCTCTGCGCTGGAGCGGGTTCGCGAAGACTACAGTCTTTGCGTCTATGGATACGTCGTCATGCTGGAGCATGTTCACTTACTCGTAAGCGAGCCGGGGCTGGGCACGCTGGCCCAAGCCATCAAATCTCTGAAGCAAGGCGTTGCGCGGAGGCTGGCGTTGCGGGCTGCGGACTCGTTCTGGCAGGCGCGGTGTATTACGACTTTAATGTGTGGAGCGAGAGGAAGTTTGTGGAGAAGCTGCGCTACATTCATCGGAATCCGGTGACGCGCGGGTTGGTGGCGCGTCCTGAGGACTGGCGGTGGAGCTACTTTCGGCACTATGCGCAGGGCGAGACGGGCGTGGTCGAGATCGAATCGCAGTGGACGGCGCGGAAGCGGGAGTGGGCTGGGGTTTTCCCCACAGTGAAGATGTGCTCGCAGCAGAAAGGCCCCGCTCAAGCGGAGCTTGAACGGGCCACCCTCGGGAGTGGCGATGGGAGTTAGTTCGGGCCACCCGCCCTAGCTGTTCCCTGCGCGATTAGCTGATCGCCACCTGTTACCGCGCCCGTCAACTCCAAGGTGAGCGTTTGATCCTTCGTATTGAAAACGCTTGGCGCCCCGTGGATAAAGGGAGCAACCTTCAGGGTGGCCCGCAAATTTGTGCCTGTAACCTGGTATTCGCCGACGTAGAAGTAAGTGTTGTCACCGCCTGATATTTGCCCGCCCTTAAAGACTGTGACTCCTCCGCCAAACGAACCGATGCTGCTGGCAAATTCAACGGTCCACAGGCCGTCTACATTCTGGATTTCCATAGTCGAATCCCGAAGGTACATTCTTTCACCATCCACGCGTCTGCAGCATCTGCGATTCATCCAGTCCGGAAACAGCCAGGCCCTTCATTGCTCCTACTAAGTCCTCACTAACTTCGAGCAGCACCTTCGGGTCCTGATAGTGCGTGGCTGCCTGCACGATTGCCCGAGCGCGCTTCTCGGCTTCGGCGGGGTCGGCGAATTCGGTCGAATTCTTCATGAAAATTCCTGAGCCGACAAACACCGCCTCCGCGCCCAACTGCATTACCAGCGAAGCATCCGCCGGAGTCGCAATTCCGCCTGCGGAAAAATTCGGTACCGGCAGCTTGCCGTCGCGCGCCACCATCCGCACCAGCTCATAGGGCGCCCCGTGCTCTTTGGCCTTGGCATACAACTCTTCTTCGCCCAGCACGGTCAGGATTTTCATCTCCTGCACGATCTGGCGGATGTGTTTCACAGCATGCACGACGTCGCCCGTGCCGGCTTCGCCCTTGGTGCGGATCAGGGCCGCGCCTTCGGCAATTCGCCGCAGCGCCTCACCCAGGTTGCGCGCGCCGCAGACAAATGGAACGGTGAACGCGTGCTTATCGACGTGATGCGCTTCGTCGGCGGGCGTCAGCACCTCCGACTCGTCGATGTAGTCGACCCCGAGCTCCTGCAAAATCTGTGCCTCGGCAAAATGGCCGATGCGGCACTTCGCCATCACCGGGATGTCGACGGTCGCCATGATCTCGCGAATCTTCTTGGGCGACGCCATGCGCGCCACGCCGCCTTCCGCGCGGATCTGCGCCGGAACGCGTTCCAGGGCCATGACCGCGACCGCGCCCGCTCTTTGCGCAATCTCCGCCTGTTTGGCGTCGGTCACGTCCATGATGACGCCGCCCTTCAGCATTTCCGCCAAGCCGGTCTTCAGGCGAAGGCTGGTGTTTCCATTGTTCGAGTGTCCGTTATTTTGCGACATGATTGATCTCCAATTTTCCTGTTTGTAATGGGGTCAGGTTACATGAATAGTGGTATTCTCGAAATGTCCATTTATCTTTATTGGACCATACCGCTTTTGGATGCCTCGCGAAACCACAGCTTTTCCCTTGAGTCTGCCCGCGCCGGCTGCGGGAGTTTCGCTCTACCTCTGGCTTTACGATCAGTTGCGGGCGGCGATCCTCGAGGGCCGTTTGCATCCTGGGTCGCGACTGCCGGCCACGCGCGACCTGGCGGACGCTTACCGGCTCTCCCGCACCACCATCATTACCGCGTTCGAACAACTCAAGTCCGAAGGATATGTTGAAGGGCGAATCGGCTCAGGCACCTATGTGAGCCAGGTGCTCCCGGAACAGTTGCTGAATGCCAGCCACGCTCGCGACCAGCGTCCCCTGCCCCACAAGCGAATTTCCTTTTCCACCTATGCCCGGCGGCTGCAGCCATTCCGCCTGGATGCTTCCCGGCCGCTGCGCGCGTTTCGCGCCAATCAGCCGGCCCTTGATCTATTTCCTACGGCACTGTGGGCACAGACGGCGGCACGGCGACTGCGGCGAGCGTCCAGCAAACTGCTCGCTGGCGGCGAGAGCCTGGGATACCGTCCGCTGCGCGCCGCCGTCGCCGAATACCTGAATACGTCGCGCGGGGTAAAGTGCACGGCGGAGCAAGTGTTGATTGTCTCCGGCGCACAGGAGGGCTTCGATCGCACGGCGCGGCTGTTGCTCGATGCCGGAGACTCGGCGTGGATGGAAGAGCCGGGGTATCCGGGAGCGGCGGCCGTATTGCGGGCGGTGGGAGCGAAAATCGGCGGAATTCCTGTCGATCATGAAGGGCTGAGGTTTGAGGCAGCGGCGTGCCGGGGTGCGCGGCCCAAGCTGGTGTACGTGACGCCGGCGCACCAGTTCCCGCTGGGGATGACGATGAGTTTGCGGCGCCGGCTGGCCTTGCTCGAATGGGCGCGCAAAGCGGGCGTGGTGATTTTTGAAGACGATTACGACAGCGAGTATCGCTACTCGGGGCGGCCGGTGCCGGCGCTGCAGGGACTGGACCGCGCGGGCGTGGTGATTTTTGGAGGCAGTTTCAGCGCCGTCATGTTCCCTTCTCTGCGGCTGGGCTATCTGGTCGTTCCGCCCGAGATGGTCGACCTGTTTGCGGCGGCGCAATCGGTCAGCACGCATCATCCGCCGATTCTTGGGCAAGCGGTGCTTTGCGACTTCATCGGCGAAGGGCATTTCGCGCGGCACATCCGGTGCATGCGCGAGGTGTATGCGGAGCGGCTGGGAGTGCTGCTGCAAGCGGCGAACAAGGAACTGGGGGGATTGATTGAGATTTCGAACGTCGAAGCGGGCCTGCAGACGATCGGATGCCTGCGTGAGGGATTTTCGGCGGACAAACTGGTTCAGCAGGCGGCAAAGAGAGAGGTGGAGCTTAAGTCGCTCAGTCGATATTACTCGGGGAAAAAGCAGATGAACGGCATTGTGCTGGGATTTGCGGCGGTGGAACCGAAAGAACTGCGGCGCGGGATAGAGGAGCTGGCGGGATTGCTGCAAGCCAAGCGCAAGCCGCTCTGGAGCTTCTCCAGCGCTTACCCGCCCGCGCCGTGAGGGGCCAGGATATTATGTGGATAACTAACGATGGTCCCCACTCAAGCCAAAAGATGGCTTGAATGGGGCACCGGGCATCCGCCAATTCATTCAAGCCAAGGTCAATGCGAATCGCGATATCCCGGATTCGATCACCGACATGGTGATGGGATTGAATCTCCTTTTCCTGGCCCTCCTGCTGCAATTCATAGCAGCGCTAATGGAGGCGAAGAAGTAGTTTGGGGTCCGTTGTAAGAGTCTACGACCGGGCCCCTATTTGCTGCCCGCAACCGGCAGAAGCGACGCCCCAAGCACCGGACCCGAATCGCTCTTTTGCACGAAGGCAATGACGCGCAGATTCCCTGCAGCGACCGCGCTCGGAAGCTTCACGACCACATCGCGGTTGAACCCTCCACGCTCTCCACCGAGCCCGTTTACTTCTTCCACGGTTCCGACCTTGCTGACCGATATCGCAACCGCAACGTGCTTCAGATCGCGTCCTTTGTTCTCGCCCCGCAGAACCTGCGACTCGGCACTGTTCAGCGCCACCGCCACCAAGACATCTGCTCTGCGGACTCCGAGCGAAGCGGGCAAACCAGCGGCATCAATGTGCACGCGAACCGCTTTCGGCCCGTCGAGCGCGAAGCCCGAAATGCGCACCGCGACCTTGGGATGGTTTCGCGCCTCCTCGATGGCGTGAAGCGCAGCCTTGGCATCGGTTCCGTTGAACTGCGTCTCTCCATCCACGACCATTTCCGGCGTGTAAACGTCGTTCAACTTGAAGCGATGTCCATATTCGTTCTGGCGTTCCGTGATTGCACTCGAGGAATAGCGGTCGGTCCATCCATCATGATTCCAGTAGTCGACGTGCTCTTCGAGCACGATAATCTGCGCCCCGGAAACAGGCTGCAACCGATCGAGATTCGCCAGCATCGCATCCGCGGGAGGACAGCTCGAGCATCCTTCCGAGGTAAAGAGCTCGACCAGAACGGGCGCAGCGCCGCTGCTTTGTTGATTAACGCCCTGCGGACCAGGATTGTCGGCCGCAACCGCTAAAGATGCTCCCAACAGAACAACCGCAGACACCGCGAGGAAGAAAGAAAGTCGCATAGCCACCTCAAGTCATTTGGATGCGGTAAGTATGGAGCGGAGACAACCCGTGCAGCGGGGGCACTTCCGTCCGCATGCTGGCCGTGCTGAATCTCCCGCGAGGCAAAGTCTCCCCTGAGGTTGTCGAAGGAAGCGTCCCCGCGCGACACGGCCTTATCTCTCCACAAACCTGGCAAACATCTTCTGCGGATCAACCGCAATAAACGTCCCTCGCCCGCGCGCCAGCACTTCGCCCTGCTGATTCAGGATCTCGGCAACGTTGATATGCCGCCGTCCTGTGACTTTTTCCTCGCGCGATTCCACCCGGAGCGGCTTGTTCAGCGGAACGGGCTTCAGATAGTTCACCGTAATCTCTGACGTCAGGGCGATGACCTGGCGCAGCTTGTTCACTTTGCCCATCGCCTCGTCGAGAATGGTGGCGATAATGCCGCCGTGGCAGTGTCCCGGAGGCCCCGTATAGCGCTTGCCCAGCCGAAAGCGGCACACAAAGCAATCCCGATCCTCGTCGTAGGTGAAGCGCAGCAACATGCCGTCGGGATTGTTCTTTCCGCAGGCAAAGCAGTAATTCTTCTGTAGGCGCACATAGTGTGTGCCGTGTCCCGCGCCTGATTTCTTTCGAGCCATCGCATGATTCTATCGCGAGCCGGAAGAAGATTGAGTATGATGGCATCCCGAAAGCCGTAAACAAAGGAGGTGCCCGATGCCGACCGCAAAAACCGGCCACGCGCAGTACAGCGTTCATCCCGGGGTGGCGATGATGCAAAAATGGATCCGGGAATTGCCGGAGAAGACCGGGCGATCACTCGAAGAATGGATTGAGTTGACCCGGAAGTCGGGCCCTCCCACTGAAAAAGAACGCCGTGAATGGCTGAAGAGAGAATACAAATTCGGCACGAACGTATGCGTGTGCATCGCCGAACGGGTTGACGGGAAAGGCACGGAAGAGGACACTCCCGAGGCGTATCTCAAGGCGGCGGAGCAGTATGTAGAGGCGATGTTCGCGGGTCCGCGTGCGGCTTTGCGTCCCCTCTATGACCAGCTTTTGAAATTGACGCTGGGGCTGGGAAAGGAGGCTAAGGCTTCTCCGGGAAAGACCGCTGTATCGCTCTACCGCAATCATGTGTTCGCGAATCTGAAACCCTCCACCAACACGCGCATCGACGTTGGCCTCGCCCTGGGAAACATGAAGACGCCCAAACGGCTGATCGATACCGGCGGATATGAGAAGAAGGATCGGATTACGCGGCGGATTGAGGTGAAATCGAAGGCGGATATTGACGATGAGTTGAAGAAGTGGCTGAAGAAAGCGTACGCGGCAGATGAATAAGACGAGGCGGCTTCCGGAAACACCCCAGGGCTATATGGTCATGTCTTTATGACCATGTATGTTATAATCTGTCCATGAAGAAAATTGCGGCGGGGGAATTCAAGGCGCGCTGCCTTGCGCTGATGGAAGACGTGCGGTCGACGCGGGAGCCGATCATTATCACGAAGCGAGGGAAACCGGTGGCAAAGTTAGTGCCGCTGGAGAGCAAGAAAGACGATTGGATCGGCAGACTGAATGGGAAGATGCGTATCGTGGGCGACATCATATCGCCCATTGTCCCACTTGAAGACTGGGAAGCGCTGCGGTGATTTTGCTGGACACTCACGTTGTCGCGTGGGCGGCAGATGATTCAAAACGCCTTTCTCGTGACGCAGCCTCGGCGATTCGGCGAGCTCGTCGTGGTGACGGACTTGCTATTTCGGCGATAACGTTATGGGAGCTTGCACTGCTAGTCTCTCGCGGCAAGGTGCAGGTGTATGGTTCGGTTGAGACGTCAGTTCGAGCGTTGCTACAAGACGTGACGGTTCTGCCGATTACGCCGGAGATCGCTGCTTTGGCGACGCAGTTTCCCGACGACTACCCACGT
>JBAQJU010000134.1:0-10128 GCA_049300475.1 Terriglobales bacterium | reverse complement strand
CCCCACGTCCGGTAAGCGGTCAGAATTACTTCTGTATCGGAATGACTGTGGAAGCGATTGCCGACGGCTTCGAGTTCGGTGCGCAGTTCGCGAAAGTTGTAAATCTCTCCGTTGAAAACGATCCAGTTGCCGGTAGGGCCATCCTCCATAGGCTGGTGGCCGCAAGGCGAGAGATCGATGATAGAAAGGCGGGTGTGCGCAAATCCGATCTGGCATCGGTCGAGGCCTTCAATGAGGACGGTGCCGGAATCGTCGGGCCCACGATGCGCGAGGGAGCGAACGGCATTCTCGAGAATCTCACGAGAGATTCCTCCATTTCGAGAGGCGACGCCGAAGATCCCACACATGCGTTAGAGCCCCCAATTCAATGGCAAAGCATCTTTCTAAGTTTGTTTCTCCTAGCGGCCCAGATCGGGTCCACCAGGCCCGAGTACATGAACTGATATTCAGAGGAGGAGTAATAAGACTCAATTTCCTTGCGCCAGATCAGATGCTGCGAATCTCCGCCGAGCTTCACTGTACCCGGACACGGAGAAAAGCAAAAGCGATGGGCTTGCTTGATGAGCGCCCAGGAATTGCGATCGATCGCGTCCCATGAATAAGGCCAGGCAAATGCGGGAACGGGTTGACTGGTCCAGGAGGCGATCTGCTCGGAACTTTCAAAGACTTCACGATGCAATTCGTGAGCCGATAGTCCGGCTAAGCTGGCGTGCGAAAAAGTGTGATTGCCGATCCAGTGTCCGCGGCTAGCCAGATCGGCCAATTGCTCCCGCGTCATCGGCTTCCAGATTTCGTCATGCTGTGCATCCTGCTGGATGGCAGCGGGCGCGCGCTTGCGAATGTCAATTTTCGAATAGTAGAAATCTTTGGCGTCGACATCGCCGGTGCTGCGAGCGATAAATTGCGGAACGACGAAGAAAATTCCTCGTGTGCCGAAGGACTCGAGAAGCGGCGCGGCGACCCGATAGTTGCTCTCGCGGCCATCGTCAAAGGTAAACAAAACCGCGGGCTTCGATCCGGACCAGGTGGGGACTTTTTTCTCCCACGCGTGCGCGAACAATTCGGGATCGATGAAGGTGAAGTGCTCGGCCACCCAATCGAGCTGTCGCCGAAGCTGATCGGCATTGGCGCTTAAGGTTTCGTGCATCTCCACGACCACAATTCGGGAACTATTTCTTGCGACCTTGCGCATCTGCAGAGAAAACGCGAGCTCGTTGAGACGCACGCCGGAGACCGCCTTCAGTACGATTCTGCGGGCTGTGTTTCTTAACCCCAAACCCCCTCTCTGCCAGCCATTCAGATAATCCAGTCGCCATCGGCCGGCACAAAGTACGAATCCTGCGTGGGGAGCAGGGCTTGGCGGTCCAGAAGCCAGCCGTTTGGCGATTCGAACGCGCGGCGGCGAAAACCAGCTTCGATCAATGCTTTCTGACATGACGTATCCTGACAGCGCACGACAACCATATCAGTATCGTTGCGATACCGTTCCTGCAGCGCCGCAACGATTGCGACCATTGAAGCGGGCGACACCTTCGGAAAAACGTCCAGGACGTTTAACGAGCGAATCGTCTTCCGCAGACCTCGAGGCCTTTCATTCACAGCGACGAATATTTCTCTTAGGGACTGCCGGTTTCGGAAAGCAAACAGCGCGATGGATGGGTCTCTCCCCGAAAGATACCTCCAGCGAATATATGATTCACTTCTGAGGGCGGTCAGCCTTTCCGCCGGGCGGTCAAGCGGCAAGTCCATAACGTCGTCGATCGATTCCAGCCTTTCCAATTCACTGTTCGGGTCGAGTGGAAGTTCCAACCTCTGAACATGCCGCAGCCAACTGGTGGCAGTGCCCACCGCGCGGGAAATCGTTTCCCCGGCTCCGCCGCGGGCGGCGAGATCCTCGATCACGGGCGGCCAGTGCACGACTCCCAGCAGTTCATGGTCTGAGTCGGGAATTGGACTGGCTCCCCGCGCCTTCCACAACTGCGCGGCAATGGCATTCGCGGAATTTCCAAATAGCGGCGACGTACTTGCCGCGCGCGTGCACTTGAGAAACAGCGCCCCACCGGAGCCGCGATGCAATGCATCCACATAAAAACAACTTGAGCCAAGCATCAGCAACGGACTTCGCTTGAACACAAACATCTGTGGAAGATACAAAATGCAGCCGACCAAGGCGCCGTCGCGTGAGCGCACACCACAGCCCAACGGAAATCCTTCCCGGCGGGCGGGATTATCTAGCAACAGCCACGTCAAGTGTTTGAATGTTTCGTCCGAAGCTCGCCCTGATTGCGCGGCAACAAAGCCGGCGAGTTCGCCCAAGTCGTCTTCAGCCAAATCGACAAGAGTCGCCTTCGAAGATGTGACGGCGGGATTCAAGCTGGGCGTTCTCTCGCGACACCCCGGTATATGTCGTCCAGCCGGCGAACTTGATCCCTGGTCGTGAGACCGTTGACGATGGTTTGTCTGGCATTGACGCCGATGCGAGTTCTCAACTCCCGCGAGCCGAGCAATTCCGACAAAGCCTCCGCCATCTCCTGGACGCCGTCGACGGGGATCAACCAGCCATTGTGGCCATGCTGGATAATCTCGCCGATGCCCTGACCTTCACATGCGATCACGGGCTTTCCGCAGGCCATCGCCTCAAGATACGCGCAGCCTAAACCTTCGAAGCGGCTGGGCAACGCAAAAAGAGTGCATTCGCGCATCGCTTTCGCAACCGCCTGGCGATCCTGCCGTCCCAGGAAGAAGACGCGTCCGGAAATGCCGAGGTCGCGCGCGAGACTACTGAAACGGTTTCGGTCCGGGCCCTCGCCAATCATCCTGCATTGCAGGCCCGGGAAACGGGCCGCGACCTGAGCCATAGCCCTGAGCACAATTTCATGTCCTTTGCCACGAAGAAGATTGCCCACCATCAATATATTCCGGACTTTTCCCCCGGTCATTGTTTCTTCGAGCGCGGTTTCTTCCGGCGCAAACATCTGGGCATCGGTGCCGTTATAAATCACGTTGGCCGAAACCGGTTGCTCCATGCCGTTTTTCAGGATGGCTTCAATCGCGGAGCTGATACAGATGACCGATCCTGCGCGGCGATAGACCTCGGCCGAGAGTTTGGCGCGTCGTTTTGCCGCGGGCGCTCCCGGCTCAAAGCACGCGTTGAAAACATCAAGCCCGTGGATCGTAACGACGAAAGGGACGTTCAGGTGTTCTGCGAGCAAAGATGCGGCGTGTCCGCAGGGCAAGGCGGAATGGGCGTGAATGATGTCGATTGGCCGCTGCCGTTGCAATTGCCTAACACGGCGCAACAGGCGGCGGTAAAGAAATGTGCCGGCGGTCTGCAAGCCGAGGTTACCGGGAATTTGCGGATAGTGCAGCCATTCGCTTTCCACGCCAGGAACCGGACGCCGCCGTTGACGATGCAGAGGAGATACTCCAATCACGGTTGAGTATAGGTCGTACTCCGCGAAGTGTTGAATCGGTTCGGACACGTAGATGCCATAAACAGGGTTCGCGGAGAAGGGAAAGAACGGAGTCAGCGTCAGGACGTGCAGGCTCGGCCGGCTTGGGCGCGGATTAGCGGAATCAGATCCCAAGGAATCGTTTAGCACTGTAAGATTGGTTCCGGTTGCCATCGGTGATGCTGATTCCGCGAGCGCCTATAAGACTTCGGTAGATTGATCCACTTGTTCACAATTCGAATCGGCCTGATCTACTGCCGCCTGATCGAGGCTGGCCTCAATTAGTTGGGCGACGCCTCCGATTGTCGAAAAGCGGGGGTCTTGCATCTCCGCTTCGGAAAACTGCACGCCGAACCGGTCTTCCAGTTCGGCCACAAATTCCACGATCTCCAAAGAACTCAGCAAGCCCGATTGAAGATAGTCGATTTCGAGAGCTTCCCGCGCTCCGCAACGGATTTTGCCGCGCGAAGAAAACCAATCCACGACCCAACTGGAGACTTCCTGTTTCAAAGCACTACCTTTCGATCGCGATGCAGCGCGTAGGAGATCCGTCGGCGCCCTTGACTTTCAAGGGCAAAACGATCAGCTCCACCACCTGCTTCGATAACAAACGCAGATTGCAAAGGTATTCGACCAACACAACTTCCGCGCCCAGCAAAACTTTGTGGTTCGGAGAATCGTTTCCGCTTCCGCGGGAGTGAGCCGGATTATCGGGGGAAGGAGTATCCATGGCGATCAGGCGGCAGCCGCCATCCACCAGCCATTGGGCGGCATCCTGTGAGAAGTAAGGATAACTGTTGTAATACGGCATCTGGCCGAAGTAGTCGGACCAATCGGTGCGCAGGATCATACGACGTGGAACTTCCGCGCTTTGCTTTTGTTCGCGAACTTGTTCAAGGACCTGCTTGAGCGCGGGAATCCCAATCTCCTGATTCGGTTTGGCGGGTGCGAAATTCACCACCGTCGCCTCGCCGACCAGAACGTCGAGCGGAACTTCGTCGATGCTTTTGCCGTTTGGAATGAAGTGCAACGGTGCATCGGTATGCGTTCCGGTATGCGTGCCCAAAACCAGTTTGCGCGTCTCACGGCCTTCGATGCCGTGGCGGCCGAGAATGCTGATCTCCACGACCGGGTGCCAGTGCGTTGGAAACGTCATCATGCCTTCATGGAGACTTAACGAGAGGTCAATGATTTTCATGCACAGCTGCCCTGCTCTGTGGAGATGCAGAAGTTTGAGTTGGGGCCAGGGAGCCGACCTGGAGTTTTTCCCACACCAACTCCCGCAACCTGACTTTTTGAATCTTACCATTCGAGGTGCGCGGGAACTCGTCGATGGCAATGTAGCGGGAAGGCTGCTGGTGCGCGGCCAGCGCCTGCTTGCACTGCGCCATGATGGATTCGAGAACGGAGTCCAGGCTGATTCCGGGCTCGAGCTTCAGAACAGCAACGATGTCCTCGCCATAGATCTCATGCGGCACGCTCACCACGGCCGCATCGCTCACGTGGGCCGCGTGAAGAAGAGCCTCCTCGATGGCCGCGGGGCTGACGTTGATTCCGCCGCGAATGATCAGGTCTTTCTTCCTGCCGGTAATGAAGATCGAACCAATGTTATCGTCGCTGATGCGGCCGAAGTCTCCGGTAGGAAACCAGGTACTGGCATCGACCGTTTGCAGGGCTCCGTCTTCGGACAGATAGCCGGCCATCAAGTCCGGAGTCAAGACCTGAATCTCGCCTTCCACACCCGGCGGAAGGGCCGCGCCATCTTCGCCGCACACGCGAAACTGAATTCCCGGAAGCGGCTCGCCAACGTAGCCTTGGTGCTCGATATCCGGCCGGGACCGGGCGGTGCCAAACAATATTTCCGAGAGTCCGTAGCTCTCGGTGACCCTGATTCCATAGCGATTTTCAAAGCTGGATTTTACTTTGGCGGGGAGCGGAGCAAAACCAACGAAGGTCTTTTTTATGGACGAGCGGCAATAATCCTCACCTTGGTGGCCGCGATCCATTTTGAGCAGAATCGAGAGTACGGTGGGCGCAAGCCACAACGTATTCACCTGAAACTTCTTCGCTTTTTCCCAGAACGTCAAACTGGACCGGGCATCGAAGACATGATCGACAACCACGCTCGCTCCCGTAAAAAACGGAAGGAGCAACGAATTGTAGATGCCACCCATGTACGCCATGCTCAAGGTGAGATAGAAGCGGGAACCGGCATCTACCCCCTGCATTTCCGCGAAAGCGGCCGCGTTGCGCGCCATCCGGCCGATGTAATGTGCCAAACCCTTCGGCTTGGCCGTCGTACCCGATGTGTAAACAATGACGGCAAGCTCGTCGCCGCCTTCACTGTCGCTCGATTCACTCGGCGGAACAAATTTGGACGCGTCTCCGAGCCGATCAAGGATGATGGCTGGTTCCGCGGACGCGGCAATGGGCTCGTTGACGGTTGATAAAGCGACCGGTTCGCCCAGCGCCCCAGCGAGCTTCTGGATTGCGGAAGAGCTGGCCACCGTGCATTTTGGCCTGGCGTTCTCAAGAATATACTGCGCCTCGGAGAGGCTCAGATTCGAATTCACCGGAACGATGGTCGCGCCGCAGTACAGGCAGCCGAAATAGAGGACTGCGAGTTCCATGCAGTTCGGTACTACGGTGGCAACCCGATCTCCTCTGCGAACTCCACGCGCCTGAAGGTACGCGGCGACGCCGCATGCCTGTTCGTGAAATTGTGCGTAGGTAAGTTCGCGGCCCTTAAAAGCATCTACCAGGAATACGTGGGAGCCGGAAATACGGATCCGATCCAAATAGGTCCGATCTAAGACGAGATCCCGAGTCGTCATCCAGCAATCGCCAATCTGGCCTTTTGGGCATTGGTGACCACTGTCGAAATGGCCGTCCAGCGCGCTACCTGGCCGCGGTAGGCCTGGCTTGGGTCGAGCCTGAGGATGGTTCGATGCGGAAGATCGTGATTGAGGCGAGGGAAATAGCCAGCGGTAATGAAGATGCCATCCGGCGACATGAGTTGATCGACGGCAATGGCATCGGGGGTACCCGGTGGGCAGAGAAAGAGAGCGGCCGTAAGGCCGAGATCCAGGTGCATGCGATCTGAAAAATCGGCGATCTCCCAGGCATTCGAAGGCGCGTCAGACGGCAGGGTTCCGCGAACGGCAACATTGCGGAAGATACGTGAATATCGGACCAACGACTCAATCGCCGGGTTACCGTAGACGAGCAGACAACAATCCCCGTGACGGTGGGCGATACACAATAGAAGCTCCTCTTCAAATGCGGCGCGCAGGTGCTTTGAGCGTATCGGGACCACTCGATCTGCGCCCACGATATTGCCCATGATTGCCGAGTGATCAGCGCCCCATGATCCGCCATCCAAATCCAAAAGATAAAATGCGACGCTGTCTTTCGTAATTTTTAAAACCTGTTCCAGCAGATCCAAAGACCCATAGGTTACTCGGCCTACCACGGTCGTATCTTCGGCCAGAACCAAATCCGCCATCACCAGATCGGGATTCGGGCATTCCGCAGGCACGAGTTCGAGGACGGGCTTCGCTCTTCGTTTCGCACACGTAACACTCATCCCGTCGACCAGGGAGCGGACGGCCTGAAGCGAGCTGCTGATAGAATTTTCCGAAATGCCGGGCACGCAAAAAGAGATCAATTCCTCGCTGGGAGCGTTGCGCGCCGCCTTCGGCAAACTCCGTGCGACGCGCTCCAGGTCGGCCTCGTCCAGTTCTACCGGATTGAGCTTCCCCATCGCAATCACCAGCCGGCGGGCGTCGACACCATGCTTTTTTGCGGCCGCGGCCGCTTTCGGCAGAAATGAAGAGTGAAACTGGCTGTATCCCGTGGCGACCGACATCATGTCGTAGAGCTGCATCTGCGACATCAGCGGTCCAAGAAATTGTTCCGCTGCATCCATCACGTCGAAGAGGTCGATGCCCGTTTCGATTCCGAGATTCTTGAACACCGCGACAGCGATCTCGGTCGGAACGTTCCCCGCGCTGCGGCCCAAGCCGTAGAGAGTCGCGTCGATCATGGTCGCACCGCAGCGAAATGCCTCAACGCTGTTGGCGACCGCAAACTGCAGATTACTGTGACCGTGGAAGCCGATCGCACAGTCGCAAATCTCGCGAGTTGCGCTCACGTAGGCGCGCACATCTTCCGGAAACATGCTTCCGGCGGAATCGACGCAATAGACAGCCTCCGCACCCGCTCTTTCGCCCCCTTTTGCCTTTTCCGCGAACTGTTGCGGCGTGACGCCATAAGTTTTCATGAAGTTCAGGCAGGGGACCAGTCCAAGATTCCGGGCAAGTTCGATGTAGGGGTAGGCTTGTTCGATCTCGGGCGCGTTATAGCCGATGCGCACAAAATCGAGACCCGCCGTACGGGCAGATTTCAGATCGTCCGCCGTACCGATTCCTGGAATAAAGAAGGCGCCAATCTTCGCGCCTGTCGATGCTGCCACCTTCTTGGCGGACTCGATCAGATGCTCATCCGTGGTGGGCATTGAGCCTTTTCCCGCGCGAGCCGCGCCCAACCCTACGCCGTGGCCAACCTCAATCCACTTGAATCCCAACTTTGCCAGGACACCTGCCAGAATCAGCGTGTCACGTTCGGTGAACTTGAAATCGACCGCGTAGCTTCCGTCGCGCAGAGTGCATTCCAGGATCTCAACCCGCTTGGCGGCATTCCGCGGCTGATGCACGTTCTGGGTTGTCTCACGGATTTCACGGTCTGAAACCATCCAGCACTCCTGAGGTTGCTTGTTTGCAGACCGTAAGTATAACTCTTGCGCCTCGAGCGTTGGTTGAGCGAGTGCCCTTTCCGCTAACTGCATTAAGGCTGCGTCACTGTCTGGTGAGGCCGGCCGCCAGGGCCAGCAAGCATGCAACGTGCTTCTCCCAGCTAAAATCCTTGGCGCGCTTGAGGCCCGCCTGCGAGAGTTCTGCTGCCAATCCGTGGTCCGCATCCAGGCGCACGACGGCGTTCGCCAAATCCTCTGCGGAAAAAGGCGGAAAGTACACCGCCGCGCGACCGCAAATTTCTTGATGCACCGCCAGATCTGACGCCACCACCGGCAAGCCGCTCGACATCGCTTCGACCAGCGGATGAGCGAAGGATTCAGCGTAGGCGGGCGTTACATAGATGTGGCAGGCACGATAAAGATGATGCAGAGAGCGATAGGGAATGCTTCCCATTTCGACGATATCGCAGCTTCCTCGCACATCACTTAGCAGAGACGCTGCGGCCTGGGCTTTATAACTTCCCGGATTGTCACGCGAGTTCAAACGGCAGGTGAGATAGAGTCTCACTTTTCTTGTTTTCAGACGCCGGTTCAACAGCGGCATTGCCCGCAATAGAGTCTCAAAGTTCCGGTAATAGTTGTAGTGGCTCACAAACAGCAGACGCAGAGCATCTTTGCCGTCTTCAAGCTGAGCCTGTGCCTCGGCCGGCAACGGCGTCGGATCGCCGGTGAAGGCATCGGCGTCGAACCCGTGGTGAATCGCGACAACTCTCCTGCCGCTCCAGGAGGTGAGTTCCCGGGCAAACGCTTCGCTGGGTGCAACCGTGATGTCAGCCCAGCCTATGGATTGGCGCGCTAACCATGCCTTGATCAGAGTATCCATATAGATCGCGTAGTCGCCGCGAGCGCGGACATCGTGGGCAAAATCGCCGGAGGTGTAAAGCGAATTGCGGGAGAGCAGGATCTGGGGAACAGGCGACTTCCAGAGCGCAAAATTCCCAGCCGAAATCAATACTTGGGCGCCGCGGATTCGAATCAGGTGCGGAAGGGTCGTTTGCTCATACCAAAAACGGCGAAGCGCGCCCCCGGATTCCGAAGTTTCGGCAAACGAGATATTTCTAAGCTCTGAAAATTCGCGGCGCAGCGCCGGATTCAACAGGACGGTAGTTTCGGCGTCCCCTCGCCGCGCCAACTGCGGGAGCACATTGCGCAGGTAGGTAAGGCCGCCGCCCGCACTCGCAGCCTGGCCATTGATGAACAATCGGATCATCGATTGGGCACGACAACTCGGAAACCGGGGAGTGACCTGGAACGTTGGACAAAAAGAGGAGCGGTTGAAACGATCACCGGGGCGGGAAGAAGATCCGCGAGTAGAAATGCAAAAACCCAGAAATAAATGCAAGGATAGGCACCCACTGCGAACAGCCAATCTTCAAAGTTGGCATGCACAAGACCGGATAGCACAACCATTGCCAGGGGAATCGAGTAATGGCGCGCGTCCCACGTCCGACTCATCCATACGCAAACTCGCCAGACATTCGACGCTGTAACAGACAGGAGCGCCAAAAAGGGCATCACGCCCAACAAACCAACCCACTCCGCGATTGTCAGGTAACTGCTGCCGTGCTCGCGAACCGTCTCCGCGCTCGAAGCAAACCTTCCAAAAGAGAGGCCGGGGTCGTCGCCCGTCGGACTTGTGCCATAGCCAGTGCCGAACCACGGATGCTCTTTGATCGATGCAATCGTCCTTTGCCAGGGCGTTTGTCGCGAACCGAGCACGCCTTCTTCCTTGTGTCCTTTGTACAGCAGCGCGTCCTTCATGTTCCCCAAAGATTTACTCAGCCGATCCGGAGCCAGCGTTCCGGTCACCGCAACCAGAAGCAAAGTGAGCCCGATTGCCTTCATGAGCAACCTGTACTGACG
>JBAQJU010000133.1:0-22757 GCA_049300475.1 Terriglobales bacterium | reverse complement strand
CTTGCGGGGCAGAGCCCCGCCACCACACAGATCATTTCGCGCGGGCCAGCACCAGGGTGACGTCGTCGGGCTGTTCTTCGTCGCCGATCCAGTCATCGACCGCGGCCGTGACAATTTCCGTGATGCGCGTCAGCGGCAAATGGCGGTTCTCGCGCACGATTTGAATCAGCCGCTGCTCGCCGAACTCGCCATAATCATTCTCCGGCTCGGTCACGCCATCGCTATAGGCGACCAACAGGTCGCCACGGCGAAGTTGCACGGTTGCTTCCGGGTAATCCATATTGTCGAGAAGGCCGACGACGGTGCCCCCGCAGTCCAGGTGCCGCTCGGATCCGTCATCGGAAATCAGGATGGGTTGAAGGTGGCCGCCATTCGAATAGGTAAGGCGGCGGGTGGCGCCATCGTAGATGCCGAGAAACAGGGTCGCATACTTGGCGTCGGGCGTGCTCTGGTAGAGCTGGTGATTCAGCAGTCCAAGAAGAACGGCGGGCGAAGCTTCGGCTCCGGGCATATCGGTTGCCAGGGCCGTGCCGCGTCCTCCTGAGGCGCCAATTGCGGCGGATTCACGCAGGAAAGGAATGCCTTCAATGCTGTAGGCGCGCACGGCGGAGTGGATGGTAGCCATCAGTAGTGCCGCGGAGATTCCTTTCCCGCTGATATCGCCGACCGCCAGAATCATCTTGTCGGAATTCAGCGTCAGGAAATCATAGTAATCGCCGCTCACGGTGCGCGCGGGCCGGCAGAAGCCGTGCACTTCGAGCGACTCGAGCTGCGAGATTTCCTTCGGGAAGAGCTGGGCCTGGACCTCCTGCGCGATCGATAATTCGTTTTCCAGGCGCTGTTTTTCCTTCTGCTCCAGCACCAGCCTTTCGATGGACGCGGTCATGGAGTTGAATGAGTTGGCCAGGGTCGCCAGCTGATCGTTGGACTTGACCTGGATGCGATGACTGAAATCGGCGCGGTTTACGTGCGTCGTCGCTTGATAGAGCTCAGCCACCGACGAGGTGATGCTGCGCGTAAGTTTGGTGCCAACAATGAGCGCCACCAGTTCGATGATTGCGAACACGATAGCAATGGAAAACAGGATGTACTCGACCCCTCTGGCATAATCGCCGAGCGCGGCGAAAAGCCTCGCGTAGAGCACCGATGGCCGCGTTTCGACCCGGGCCAGGGCTCCGGCTCGGTCCCGTTCTCCGCTTGACCAGTCCACCACTTGCAGCGGGATGGGAAAGGCAACCTGGCGGTCGAACGTGTTTACGGCCGGTGGAATTGTTCCGGCGGAAAAGCTCTGCGTCCCTTGCCGGTTCTGTTCGGGCACCGGCTTCGCGCCGCGGTCGTTCGTGTTTTGTTGAGTCGTGTTTTGGTTCAGGGAGAAGAGACTTCCAGCAGCATTCGCATTCGGGGACACGGTAATTTCGCCGAGGTCTCCTGCAATCTCTTCGATTTCTATAATCAGAGCTTTGTCGAGCGGCTCACTGGTGATGACGCGAAGCGATTCCGGTGCGGTTGCGGTCGTGGTCGCGACCCGCAGATAGAGTTGGCCATGGTCGCGCACGATATCCCGAAAGTCTCCGCTAATGAATGGAGGAAAATCAAAGGCCTGGGCGCCCTCCGGCCCGGAGCAACTTGCTTGCGGCTGATCGTGGTACCAGGCACACACTTCCCGGCGTGCCCACTCCGGGCGACGGGGGCGCGCGCGACCGACGATTCCAGCGCCGAGTCTTTCACCGCGATCGTTTGGATTAGCGGGTGGATGGGTAAGCTGATTGGCGAGCGAGTGTGCGATCGCTCGGTTGGATGCTTCCATGCTGCGCAAGTGCGTGGCGATGTCAGACGTGATCATGAAGCTGGCAAATTGTCCGGCAAAAAGGTAGATGGCAATAATTGAGATGACGGCGAGCAGAAAAACTGGAATGACCCCGATAAAAACGTAGGTCACAATCAACCGGTTGCGCAGCCGCCACAACAAACGCGAACGCAGCCAGCGGAAACCGGCAATCGTCAACAGGACAACGGCTGCGATACTGAGGAATGTGACCCAGCCTTCGAGACTGTTCGAAACTCGTGGACTGACACGGGCCGTCAGCAACTGGACGGCGAAAAGGAAGAGGTCGAGTGCAAGCGCATAAATCGACGCCCACGCGACCCGACTTTCAGGCCATAGCCCCCGGTCGCGAAGCTTGCTCTCGAGTTCCAAAGAGATCAGTCTCATGCGAATGTTCAATGAAGTGCGCTGCCAGACCCAGAGTACTGAGCAATGGACGATGCCGGCGGGCCGGAAGATTCAGTTCGGCCGTCAGATTTCAGGATAGAAATCGAAAAACGCAGCCAGGCTGGTCTTGAGCTGCTTCTCGATTTCCTGCTTGCCGCCCTCCAGAATGTGCATGGTGACGCGCGCCTCGCGGCCATTCTTGAGCCGGATAGTTGCGTCGCCCACTTCCGCAACCTCTTCGGCCGGCAGCAGGCGCAAGCCATATACCAAAGTCAGGTTTGCCATTTCTCGATTGTAGAACAGGAGGAAAGGCGGGGGGTGCGGGCGATCCCGGCGCGGTCGAGCGGAGCTCGGGCTGAGCAGATTTGTAGGGCCAGGATTAGCCGTCCTCAGTTATTGGAGTTTCTCGCCCCCGGGTTGCGTCTATCCCGGAGGCCATTGCAGCGCGCGGCCGCCGATCAGGTGCACGTGCAGGTGAAAAACAGATTGTCCTGCCCGCGGACCGACGTTGAGCACAGTGCGGTAGCCGTCCTCAATCGAGCGTTCCCTGGCAATGTGCGCGGCCACCAGATGACAACGTCCCACAAGTTCCATATCTTCGGGCTTCGCTTCCTTCAGACCGGCAATATGCTTCTTGGGAACGACGAGCACGTGTGTGGGGCCTTGCGGGTTCAGATCCTCAAAGGCAAAAGTGTGCGCGTCTTCGTAAACTTTTTTTGAAGGCACTTCACCACGGATGATACGGCAAAAAAAACAATCAGCCATAACCTCACTTCTCCCGCTGCCGGAGAGCGCTATATCCCGACCTGTAAGTCGGGGAGGTTTGCCGGTGCCTCCGACCTAAAACAATAACACCGGTCTGAGTAACTGCCAATTAGTAAGTTCGGGGCAATCCATTTCAAGAGCAAGACGGCAGTGATAGGCTTCAGTCAAGCCGAACGAGGAACACCGGCGCCTCTGCGATTTGTGTTTCACGAACCAGATCCTGGGCGCGCCGGCGATCATCGTCAGGCACTCGTACCCGCACCCACCAGTCTCCGGTGGGACTGGGGAACTTCAGGACTTTCGCGGCCTGGTAGCGTCGTTGCAGGTGTTCTACCAACTCAGCGGCGCTTTTTTCGTCGGCAAAGGAGCCGATCTGCACAGCCCATCGTCCACCGGTATCGAGAGCGGCAGGAGCTTCGAGGACTTCCAGGCGGACTTTCGCGGTGCCGGGCAAATACACATCGAGCGCCTTGGCGGCGGCGAGAGACAGATCGAGAATGCGTCCTTCTACAAACGGGCCGCGATCGGTGATGCGCAGCAGAAGAGAGTGGCCGGTTTTCAAATTGGTGACGCGCACAATCGAGCCCAGAGGCAGTGTAAGGTGCGCGGCCGTCATGGCGTTCATGTTATAAATCTCGCCGTTGGAACCGCGCCGGTTGTGATAAGGAGCGCCGTACCAACTCGCGATACCGGTTTGCTCGAAGATAGGCTTAGCGTTGTCGGGGACCTCGATCTTCTCAGGGGGCTCTTCGCGAGAACGCGTAGTTTCATCCGGCGCTGGCTGTACCTGCGGAAGTGAAGGCGGAGGTGGAACCGCGACTTGAGTCTGCTTATGCCCGCAACCTGCGAGCAATCCTGTGCCCAGTAATAGGCCCAGCAATGAGGGCAACAGCGGACGGTAAGCGGATCGGCGGAGGAATCGGTTCAAGGTTGTTTGGATTGCGTCTCTTTTTCGCTCTGCGTGTCTTTCTTGTCCTGCTTCTCGAGGAACGCCGCGAACTGGGAGAGTTTCCCCGCCGCCACGCGCAGTGCTTTCGAGGAATTCGTGCGCACCGCCGGCACAACTTCGTCGTTCACATATTTGACCATCTCCGCCGTTTCCTTCTCCAGCGTTGCGGCGAAATTTACCACGGAGCGATTGAGGCGCGCGGAAGCGTCTTCCACCTTGCGGTCGAATTCGGTCATAACCATCCTGCCGGAACAGATCGATGTTCACGCGTATGCCGCGGCTGCCGAGCTTTTTCATTATCGTCGCCCTATGGCCGGTGGTCAATCCTGGGAATCTGTTGTGGCAATCCTGCCTATGCAGGGAGATGACCTCGGTCGCGATACAATCTCGCCATGCATTTGAGGATTGCCGGCAGGCCGGTACTGCTAGCTTTGATGCTTGCGGTGTTGTGCGAGTTGGTGCTCGGCCCTGCGTGTACTTTTTATGGTGAGCATCCGGCGCGTACCTGGTCGGAGGCAACCGGCGGCGAGGGCCTGGAGCGTGTCTTTTGGAAAGAAGTTGCAGCCCGGAACTGGGTTGAGGTGGAACGCGCGCTGGCGTCGAATTACGTAGGCGTGACGCCCGGAGGAACGCTGGACCGCGAGGCGACGCTTGCGCAGTACCGGCAATGGCAGTTGAAAAGCTACTCGCTGGGCGACGTGAAGACGGAAATGAACGGAAGCACGGTTGTTGTCACCTATACCATTGCATTGAGCGGAACCTTGAGCGGAACGGCGGCGAATGGAACCGCAGGAAGCGGAGCGGCCGACTCACAGCCGTTGCCTTCGGCGCCACAGCGCATGATGACGGTCTGGCAGCAGCAAAAAAACGGGTGGGTTGCCATCACGCACAGCGTCAGTCAGCCTTGATGCTCCGATCAAACTCCATCGCCGTAAAGACGCAGGGTGCCAAACAAGGTCCAGTGCGGATTGCTTCGCAACGTCCATCGCGTTCGGCCTCGCAACTTCCCGCCGTGCATCTTTCCGGCAAGGCTCTCACCCGCTTCCGGCGCGCACTTCTTGGGTGGTATGACCGGAATGGCCGCGACTTGCCCTGGCGCAGGACGCGCGATCCTTATGCCATTTGGCTCTCGGAAATCATGTTGCAGCAGACGCGAGTGGCGGCGGTTCTCGACCACTATCGTATTTTTCTCGAGCGCTTTCCGGACGTTGCCGCGTTGGCGGCGGCTCCAGAGGACGCCGTACTCGCCGCCTGGAGCGGTCTGGGCTACTATCGGCGGGCGCGCATGCTCCATCGATGTGCGCAGGAGATTGGACAAAATGGCGGCCGCTTTCCTGAGAATTCCGAGGACTTACAGGAACTGCCTGGGATTGGCCGTTACACGGCTGCTGCAATCGCCAGCATCGCCTTTGCCGAGCCGGCCGCAGTGGTCGATGGTAACGTGGAGCGGGTGCTGCAAAGGGTTAGCGGTAAGAATTTGACGGCGAGCCAATGCTGGGGACGAGCGGGAGAACTGCTCTCGGAATCGCGGCCGGGCGATTTCAATCAGGCCATGATGGAATTGGGTGCGACCGTATGCCTGCCTCGTGCGCCGCGCTGCCTCGTTTGCCCGATTCGTAAATGGTGTTGCGCTCAAGGCGAGATTCCTCACACCCAAGCGAGTGCTGACCGGCGGACGCGCGAGATCTGGTGCGCATTGGAGTGGCATGACGGGAAGGTACGGTTGGTAAAGCGTCCAAGGAAAGCAAGCCTCATGGCGGGGATGTGGGAGTTGCCGCAGTGGACGGAAATTCCCCATGCGTCGGCGAGCGAGTCGCACTGGCGCACGTTTCGCCATTCCATCACGGTGACTGACTATCGTGTGCATGTGCTCCGGGATTGGATGTTGAAAGATAAGGCGCGAGGCTCAATTTTGGCTGCCCGAGGCAAGTGGGTCGGGATTGACGAAATTCCGCGGTTGCCGATTACCGGATTGACACGAAAAGTCTTGAAGGCAGGCGGCATCATCCAATGACGCGAGGCATTTCTTCATGAAGTGGCTCAATCATCTGTTCGGAGGTCCGAAAGATATGGCTGCGTTGCCGGCGGGAACCAAAGCACCTGACTTTTCGCTGCCTGCTGTCGTTGATGGAAAAAGCGGCAGCAAGTTTTTTTTGCGGGAAGCATTGCAGCGCGGGCCCGTATTGGCGGTATTTTTCAAGATTTCCTGTCCCACGTGTCAATACACTTTTCCGTTTCTCGAACGGATTCATAAAGCTCATGGCGACAAGAAAATCACGATCGTGGGCATCTCGCAAAACGGCCCGCGCGATACCGCGGCCTTTTTGAAAGAGTATGGTATTACCTTCCTGACTTTGCTCGACGATCCGAACGGCTACGCGGTCTCGAACGCCTATGGCCTGACCAACGTTCCCACTCTGTTCTTGATCGACCAAAACGGGATGATTGAGGTCACCAGTGTTGGATGGGTGAAGCAGGAAGTCGAGGAAATCCACCGCAAACTCGCCGGCGGCCAACGGGCTACCCTGCCCCCGATCTTTAAGCCCGGTGAAGACGTGCACGACTTCCGCGCCGGTTGAGGGTCGAAAAACTGATCCCGCGGTCGCGGGAGAGAGCGGAACTTAGCCACCGCGAGCCGGGCGCCGACTTGGGTTCCCCGGAATGGCGGTCGGCGGGGCGTCCGCCGGATAGCGGCCAGGATGCCGACGATAGCTGAGCGCTAATTCCCTTATCTACACCGCGGTAACTTTGGGGTCTTTCGCCCGTCGTGCTAGCCTGCTGCTTAGTTGTGCCCTGTCAGCAATTTGCGCGCTGCGTACGAGATTATTGCCGATGCCCAAGGTCCCGATTTTTCGATTGCGCACTTCTGATTCGCTGAACTGTCCCGACCTCAGACGCTACGAACCTTCGCTTTCATTCAGCGATTTGCAACTCGGCGTGGACAATCTGCGCTATGACGTTTTCCTGAGCGCTCGCCTGACCGGAGACCTGAGCTTCCATCTGGCGCGCTACATTTGCCGGTTTGGCGAGGTGGAATCCCTGTTCGCGATGGAGGTACCCACCGCACCCACCGTTGCGCAATCGAAATTCATACGGCCGCCCGACGCTACCACAAAAGTGAAGAAAGCCGGACCCGCCGACCTGAAGACGGTTCTGATCACGATTCATCAGTCCATTCTGAGCCGCGCGAAGGCGGAAAAGAATCCGTCGATCGACCTGCTTGGGCGCCTGGCGGTGTTGAAATTTATTCGCACGGAGTTGCAGGCGCAATTTTCGAGGATTCTCGAACAATGCCGCACCAAGTCGAAGTCGCTGGAAGGAGTGCGGCAGACCACGATGGTGCAGACGCAGGAACTGGTCTCATCCTTCCAGATTCGGAAAAAGATCATCATTCGGCGGGCTGGGCAGGAGGTATTTCGGCTGCTGCGCGAAATCGAAAAGGAAACGCTCGCACGCACGCGGCGCTCGCTGCTGGGCGAAGTGCAGGCCGACTCTTACCGGCTGTTGCTGAATCCGCTGATTCTTACTGAAGATGGACGCGACGACTATTTGTGCGCCGAGCATTACTACATGTTCGGCAATTTCGATCGCGACTCCGATCGCTTCCCTGTTCTGCGCCAATTCGCGCTCGATTTTCTGCGCGAACTGGGCTACGGCGATGGCGTCGAAGATGAGCATCTGGAACAGGCGCTGAATGTTCCGGAAAATGCCGACGCGCTGGTGGGGACAGGCAGTGGCGAGGATGCGACCGCCGAGGACCGAAATCGAGCGGATCGTCTTGATCTGTGGACGCGGCAACTGCAGCGCGAGGGCGTTCTGCTGAAGGTGATTGCCTCCTACGAAGCGGTTCCTCTGCTGCCCGAATATGCGCGCCAGGTGAACCCGCAACAGCTGAAGAACGCGCTGGTTGACCGGGACGAGGCCGACCGGGTCGAAACGATTATCGCTGAACGGCGATTGTCCTCCGACCGCCTGTTTGCCGCCATTGGACGCGTAGCCTCTTGCCGCGGGTCGGAGCGCGGCCGGTTCGCGGCCCGTCTGCTGCATGACCTGTTCTGCTATCACCGCGATCTGCGCGGGCTGGAAGCGGTCGGTACAGGTTTTGACAGCATTAACCTGATCAGTGACAGCAAGGTCCGGGAGCTTTCCGCGTTGAACGGCATGCTCTACGAGTTCCTGCCACCGGAGGATCAGAAACCAGCCGAGGACCGCGTGCTGCATCACGTGATCCTGAAGGCCGATATTCGGGACTCTTCGCGCCTCACGCGTTCGCTTATGGAAAAGGGCATGAATGCGGCCTCGTATTTCAGCCTCAATTTTTATGATCCCGTCAACAAGTTGCTGGCGAAATACGGAGCCACCAAGGTTTTTCTGGAAGGCGACGCCATCATTGTCGCGCTGCTCGAACGTGAAGGCGAAAACCTACTCGGCGTAGGGCGCGCCTGCGTATTGGCGTGGGAAATCGTCAACCTGTTGCACGGTTACAACGAACTGCTGCAGCGTTCCGGATTGCCCCCCATGGAAGTGGGCCTCGGGATCGCCTACCAGGACTCGCCGCCGCTGTACCTGATGGATGGCGAGCACCGCATCATGATCTCCGATGCCATCAATGAAAGCGATCGCCTTTCTTCCTGCAACAAGCGCGTGCGCAACAAACTGGCGAATGACGGAGGGCTCTTCCAGGTCTATCGCTTCGAGGTCGGGGACGGCACGGAAGGGGAAGCTCCCGGCGAAGAACTGCGCCTCAATTACAACGTGGGCGGAATCTGCCTGAGTGAAGCAGCCTTTGGCAAACTGCAAAAGGAAATCTCTCTCAGCCCGGAGACCACGGAATTTCACGGGAAACGTTTCAAGAGTCCCTGGCTGGACCAGGAAGGAGAATTCTTTATCGGCACCGTACCTGTCGCTACCGGTGTGTTTCGCAAGATCGTGCTGCGTAAAAGCCGCGTCGCTCTGGTGGATGTTCGCGATCTATTGGTCGTGCGATGGACGGATCGTCACTACTTCGAGGTATGCGCGAATCCTGAGGTGTATGCCGCTCTGCCGGGAGAGAAATCGAATTCGGCGAAAAAGAGATAGAGACTTTGGCCCCTGAAGGGGCATTGATTGCGAGCGATTTGCGGCATCGCTAAAGCGATGCCCTGATACGAAACCTACTTGCCCGCGAAATTCGCCTCCGCGAAATTCGCCTCAGGCGAGTTCATCTCGGCTAAATCGTCAGAAACTCTTCCGAACCCGGAAGGGAATTACCACCACCGCGTCGAGCGCTACCGGCTTGCCCGCTCTTTCTGCGGGGAGGAATTTCCAGCGCGCCAAGGCACTGGCGGCATAGGCATCCAGACGCTCGTCCGGGCTGCTGAGAATGCGAATGTCGCCCACACGGCCGTCAGAATGAATGACCGCATACAGCGTGACCATGCCATGAACGTTGGTTCGCATCAACTCCAACGGATAGCCGGGATCGGATTTCTCGGTGGGGACGGGCGCGAGCAATGCGCCCTGCTTCTGCCCCGGGTCGGTCTCGGCAAAGCGGATGACCCAGCTTCCCGTGAAAGAATTCAGGTTCGGCATATTCAGGGTCATCGCATAAAAGCGGCGGTCCCCAAAAACCTGATGATCGACATCGGTGACTTTGTCGTCGGACACGGGCGCGGCGGTGCGCCTCTGCCCAGGCGTGGCGCCGGTGGACGACACGCTAGCTATCTCGCGCCCGTCCGCGCCACTCCCGTCCCCGTCTCCATTCAGTGATCTGCCGTTTCGCTCGATGGGACCGGTTGCACCTGGAACGGCTCCCACATGCAGGCCTGCCGGGAGAGAACCGCTGCCACGGCCTTTGAAGCCCCCCGATTTCGAGCCTGCCACATTGGGCGTTCCTGCTGCGCCGGGCTTCCCCTGCGGATTAGCGGCAAATGATCCCCGGCGATTCCCTCCGGGCACGGCCACCGGGCCAGTGGGCGCGACCGGATGAATGCCTAACGCAATTAACCGTCCCTGGCGGCCACTGCCGCCGCTGGCCGCGACGCTCGGCGGCGGGCCGACGGGCTCAACTCCGCCTGCAATGCCACCCTTTGCGCCTCGGCCGTGCGAGGCCGCTGTATGTTGCTCCTCGAGCGTCAACTGCGGAGCCGGCGCGACCACTTGACCGGGGCCAATGTTAAGGCCACCGATATGTCCCTTCGCCGATGTCGTCAGTTCTGGAGGAGGTTCGACCACCTTAGTTTCCGGTCCAGCCACACCGCGCTCGCGATCATGCCTGACGTCTGGAGGCGGCGGAATCACATCCGATTTCAAAGCCATTTGATTCTTGTTGCGCATGAAATCGGCATCGGGCGCCGGCGCGATCACGTGCGTGTCGGGAGCAACCACGCGGTTCGAAGCGGAGCGCGTGGCATCCAGCGGAACCTCTGGAACGACAGCTCCGGTCGCTACGATGTTGGGCAAAGGAACATCGTGGTCGAGTTTTAGGTCGGGAGGAACAACGATGGTTTGAGTGCGGTTGTCAGCTTCGCGCGGAACGGAAAGAATCGGCTGCTTGGCAAACGCCGGCTCTCCCTTCTGCGCTTCCGGAACTGCAGCCGAGCCCGTGTCGAGCGGCGGGAGATACTCTTCGGGCGAATACGTAACAAGAGACGAGCGGTCGAACGCAGAGGGCGTCAGAATTTTCTGCTGGCGAAGCCAGGCAAGCGAAAGGCCCCAGACCAACCCCACCGCTGCGGTATGGATTACCGCCGATTGCAGGAATCGTCCCCAGGGCAGCTTCTGCTGGACGAACACATCCCGCCAGAGCCCGAGGTCGTCCTTTGCAACAGCCGCGGCACCTCTTTGTGAGGAAGCCAGACGCGGGCCGACGCTCTCTCGAACGCCGCGTCGGAACTCGGGGCTCGCCGGGTCTTGTTCGATCATTAGCTGAATCAGTTTTTTTGCGGGAAGTCCCATCCTGGATCCAATTACCCCTTCACCCACACATCGCCGGCGGCAACGCTGCCAGCACGCTGAATCGGAACTGGTTTCGAGACTTGCCCGGACGGGTGCGGTTTTGGAAGATTATACGGGAAAAGGGAGAGGATGATTGAGTCGATGGGGCAGTCTTTGTCACGTCCCCTGTTTTCACGTCTTCCGGTTTCGCGCTCTCGGTACGGACGGGCGACCGGCCGGTCAACCCGCGAGTGTCGTGCATTCAACGTCAATCGGGACCGTGAGGATTGCGCCGTTCTCGACCACGACCTTCAGCACCTGGCTGCATGGGCCGCAGAGCCAGTACTGCTCCGCCCCCACCTGGGAGCTTTGGTCGCCGGATTGAGTCAGCATGCGATCGACTGAAAAGGAGCGTCCGTCGCGCGCATGACGGAAGGGAGCTCGGCAAGCGGGATTCAAGCAATTGAAAACCATCGGAGCCTCCAGGATGATATGTCCGGACAGAAGAAAGACTCACTTCAAAACCGGCGGATGCTATGAAACCCGCTGTGAAAGACTGTCAGTGGAAGCGGTTGTCCGCCGACTGGCCTTCCAGTGTCTCAAGGTGCCGGATCTCCCCCTCAAGCCATGTCTTCAATGCCGCTTCTACTTCGGCCGCCGTGTACTGACGGCTCATGCTGTGGACCGATTCGCCATCCCGATTCAAGGGGATAAAGTGGCAGGCATTCATTTCCTGACGGAACGGTTCCGGAACGAACTGAAAAAGCCAGCATTGAGAGCAAGGGGTAGTGCGTTCAACATCCAGACGATTGGGACAGGAGGGCGAATCGAGAAACATCGAAACCGGCCTCCAGGGCAGAGTTCCACCGTAGCCGCCGCGCTCCAGGAACGCCAGTTCCCGCTTCAGCAGATTCACGATTTCCAGTGGGGCTTTCGACACAACCACCTCCGGACAAGCAAGCTTGCGCTGGGGCACCTTTCCTATTTGATTGTGGGCTTTTGGCCAACCCTGCTGCCGTGACTGCAAACACCTCCGGTCGTGATTAAGCTCACAACTGGAGGGCCCTTTAGAGGTGGACTAAATTTCCAGGGTGCGGGTAATGCGGGCGGGGCGCCCACCGAACCGCCGGCGAGGACGCCGGCGCTACGGTCGGCTGACTTTGTTGGGGAGCTGGTCAGGCGCTGGATGGTTGTGCGTTACTGAGGTCGGCAAAATTCCCCGCGTGCAGTCTCATCTGCCCCGGTTTTTCTGAGAGCTGAGAGCTTGGATCCGAGAGCTGTTGTTAGAAGGCTCCTCCGCCTCCGCCGCCAAAGCCGCCGCCGCTGAAGCCTCCGCCTCCACCAAAACCTCCGCCGAACCCGGAGCCGCCCGAACTTGCCCTGGGTGCCGAAACGAAGACCTGGTGCATGTCAGTCGCCATGCCGTACATCGCACTCGAAAAATAGAGCGGAGTGAATCCCACATGTCCGTTGGGAGATACGTACCAGCCAGGCGGATCTTTTACGATTCCGTCGAAGGCTTGTGCCCAGTGATGTTCAACGCCCAGCGCCATCGCGTAGGGGAGAAACTTTTCGAACGTGTCGGGCGGCATGCGCTGGATGCGGTCGGCATCGACTCGGTTCATGAACTCCTGAAATCCGAGGACAGCGATGTGCATGCGCGCCCCAGCCACAGTTTTGGCGGTCATCTGGCGTGCGAACAGCCACCAGATGATCGCGGAGATGAGAACGCACACAATCACCAGCGGGATGGAATTGAAAAGATTCATCCATCCGAGCACTTGCACCGCGACCGCCAGAATCGCGATCGCGACCGCAGCGACGATGCTGTAGCCGTTGGCCGATTCCGGATCGAGCGTGTACACGCCCTTGTTCTTCAGTTCGGACATGATGTCGGTGCGGATCGCCGGAATTGCCGTGTAGAAGCGGTTTTTCAGGCTGGAGAGGCGTGTTTCGGTTACCCCGGCAAAAATGTTTTCCAGCATCACACGCTCGTGCGGGACCAGATCCGGACCCCATTCCGTGTTCGCCTTCAACAGGTGGAAGACGTAATCCTTATGATGAAAGACGAGGAACGTGTCGACCTTTTCCTCGATCTTGATGTAGCCGCGAACGGCGAGATCGACAATGGTCGATGTGATATCGCGCGGGTGAATGCTGTCATCGAGCATCGTCCCGGCCTCGGCAGGCGTCATGCCTTTCGGCGGTTCATATTGCGGGGCGACGGACATGCCGGGATCGGGATCGCGTCCCACCGAATACCAGAGTCCGGCCATGACCGCCAGCGTCAACAACGGCAGGAACACGATTGGATTGCTGCCCAGAAACCAGCCAAATTTGGTCAGCGCACTGGGAGCGGTTACGATTCCCTGCGGGATGTATATGTCGATGGTGAGGCCGCCGCGCATGGGCAATGGACGCGTGGTTTCGACGGCCACGTCGGCGCCATTGACCTGCGTATCGGCAGCGCGCTCTTTGGATCCGTAGGCGCCGGTGAAGGCCTGCGCGCGCAATCCTCCTGCAGTGCTCCCGGGCAGGGTCACGAAGGCGGAAGCGTGGTCGATTGGAACGGGCCAGTCGTTGCCCGTAACGTTCCAGTAGAACTCGTCGTATCCATCGAAATAGCGAATGCCGTTGCGCACCGCGTAGTCGATGTTGACGAGGCGCGTCGCATCGACGGCCCCGGGAATGTAGATCTTCAGATCGCGGTAGGCTCCCGATTTGCTGGATTCGTATCTGAGCTTTTTGCCATTCTCGTCCGTCACGCTTTGGACTTTGAGAAAGAGCGTGTAGTTGGTGCCGTTCGGCCCGGGATACTCGACGGGAATGGTGCGGTGAATGCCGTGCCACGTGCCCACAAAGACGACCGTAATTTTCTCGCTGACCAGAGCCGAGCCATTGGCGGCGATCGAGATGGTGTCCTTGAAGTCGGCAACATGCCAGCTATGACCCTGAGCTGCGGAGGTTGCTGTCAACAGCGTACTCAGCACCAAAACAAAGACAGCTTTAACCGCGGTTGTGCGAGGTAAGAGGAAGGGTTGAGACAGCATAGAAGGCCGAGCGCTCGAACTTCGGAAGCGCGCCCGGATGGGGGGGGAGTAGAGGTCCTTCGACTCCGCCGGCCGATTCGCTTCGCGTATCGACCGGCTCCGCTCAGGATGACTCGGCGGGGAATTTTGCGGGGGCTGCATCGCCTAGAATTTCACGGCTACGGGTTCGCGGTCGGCGGCGTCGGCCTCGAAGAACTGCCTCTGCTGGAAGCCAAACATTCCGGCCAGAATGTTGGTCGGGAAAGACTGGATCTTAGTATTCAGGTCGCGCACGACGGCATTGTAGTAACGGCGCGCGTTCTGAATGGCATCTTCGATCTGGTTGAGCGAATTCTGCAGTTGCGTGAACTCCTGCGAAGCCTGCAGTTGCGGATAATTCTCAGCCACCGCAAACAGGCTCTTGAGCGCTCCGGTCAGCTGATTTTCGGCCGCCGCTTTGTCGGCGGGGCCAGTCGCCTGCATCGCCATCGAGCGGAATTTGGCGATGTTCTCGAACGTGCCTTTTTCGTGGGCGGCGTAACCCTTTACTGTTTCGACCAGGTTGGGAATGAGGTCGTGGCGCCGTTTCAGCTGCACATCAATATCTGACCAGGCGGAATCGGTGCGCACCCGCAACTGCACCAGGCTGTTGTACATCCCGATGAGAAATATCCCGACGAGAACGACGATTGCAACAAGAGCCCAAATCATAGGTTGCACCCCGATTCGCGATTCAAGGCGACGGTAGCACAAGCAGCGGACAGGTGCAATGCAAGCGCCGATTCGGGAAAGGAGGCTTGTCATGCAGTGGGGTCGGTTAGACGCGATTTCGTGAGATTCTCTGCAGACAGAGGTGCCGGCGTCATCACTTGGCCATCGGTCACACCACTTCGTGACCACACTCACTGCCGCCACGGTTATCGAATGGCTATGCTGAAATTGAGCCTTGAGGCGGTCTTATGGCGGTTTCTCGATGGCAGTTGAATCGCTTCGAACGGATCCTGTTTGGTGCCGCTCTCGCCCTGGCAGCGTTGATTGTCGCCGTCCGCGTTGGAGCGATCGTCGTGATGTGGTATCTGCACCACATCCGCTAGGTGGTCAACCTTTACTCCCGCAGGGCGGCGGATCCTCAGCATCATTGACCAACTGGCGGTTCACTACTCCGTCTCCACTCCGACTACAATACTCATAACGCTCTGCGGTTGAGTGCGTGATAGATTGCATGTCTGGTGGGGGCCCAGTATGTCTTTTCGATCTGTCTTCATTGCGGTTGTAATTGCCTTTGCCCTGATTCTTTCAGCCTTCCTCCTCAACCGGGCAAGGCCGAAGGTTGAGACCGAGCAGCCCAGTGCAGACCTGGTCCGCGCCACAGGAAAATGCGCCGAATGTCACCAGCGCCTGCAATATTCGGTGGTCCACGAATACCAGATGAGCCTTCATGCCCGCAAAGGCGTGAACTGCCTCGATTGCCATCAACCCTCGGCCGGCCAGGACAAGAAAGACCACCATGGCTTCGTTATCTCCACCAAGCTCACGGCAGGCAATTGCCGAAGCTGCCATGAAACGATCTACCAACAATTCCTGCACAGCCGCCATGCCGCTCCGGCGTGGGCCGCCATTTACGGCGAGAAGGGCCTGACTCCCGAGCAGGTAAGTTTCTCGGAAACGTACCAGCCTGGAGGTACGCGCCGACCACCGAATCCATTCGTCCAGTCCGAGGGGACATCGGCGATGACGAGCGGCTGTGAACAGTGCCACGGCGTCGGCAGGCCGAACAGCGACGGCACCATCGGCACTTGTACCGCGTGCCACACACGGCACACCAGTTCGGTACGCATCGCGCGCCTGCCCAGCACCTGCGCGCAGTGCCACATGGGGCCCGATCATTCGCAGATTGAGATCTATGAAGAGTCCAAGCACGGGGTCATGTTCCAGGCTCAGGAGCCGTTGCTCAATCTGAGCGCGCCGCCAAAAACTCTTACGACGCGCGATATGTTCGTGCCAACCTGCGCCACCTGTCATATGAGCGGCATCAATGGCCTGGGCATCACCCACGATCCGTCGGAGCGGCTGTCCTATTATCTGGCCAACGCAATCACTGAAAAACGCCCCAACTATGCCGCTGCTCAGGCGAAGATGAAGCAAGTCTGCTCGCAGTGCCACACGCCGGCATTGATCGATCGCGTTTACAGTCAAGCCGAGAAAGTTGTCGAGAACACGAACGGACGGGTGAAGGCGGCGCAGGATATCGTGAACGCTCTCCGCAAAGATAGAGTACTGACGGGCCCGCCGTTCTCACAGCCCATCGATTTTGTCTACTTTGATCTCTGGCACTATGACGGCCGAACCAGCAAGCACGGCGCGTTCATGGGGGGCGCCGACTTCGTCCAGTGGCACGGAAATTATCCCATGCTGAAAGAGACCGTCGAGCTTCAGTCAATGGCCGCCGAGCTCAGGAGAGAGCATGGCAAGGCTAAGTGAGCGCTGGTGGGCAAGACCGCAGGTCTGGGTGGAAGCCTTCGCCATCCTGAATATCGGCTTCCTCACGTTCGACATTTTCCTTGCCCATTCTGTAAATCAGTTTCGCAACGAGGCCGAGTATATTCCGCTCATTTTCTCCGCCACGGCGCCCGCCATTCTGATCTTTGCTCTGGCCGTGCGCTATCGCTGGCCCGCCGTCTGGAAAGATCTCGGCTACCTGGTCGGCTGGGTCGCCGTTATCGTGGGGCTTACCGGGGTCGTTCTTCATCTCCAGAGTCATTTTTTCTATGACCGCACCTTACGCAGCCTGACTTACTCCGCGCCATTTGCCGCGCCCCTGGCCTATACTGGCCTGGGTTTTCTGTTGATCATGAACCGCATGGTGGACCCCGATACGCTCGAATGGGCGCAGTGGGTGCTGCTCCTTACGCTCGGCGGGTTCATTGGGAATTTCGTCTTCAGCCTCGCCGATCACGCGGGCAACGGCTTCTTCAACCCGTTGGAATGGGTGCCGGTGGTGGCGAGCGCAATCGCGGTCGGATTCCTTTTCGTGCCGCTTATCGTCCGCGTCTCGCGCCCGTACATCGATCTTTGTGCGGCGGTTCTCGTGCTGGAATCTGGAATTGGACTCTGGGGCTTTGTACTGCACGCGATGGCCAACTTGCGTGGGCCTTCTGTTCACGCCTTCGACAACTTCGTTTATGGGGCTCCGCCGATGGCTCCGTTGTTGTTTCCGAATCTCATGGTGCTAGGCGTCATCGGGCTATGGCAGATTCGGACCACACAAGTTGATCGATAGTCCATGGACTCTTAATGGCTGGGCGCGTAGTATCCGCGGCGGGCGCGGACCTGCAGATCCTTCTTCAACGAGGTAATTAGAATCGAATGAAATCGCCCGTCGGCGTCGAAATCGGAGGGCTTGTAGGAAACATCGTACTGGCTGCGCAACTCGTCTTCGATGGCGGCGAATGAACGCGTGATGTCTTTCATCTTGTAGGGGAAGAAGGCGCGTCCTCCGGTCGCCGAGGCCAGATCCTCAAGCACCTTATCGCCGCGCAAAATCAAGCCGCTGTCGTCGGTGGAGATGGCATAGATGAGAACCTCGGCGCGCTGGGCCATTTCAATGGCCTGTGCACGCGTGACCTCACTCTGATTGTCTTCTCCATCGCTGACCACGACGATCGCCTTGCGTATGGGATGGTCGGAGTGCTCGCGCAACAACTTTTCCTTGCAAGCTTTATAAATCGCGTCGTAGAGCGCGGTTCCTCCGCCATTGCTCAGGCGCTGCACGCCCGCGGCAAGAGCAGGAATGCTATCGGTGAAGTCCTGCGCCAGATGGCTCTCTTTATTGAATCCAACGACAAAGGCACGATCATAGCCGGGACGGATGATGTGCTCCAGAAATCCGGTAGCGGCTTGCTTCTCGAATCCGAAGCGGCTTTGCACCGACCCGCTCACATCCAGGAGCAGACCCAATTGGATCGGCAGATCGGTCTCCCGGCGGAAGTCAATGATCGACTCGACCGGCTTGTGATCGTCAAAAATTGAAAAATCGTTCTGGTTCAGATTGCGGACAAACTTGCCATGCCGATCCGTGGCAATAAAAAGGACGTTCACTTCGTCGACGCGCTTACGGATGGTGAGGATCGAATCGTCAGGTCCGGTTCCGGTGAAGGCTGCGCTACTGCCGACGCCGACCACGGCCGCAGCTGGGACGCCATACTGACTGGTTTGCGCGCTTGCGGAGATTGACCAGGCTGCGATCAAGACATACGCCACCAGGGCGACAGCGGTTCTTGCTGCGGTTGCTCCCAACCCGGTTCGGCTCGACTTTGTCATTTGCCTTCTGTGCTTTTCCCTAATTCTTTGATGCACGCCTAGGGCCGAAAAATGCGGATTCGCCCTGCGCATGACTGTATGCCGCCATACCCTGTAGCTCCAAGTTACAAAAGGAGTACGTAAATCGGGTGTAATCCTAAATGTATTCTGCTCAATAGGTTGGCCCACGGCCTGCGTCTTTGGTGAGCGACCGCTCAAACCCCTGCCTGATCCGGGATTTTACCGCATTTTCAGTCGCCGGAAATTCCCGGGGGACATTTTTCCCGGATTGAACCGCTCCCGTGCAAAAACTTCTTTTCCTGGCTTCTCTCCGAAGCCGGCAATTGAGGCAGCAAGCCTCTACTCCCAAGCAAGCGAAAGGGATTTGAACGGGCTTGACTGATCATCTGAAAGCGATAATCTTAAAACGGCCTTGATCTTTCCCCGGGTCCCGGAAGTGGCGAATGTATTTTGAGCAGTTTTACCTCACCTGTCTGGCGCACGCTTCGTACATGATCGGATCGGAGGGCGAAGCGGCGGTGGTCGATCCGCAGCGCGACGTCGAAATCTATCTGGAGGCCGCGGAAGAGCAAGGCCTTAAGATCCGGCACATTTTTGAAACTCATCTGCACGCCGACTTTGTCTCGGGACACAAGGAATTAGCCGCACGAACGGGTGCAAAAATCTATATTGGCGCGCAGGCCGACGCCAGCTTTCCCCACGTCGCACTGCGCGACGGCTTTGAAATGAAGATCGGCGGCGTGCGCCTGTGTGCGCGGGAGACTCCGGGCCACACACCAGAAAGTGTTTGTCTTGTCCTGATCGACGAGGAGAAATCCTCCGCCCCGAAACCAGCACGGCCGTGGGCGGTGCTGACCGGCGATACACTTTTCATCGGCGATGTGGGACGGCCCGATCTTTCGCCGACGCATACGCCGCAGCAACTCGCGGGACTGCTCTACGACAGTCTGCACCAGAAGTTGCTGGCGCTGCCCGACTCCGTGCTGGTCTACCCGGCGCACGGGGCGGGTTCACTCTGCGGACGCAATATGCGCGCCGAGAAATCCTCGACCATCGGCACCGAGCGCCTCACGAATTATGCTCTGCAGATCGCGAGCCGCGAAGAATTCATACGGCAGTTGACGACCAATCTGCCCTCCCGTCCCGATTACTTTCTGGAGGACGCGCAGATCAACCGCTCCGGCGCCGCCACACTGACGGAATTGGCGCCGCTGCGCGCGTTGTCTCCCGTCGATGTGGAGAGTCTATTGCGACAGAATGCCTGGGTGCTCGATGTTCGTTCCGGCGACGAGTTTGCCGCAGGACACGTTCCCGGCTCCATCGGCATCGCGCTCTCTGGACAATTCGCGTCGTGGGCGGGAGGCATTCTTGGGATCCATGCCAACCCGGTTCTGGTGGCGGACAGCGATGCGCAGATCGAAGAAGCGCGGCTGCGGCTGGCGCGCGTGGGCATTGAAGATTTGCGCGGCTACCTCGCGGGCGGAGTTGCGGCTTGGCAAAAGGCGGGATTGCCTGTCCTGCAGACGCCGCAGATTTCGGTGCTGGAACTCAACCGGAAACTCAGCGCTGGAGACCGCTCCACTAACTACGACGTGCTCGATGTTCGCCGCGAAGGCGAATGGCAGGCGGCCCACATTGCCGAAGCCGAGTGGCAGGCGCTCGATACGTTTCCCGGAGGGCTGCCGGAGATCAACGCACAGCGCACGGTTGCCGTCCACTGCAAGAGTGGATATCGCAGCATGATTGCCTGTAGTTTGCTGGAGCGCGCTGGACATCGAAATGTGATCAACGTTACAGGCGGCTTCGACGCGTGGCAGGCGGCGGGATTGCCGGTCGCCACGTCCCAGGTGCCGGTCCTGTCCTAAATATTTAGGACAAGACCCATGTGCCAGCGCTGAGCTCACCGTAAGGCGCTCTCATCACTCGGAGCGTCAAACGAGATGTCATCCTGAGCGGAGATGGTCGAATCGCGAAGCGAATCGATCATCGGAGTCGAAGGACCCCTATTCCCAAATCACAGGCCGCGAACTGACTAACGACTCCTTACATGGCGGCAGTTTGTACTTTAGCCAGTGCATCTTCGGGCCGTGCGGGAATTTGCGGCAGAGCCGACATGAGTCGGCGAGTGTAAGGATGAGCAGGTGCGGCAAATATCTGCGCCGTCGGTCCGCATTCCACAATCTCGCCTTCGTTAAGTATGGCGATGCGCTGGCAGATTCCGGCGACTGACGGAAGATCGTGCGAAATATAAAGGATCGACATTCCGGTCTCGCGATTCAGGCTGGCGAAGAGCTGGAGGATTTCCGACTGCGTGATTACATCGAGGGCGCTGGTCGCTTCGTCGGCGATTAACAGCGCTGGGCGGTGCATGACGGCCATTGCAATCAGCACGCGCTGCGCCTGTCCAACGCTGAGTTGCGAGGCGTGTTTTTGAAGGAAATCCGGGTCGGCGGGCAGGCTGACGCTCTTTAGTGCCTGCTGGATTGCATGGTCACAGTCGCCTGCCGTCGCGCCGCGATCGCGATGGGCGCGCCACGCTTCCCGGAGTTGCGTGCGGATTCGGAGCGCTGGGTTCAGCGAGGCGAGCGGACTTTGCAGCACCAGGCTGAGGGAACGCCCCCGCAGGTCGCGCAGGTCACGTTCGCGCATCTTGAGCAGGTCCGATCCCTGAAAATGAATGTTGCCTTCGATGGTGGCGCGCTGACGGCCGAGCAGTCCGAGAATGGCGAGCGCGAGGGTGCTTTTGCCGGAACCGCTCTGGCCAACCAGGCCGACGACTTCGCCGCGTGCAATTTCCAGCGAGCAGGCGCGCAGCACGGGAGCCTTGCCCGGATAGCGCACTGTGACGCGCGCAGAGAGCAGGCAAGGCGCGTGATCCGGGTTCGTAGTGCTCGCCATCATCAGCGCTTACCGCTTCGCCGTCGCGGTCCCGTTGATCGTCAGCCGCTCGGCGTTCCAAAACGTCTGGGGATAAAGGATTCCGGGATTCGCTCCAGCGACTGAACTCGACACCGCCGAGAGCGCGTTCTGGTTGACCAGGTAAATAATCGGCGCCTGTTCGTAGACGATTTCCTGCACGCGATCGAAGGCTGCCTTGCGCTTCTTCACATCGGCGGTCGATGCCTGCACGCGCATCAGTTTGTCAATCTCTGTTTCCCACGCGGTTTCGGGCGATTTCTGCTGCGGGTTCCAGGCATGGTTCTCGGCTGAACTCAGCCAGATATTCATCTGGCCGTTGGGATCGAGTTCGATGTTGCGGAAGCCGAGCATGGCGGCTTCGTAATTGAACTTCTGAGTGATGCGCTCGATGAGCGATGGAAAATCGAGAGGCACGAGGTTGACCTGGATACCGATTTTGCCAAGATCATCCTGAATAAGGACGCTCATGCGTTCGCGCTGCTTGTTGCCGGCGTTGGTGACGATCGAGAACTCGACTGGATTGCCGCTCTGGTCGAGCAACTTGCCGTTTTGCAGGTGGAAGCCATCGACCTTGAGGCGTTCGAGCGCAGCTTGTGGATTGTGTGCTTCGGCTTGGAGTTTGTTGTTGAACCAGAACTTGTTGGCCGGTGAAACCGGGCCGACCGCGGGCTGGGCGTGCCCGTTATAAACGATGCGGGCGAGGTCGTCGCGGTTGATGGCTTCGGAAACGGCGCGACGGAAGTTGGTGGAGCGGAACCAGGCGCGCTTGTACTCGGGAATCGGAGCGGTTGGGACCTGGTTGAACCACATGAAATCGGAGTCGAGCGAGGGGCCGGCATCGTGCACCAGTTGAGGCGAGGTCGAGCCCAGGCGGTCGAAATATTCCGTGTCGAGAATATTGATGAGGTCAAGTTCGCCGCGCTTGAAGCGGAGCAACTCGACATCGCGATTCGACTGAATGTCGAGATGGATGGAATCGAGATAAGGAAGGCGGCGTCCCTGTGTGTCTTTTTTCCAGTAATACGGATTACGCTCGAGGCGCACGCTCGATCCCGCCTTGTATTCGGCGACCATAAAAGGGCCAAGCACGGCGGCTTCTTTTTTTGGCGAGTGCGCGGACATGATGGCGACCTGATCAAACTGGCGATCAAGTCCCACGATGGGGGCGGGGAAGGTGATGGAGATCTGGTCGGGAGCGACCACCTTGGTCAACACCTTGCCGCTACCGGTGCGGAAGGCATCTCCAACCGGCGAGTGCAGCGCCGGGTCCATCAGGCGTTGCATGGTGAACGCCACATCATCGGCCGCGAACGGAGTGCCATCGGAGAAGTGCACGCCATGGCGCAGCTTGAAGGTGATCTGCCGGCTGTCGGGCGACACTTTCCAGGATTCGGCCAGCTCCGGCTCGAGTTCCTGCGAGTGACGATTGATGCGCGCCAGAACGCCTCCGGTGAGATAGCGGATGGAGAGCGCGGCGTCGTCATCGACCAGCAATGGATCAAACGTCTTGGGCTCGGTGCGGAGGCAGAAACGCAGTTCGCCGCCGTTCTGCGCGAACCCAGCCGTGAGAAGAAGGAGGAAGCAGAGAAGAGTAGAGATTCCTCGCTTCGCGCTGGGGCGGACTGTGCCAGCTGAGACGGGGCAAGCC
>JBAQJU010000132.1:0-6865 GCA_049300475.1 Terriglobales bacterium | reverse complement strand
CCTAGAATCGTTTGAGCAACGACCCTACCCATTCTAAGAATCCGGTAGCACAGATTCTTGCGGTAACTTGCTACAGCACCCGCACACTGGGTTAATACTGAGGCTGGGGCGAAATGAAAGTCTTGCGGGATGTTTCAGGTCCGGCACCAACTCGGTCATTTTCTCGCCAACCCATCGTTCCGGGCGCCAGAGGATTACAACCCCTGTTATTTCAAGCGCTTGCGAGATAGTCGATTCCTGAAGGTGCTCTGTATACTTAGGATAGGATTTGTCCCCTCTAAACAGTCGTCGCACACTCACCATCTGGCGCCTCACCCATTTAAGAATTAGATCAGCCCTGCACCGAGGAGCGAATCCGATGAAGCGAGCGGTTTTATATACCCGAGTTTCCACCGTCGATCAGAATCCGGAGTCGCAGGCGCTTGACCTTCGCCGGCTGGCAGAGCAGCGCGGTTTTGAAATCGTCCACGAGTACACCGACCGGATCAGCGGCGCCAAGGCGAAGCGTCCGGCACTCGACCAGATGCTCGCCGCTGCCCACCGCCGGGAGTTCGACACGGTTTTAGTCTGGGCGGCAGACCGATTGGCTCGGAGCATACGGCATTTTCTGGAAGTGCTGGACACGCTCAACCACCTGGGTATCGAGTTCGTGTCGTTCCGCGAAAACCTCGATACCGGCGGACCATTGGGCCGGGCAGTCATTGTGATTGTCTCAGCGGTTGCGGAATTGGAGCGGAATTCAGGCCGGCGAGCTCGGTCACTTAACCCTTCCAATCCGCATTGCTCCTAACGCTCAAAGATCTTGTAGCCGGTCTTGCGTGAGATGCCGAACTCCCGACACAGCGAAGCCATCGTCTCGCCGTCCTTGAGCCGGATCACAAACCGCATTCGTTCGTCCATCACAGAACTCTCCTTCCAGGGCATCACCACTCCGCCCCCGGCGGGCCGAAAAGTGTAACCCATGTCTCCGGAACGTCTGTTACCTATGTCTCGGAACGGACACCCGCGTTTTCATTGAATTAGATAACTTCTCGTTTTCGGGATTTGCACAACTTGGGTCCATTTGGGTCCAATCAGCAAATCCTCGACTTTTTGCACCGCTGCGCGAGCATCCGACGGAATCGAATGCAGGTACACCTCGCGGGTGATCTCAGATGATGTGGCTGAAAACGACCGAACGATCATTCACGACGAACGCTCCGGCGAGCGCGGCTTACAACGGCAGCTTCGCGGGTGTATTATCGCTCCGGAAAGTGGTCGCTCCATTGGAGGGGAACAAGTTGGACATCAATATCCGCAAGCGCTCAGAGGTTCACGTGGTGCAACTCCGCGGCCAACTCAGAATGGGGCAAGCCGTCGACAGTTTACGCGAGGCGATGGAGGAGACGGTGCGCTCCGGCGGACATTACCTCGTTCTCAATCTGGCCGAAGTTCCAATGATCGATTCGAGCGGGATTGGCCTACTGGTGCGATTCCTCGCGTCCACGAAAGAGCGCGGTGGCAACATTAAGCTCCTCAACCCTTCCAAGTTCGCTATCCAGACGCTGAAACTGGTGGGCGTGCTGAACCTTTTCGAAATCTTCGATGACGAAACCAAGGCGGTCGAATCGTTTGCCTGACGGTACAGGGGTCTAAGCATCCACTTATGCCCGGAATTTTCCTCTATGCCGAATGAACATGCAGTCAATGGCGCCAGCAGCGAGGGTCGTGAACTCCTGAATGTCAGTGTCCCGGCTACCGGGGACGATATCGCCAAAGTGTCGGATAGAGTTGCCGAGATCCTTCTTAATCTGGGCATCCCGGAAGAAAAGCAACTCGAGATCGGTCTGGCATTGCAGGAGGCCCTTGCCAATGCCGTGGTCCATGGTTGCGGCAACGATCCGGCGAAAAAGGTACATTGCCGGCTGAATAGCGATAGCCAAGGCCGGCTTTTAATTATCGTTAGCGACCCCGGGCCGGGAATGAATATTCAGTCCTCGGCGGCTTCCGTCCTGAGCCCCAATCTGTACCAGGACCATGGCCGAGGCATTTACCTCATCCGGCAGCTCATGGATGATGTCCGGTTCGAGCGGGGGGGCAGCGAGATCCGGATGTGGAAGTATTGAGTGCCGCGCCGGCAGTTGCCTCCTGGTGTCCTTAGCAAATTAAAATGTCCGCTTTTGGTAGCACACGATCTGTCCGGTTTTTAAATTAACCAGCCGTCGCCGAGGTTGTGGGAAAGTGGGAATCCCCCGCAGTTTGCGGGATTTCCAAGCGGGGTGGGAAAGTCGGTTTTTGGACTTTTCCAGCCCGCGTCTTTTCCACAACCGGAGACACTGCCGGTTTCGGTAACAGCAATGTTCCTTCCGCGTTGTATCGGCCCAGGCGCTGCGGTCCGTGGGTGAGGGTCAGAGTTCCATCCAGATGCTGAAGCACCCGCACTGTGCAACCCGCCAGAGTCGCTCGCCAACGTACCGCTTCGATCTGCAAGCGGAGATGCTGAAAGCTCACCGTGTGGTCGCGATTCACCGCCCGCTCGAACTGCAAGCTGAACACCAGGTCCAGGTTCTGACTGCGGCGGGGCATAAAGGCCGTTCCCCGTTCCGCCGCGCGCACTTGAAAACTACCATTGAACTCCGCGATGTGGCGGTCGCGCAGAAACTCATTCGCCTTTTCCACGCTCTGGATGCCCTGCAGCCGCAACTCCTGGGGCAGACGTCCTTGCCCGGTCCCGAAGTTGCGCTCGCTCCGTCCGCGTGCCTGCGACGAGTAGGCGGGGATCATCTGGATGCCTAACTCGCGCAGAGCCCGCCCTACTTGCGTCAAGCGATGCGGATCCACTTTGCCGCCCACCTTCGGCGTGAGCCAGAAATGGCTGCCCCGGTCGCTGTATAGGGCGCAAAACAATCCCTTGCGCTCGATCACCGCGCGCAGCGCCGCCATCACCGTCACCGTCGATTCTTCGTCTACCAACTGCGCGTAGTAGATCTCGCTGGTGGCATCGTCCAGGATCACGATCAGGTCATACCAGCGCTCATCCTGAAACCAACGATGACGCGAGCCGTCGATGTGCAACAGCATCCCCGGCAAAGGCCGCCGCGGACGCCGCTTGCGATGCACCCCGCGCTTCCGCCCACGCGTCACCAGCCCGGCCCCTTGCAACGCCAGCTTCACCCAGGTGTAGCTCAGATCGACGCCGTGTTCGGACGCCAGCTTCTCGTGAAAATGCCGCACGTTCAGATCGAAATACCGATCCCGGTAGAGTCCCAACACCTGCTCCACCTGAGCCACCGGCACCCGTTTCGGCGAGGGCTTGCCCTGCCGCCGGTCGAACAGCCCGTCGTAGCCGAACTCCTCATAGCGCTCCCGCCACCCCCGCATCGACCGATCGCTCAGACCGAGAATCTCCGCCGCTTGCCACCACGTGATCTTCTTCGCCATGGCTCGCAATATCACTTCCTGTACTTTCATCGCCCGCTCCACTGCAGCCTTCCGGTAACCGATCATGCTTGGCATGGTCTCTCACCCTCGCCGCCTGAAAAGCGGACAGATCACGTGCTATCTCAACCGGACATATCATGTGCTAACGACAGGCAGTTGCCTCCTGGTTGACACTTACACACTGCTTTGTTACAGTCGCCGCCACAGTTCCTGTACGGAAGCTCTGAGTCGTACAGGCAGCGTATAGATTTCCCTCCCCCGATCAGTGAGATCTAGAACTCCGTCGCAACGTGACGGGGAGTACCGCCGATGCCGACAGAGAGCCCCATTTCCGCCGCTCGTTTGACCGAGTTCGCGTCTTCGCTCCTCAGCCAGCGGGAAGTCATACCTCGCGCGCGACTGACCGCCGAGCAGGTAGCCGACATCATCCCCGATTCCGCGGTGGTGGTGTATGTAATCATTGACCAGAAAAATCCAGTGTGGACCCCCAAGGCCATGGCAGGCGAGATTGCCATGGGAGCCGAGGAAGTTGAGTTTCAAGCCGGAACCTTGGGGGCAGCCGCCGACATCAAGTCGACCGCGTTGTTCGATGCCACTGAGCTGTCGCGTGAGGACTACGCTCACCTGGACGTGCGCCGCACCGTGTCGTCTCTCGCCTACGTGCCATTCCTGATCGAGGACACTTTCTACGGCACCATCGAGATCGTCACCTACGACCAGCCGCCGACGGAAGTGATGCTTGAATCGGCGACCGAGATTGCGGGCGTGGCGCTGCCGTCGATTCGCACGGCTTTGGAGTACGAGAGCGAACGCAATACCAACCTCCAGTCCGTCATGCGGGTCACGCAGATGTATGACCTCGAGAAGGTCTTCAACTCTAACCTCGAGATGGACGACCTGCTCGTAACTATCGCCAACAAATTCTGCGAGGTGTTGAACGTTCAGGCCGTGAACGTTTGGATGGTGGATGGCGATGCCGTCAAACTGGTGAGCCGCGCGGGGGTGGATCCGACGGTGGAAATGGACGCTCTGCAGAGGCCGGGTGATGGGATCGCAGGCGACGTCTCGGACAATGGAGAACTCGTCCTCATCAGCGATGCCGAGGATGAGCGGCTGCGCAAGCGCAACGGCGATGTCGAGGACGGCGGTGTTTTCTCCCTGCTGGCTGCCGCCTTGATGGACCGCGAGTCTTTAGTGGGCGTAGTGGAAGCGATCAACCGCCAAGATGGGCTCCCATTCGATGAGGATGACGAATTTCTGCTCGTCAATATCGCCGAGACCGCCAGCAACGCGCTTCATAATGCGAGCCTGCTGCTGGCCGAACGCAAGCTCGAGATTCTGGAAACGCTGGTCACGGTCAGTAAAGAGATCACGTCCACGCTCAACATGGATGGCGTGCTCGATACGGTCGTCAACGGCACAAAGGCCGTGGTCCCCTACGACCGGGCTGCCGTCGCGCTGGAGCAGCGCGGCAAGTTGCAGGTGAAAGCGGTTTCGGGATTAGACCAGATCCGGCTCGGCGATGCGGAAGTCGCAAAATTACGAGATCTGCTGGAGTGGGCGGTTGTCTCCAACGACGAAATTCACATTAAGCAACACGGCGTAGACGTCGAAGTCGACCGGGAAGAAACCAAGACGAAGTTCGCCGAATATTTTGAAGAAACTGGGATGCGGGCTTTTTTTGCGATTCCGCTGCTCGATGACGCGGGACGGATCGGCATTCTTTCATTTGAAAGCCGGGATCCCGATTTCTTGACAGACGCCCATGTGGAGATGATCCGCATTCTGGCAGCGCAAACTACGGTCGCCCCGCGCAACGCGGAGCTTTATAAGGAGGTCCCGTTCATCGGCGTCATTGAACCGCTGATGCAGCGCAAGAAGCGATTCATGGCCATGGAGAAGCGCCGCCGCGCGCTAATGCTAACGGTGACGGCGGCGATCATTCTTTTCTTGGTGTTCTGTCCCATCCCCATGCGCATGGTGGGCGATGCGTCGGTGGCTCCGCAGGGTTCGGCCCAGATTCAGCCTGAGGTTGATGGCGTGGTGCGTTCGGTCTCTGTGCATGAGGGCGATGCTGTCAGAAAGGGCGCTGTACTGGCTGAGCTTGACGATTGGGATTACCGCTCCGCACTCGCTGCTGCTCAGGCGAAATACAACGGTGCCTTGGCGGAGATGAACCGCGCTTTGGCGGCGAATGATGGGACTGAGGCCGGGGTCCAGCGCCTGCAATTTGATTTCTGGTCTTCAGAACTGGAACGGGCACGAGAGCGGCTTGAGAAAACACGACTGCGTTCCCCCATCGATGGCGTGGTGGCGACTCCAAACGTAGAGACCATGGTGGGACGGCACCTGGCTAAGGGCGACACGCTTGCCGAGGTCGTAAACACCTCCAGTGCAATGGTGGATGTCGCCATCGATCAGGATGATATCGCGTACTTGAAACCCCGCGCGGAGTCATCGGTAAAGCTGGAGAGTTTTCCCACGAAGACATTCAAGGGCAACGTCGTAATCGTCAGTCCGAAGAGCGAAGCCAGCGGGGATAATCGCGTGTTTTTTGTGCGCGTGAGCGTACCGAATCCGGATGGCAAAATTCGTTCGGGCATGCAGGGACGTGGCAAAGTCTGGGCGGGTTGGCGGCCGGCAGGATACGTATTGTTGCGTCGTCCGCTGATGTGGATCTGGTCGAAGTTATGGTGGTGGTTTGGATGGTAAGCCGAAGGCCAGGAAGGGCCGAACCGATGGGCAGAAAATTGTGCACGGATTGCCGGCTGCTTTTCGCTGTGTCGCTGCTTGCGGCTGCGCTGAGCTGCCGCGAAGCCCAGACCTCGGCAAATTCGGATCACTTCGCCGCCCATGCTGAAGGCGCGAGTCCTGCCGCGAGCACGCTGGCCGCCAAAACCGCAGCGGAAGATATCACTTCTTCCGGACCCATCGTGGTCGAAAACCAACTTGACGTGGCGGCACAACGCGAGGGCATGGTAGCCGAGATTCTCGCGGACACTGGCAAGATGGTCCGAAGGGGCGATCTGCTGGCGAAACTCGATGATCGTGAGCTTGCTGCGGACCGCGATGCCGCCGAGGCCAAGCTCCATTCCATCGAAGCCAATGTGAAGAACTGGGAAGCTGAGATTAAAGTGCTGGAAGCGGACCGGGACCGCTCGGAAAAAATGTGGGCGGCCCAAATTATCACGAAGGAGCAACTCGACCACGATCGCTTCAAGGTGGAGGCAGACCGCTATGAACTGGAGCGCGAGCGCCAGACCGCTATCAACCAGCAGGATGTGATCCGTTCTTTGAACCTTGAAGTAGAAAAGACGCGTATCGTCGCACCCTTTGATGGAGTAGTGGCGCGGCGTTACGTGCGCGCTGGGCAACGCGTCGCGAGTGGAGATCGCCTGTTCTGGGTGACGGCGATTGCTCCCTTACGCGTCACGTTCACTCTGCC
>JBAQJU010000131.1:0-2778 GCA_049300475.1 Terriglobales bacterium | reverse complement strand
ATGGAAGTCTTTAGCGAATCCATTGCCATTGCATCGTCGATGTCCATGAGGTTGCGCTGTCCCGGCTGAGCAATTCCAGACAGGGCAACCGGTTGGTAGACCTGCGTGTAGATCGCGGGAATCTGACCGATGGACCCCGACTGGGCGCCTCGGAAGATCGACTCCAACTGCATGGGAAGAGCGAGGGTCGCGCTGTTATTCTTGAGGCCTTCAATCTGAGACATCAGGCCGGTGTAGTGCGCCCGCGTTGCACTGACAAACGATCTCGTCTGGTTGATCAGGGCCAAAGGCCAGACGATCTCCTGGCGAAAATTGTTCACCGCCGCACTCACCTTCCGCATTTCGCCTAGTACCTCACCAATCGGGCCCTGGAGGGTGCTTGTGATGGTATGAAGCAGCAACAGAATGTCTGCTATTCCTTGAGCTTGAGTGTTCGAGGAAATCAAGCACATTGTGATTACGGCCACGACCAGCCATCGCTTGCCGCGACTCAGTCTGCGTTGAGCGTTGCGAAGGAGTTCCAAAGTTTTCGTCTTCATATGCGTGTACCTCTTGCGACTTCTCCTGAGATTTCTTCCGGAAGTGGATCAACATCAGCGAGGCCTGCTGGGAACTTTTCGGCCAGCTCGCGATAAGCCTCAATCAAAGGCGCGGCTTTTCTCTGCTCCAGCCACCACGACCGATACACACGTTCCCGCGAATACGTGGTCATGATCCAGTAGTCGACCGTTGTCGGTGACATACGAATTGTGTGAGTGGTTTCGGCTTTCTCACCAATCACGATGAGCGCATCGGCGCTTTTGCCCTTGATGGGAGCGCTGAAATGCTTGATCTGGTTCAAAGCGGTATCGTTCAGGTGCAAGTGTTCCCGCAGGGCGGTCATGTCTCCCGGTTGCTGGCCGATGATCTTGGTGGTCGAGTTCTTTACGATGCCCGCGCCGTGCGGCCTGGGCTTCGATTCCGTCCCGACAAAATCTTCCGCGGTTTGGCTCATTCCCCACACGCTCGCATTGCGTTTGCGCGCCGTACGAAACAGTTGCACCACTTCGGGCGCGAGCACCGGAGAATCCAGGAGGAACCAGCACTCATCCAGGACCGTGATGCTCCGCCTGCCGGCCTTGCCTGCGGCCCGTTGTGCAGTGGCATGGGCGATGAGAAGGCTCATCGCCGTTTCGAGGCGCCGATCGTCGCTCAATTGCTCCACATTGAAAAACAACCAGGGATTATCGAGTGAAATCGTTGTGGGACGGTCGAACAACTTCGAATACACTCCCTTTTCGCCGGTCCAGCTGCGCAGCTTGATCGCCGCCAGGTGGGCTTCGTCCATCACCCGTTGGTTCTTTTCCTCGTCGCGCCACTGTGAAAGTTCGTCGCGAAGATCGGAGAATGTTGGAATGGGTGTCGATTGCCGGATTGCCGCTCTCTTGTAAGTCCGAAGAATGGCCTCCGTGATGAGGTTGTCAAGAAGCTGCGTGTCTTCGGCCCCGCCCTCGCCGAGCATGTGGCGCGTCAGATTTTTCAGAAACGCGACTTGATCCTTGCTCGGTTCTCTTTCTCCTTCTGGCAGATCCCACGGGTTAATCGTTTGTTCGCTATCGAGCGACATGGTGATCATCCGTCCGCCCATCAACTCGACCAGTGGACGATAAGAGTCTCCGCGCTCGAGGATCGAAATCAGCGGATTACTCCGGGCGGCCATCAGAAGAAACTGTTGGACCATGACGGTCTTTCCGCCGCCAGTTTTCGCCATCACCAGCATGTTCGCGTCGCTCAAGCCGGGATCGAAGGGCGAGAAAGGAATGAGCTGGCGGTAGGGAGTTTCAAGCAGAAACAATGGTGACCGCGGTGTGCCCCGCCATGGTGTCTCTACCGGCACCAGATCCGCCGCATTCGAGGTGAGCAAGTCCTGGTCTCGCTTGTCAGGCTCCGCCATTGCCGGAAGTGAACTGAAAAACAGGCGCTTTTTGGCCAACGACTCAGCAACAGCCTTGGCGCCGTTCATGCGGGAAATGGCGTAGAGAAGCTGTTGGCGCCGGTTGTCGATGATTCGCTCTGATTGCTCCAGTTCCGCGGTCGTGATTGCTGGGCGGGAAGTGCGCGTTCCGATGACCAGGCTCAGCTTGGCCGTCTTGACCGAACTCGAAATAATGTCCTGTTGCACTCTGACTAGCTGGCCTTCGGCAACCTGCGCCTCCACGTTGGTCCGAAATCCTCCGTTCGAGTCGCGTTGCACAGCCTGCATCTTGCGCAACCGGCTTTTATAGCCCTTGAGCACTTTCGCCTGATCGGGAATAGTGATCTGAGCAGTGACAATGAGCGGGAAATCGAGACCGACCAGTTCTCTCAGGATTCCGGGGAAAGTGGCATCCGGGAGTTCCTTCAGACTTACAAAGGAATAGAGGATTCCGCCAACATTCAGATAGGAGTCCGTCTCATCGGCGATGCTTGTGTCAACGATCTGCTCGCGGGCGCTCCTGTATTCAAGTTGCTCTTCACCCTGCCTGTAAGGCCGATGATCAGGAAACAAGGGATTGAGAGCTCGTTTTGCCTCAATAAAGAGATCCTCGTCGGTCAGCCGGCGCGCGCCGAGTTCTGCTGCTTCGAGCGTCGTTTCGAGGCCATGCAGCAGACTCTCGAATTCTGCCAGTAACTGCTGATGCTCCTGATGACTGCGCTCAATGCACTTGCGCGCCGATAAGCTGAAGGGTTTGCCCGTCGCCTTGAGTGGTTTACCGGCAATACGGCGATGAACGACCGGGTCCCAGATAAAGTACACGT
>JBAQJU010000130.1:0-4349 GCA_049300475.1 Terriglobales bacterium | reverse complement strand
CGCAAGACTTTCATTTCGCCCCAGCCTCAGTATTAACCCAGTGTGCGGGTGCTGTAGCAAGTTACCGCAAGAATCTGTGCTACCGGATTCTTAGAATGGGTAGGGTCGTTGCTCAAACGATTCTAGGGGCGGTCACCTTTCCACCGCCCCGATTCATTTCCCCGTCGGAAAGGGATGCTCCCAGAAGGTCAAGCGCCTGCGACTCCGGATTTGCGGGATGTTTCAGGTCCGGCACCAAGTACTCGTGGACGATTTCAAAACCGCGCTGCTCTGCCAGCCGGCGAATCACTCCACCTGACCTGCTGCCTGGTGTGGAAACGGGCGATGGATATGGAGGTGCTGGACGAGGCCGCTCGAATTACCTGCTGGCTGATCTACGGATGGGCGGCGCTGCGGCTGCTGGACATCGCGTTCCGGGAACAGTTTGGCACCGCTTTCCATTTCGACCGCTTTGCGGGCGTGTTCTGGCTGGAGATGATTCTGGTTGTCGGCGGAGGCGTGCTTCTGCAGCGATCTGTGCGCTCGCACGATAAGGGAGATATGTTCCTCGGGTACGTCTTGAGTTCACTCGGAGGAATGGTCTACCGGTTCAGTCCGACGACGCTGGCATTCCGCCCCAATCCGCAAGCCCTGTATTTTCCGGCAACCATCGAAATTCTGGTGTCGCTGGGTTTTATCGCGCTGGGCGTGGCGGGATTTCTGGTGGCGGTGAAGAGGTTTGCCATTCTGCCGGCTCCTCTCTATGTCTGGCATGACATGGCGAGCTACTTCCGGTTTCGGCGGCCCTATATACGGTGGACCGGGTATTTCAAGTACGGTCATTTTGGTGAAAACGAAAAAATCGCAGCTGATGTTGCTTCTAACATCGCAACTAACTCCGACTAACAGCAGGCACTATGTCCAAGAGAATCACGATCGATCCTATAACTCGAATTGAAGGCCACCTCCGCATTGACGTGGAGGTGGAAAACTATGCGGTGAGCAATGCCTGGGCGTCCTGTACCATGTGGCGCGGCATCGAAACCATTCTGCGCGACCGCGATCCTCGCGACGCGTGGATGTTTACCCAGCGCTTCTGCGGCGTGTGCACAACCGTGCACGCGATGGCGAGCGTGCGCGCGGTGGAAGACGCGCTCCAGCTGCCAGTGCCCGCGAATGCGCAATACATTCGCAACCTGATTCTGATTGCGCACGCTCTGCACGATCACATCGTGCACTTCTATCAGTTGTCGGCACTCGACTGGGTTGACATCCTGCAGATTCCGGAAGCGGATCCTGCGGCGGCGGCGAAGCTGGCGGAGACGATTTCTCCGTGGACGCGCAATTCGCGCAACGAACTGAAGGCGGCGCAGGACAAAGTGAAGGCGGTGGCTGCGAGCGGGCAACTCGGCATCTTCCAGAACGGGTATTGGGGCCATCCGGCGATGCGGCTCTCGCCGGAAGTGAACCTGCTTGCGTTCACGCACTACGTGCAGGCGCTGGAATATCAGCGCAAGGCACTGCAGGTGGTGGGAATGCTGGGAGGGAAGACGCCGCACATCCAAAATCTAGTGGTGGGTGGCGTGGCGAATGCAATCGATCTGGATAGCCAGAGCGCCTTGACGATGGACAAACTGGAGACGATTCGCCTGCTGCTCGACGAAGTGGTGCGCTTCATCAACGAGGTTTATCTGATCGATGTGTGCGCGGTGGCGGCGATGTATCCGGAATGGTTCAAGATTGGTAGCGGCGTGACGAACTACCTGGCCGTCCCGGATCTGCCGCTCGACAGCAACGCGGTGGCCTATGATTTGCCGGGAGGCGTCGTCATGCATGGGGACATCGGCGGCGTGCAACCGTTCAAAACCGCGTCGGATGCGGTTTTCCGTGAGTCGGTCACGGAAGATGTGACGCACGCCTACTACGAGGGCGACAAGCCACTGCATCCGTGGAAAGGAGAGACCGAGCCCCAGTTCACGGAATGGGACGGAGAGAAAAAATACTCCTGGGTGAAGTCTCCACGGTATAAAGGCCAACCGATGCAGGTGGGTCCGCTGGCGCAGGTGTTGGTAGGTTATGCACAAGGTCATCCGTTGACCCGGAAGTATGCGGATTTGGCATTGGGCCAGGTCTCGGCGATCGCGAAGGTGAATGCGACGCCGGCTTTGATGCATTCGACGCTGGGACGCCACGCGGCGCGCGCCATTCGTGCGGCGATGCTGGGCGAACTGGCGCAGAAGCACTGGCAACTGCTGGTCGATAACATCGCGAAGGGCGATTTGACCGTTCATAACGAGCCGGTTTTCCCGTGGGGCGAGATTGAGGGCGTGGGAACGCATGAAGCTCCGCGAGGAACGTTGTCACACTGGGTGGTGATCAAGGGCGGGAAGATCAAGAACTATCAGGCGGTCGTTCCTTCGACCTGGAATGCGAGCCCGCGCGACGAATCGGGTGCGCACGGGCCTTACGAGGCGTCTCTGCTGCACACACCCCTGGCGCGTCCGGAGGAGCCACTGGAAGTGCTGAGGACTGTACACTCTTTCGATCCATGCATGGCGTGTGCGTGCCATACCTTTGATCCGTCGGGCAGGCAGATCGCGCGCGTGAAGGTGCTGTGAAGCTACTGTGAAGAAGAAGAAAAAGATCACCATCGGTGGAATCGGGAGCGTGCTTTTGGGCGACGACGGGGTAGGCCCGTTCGTGGCGGGCATGCTGGAGTCCGGCTACCGTTTTGATGAGAACGTGACGGTAGCGGATTTGGGCACGCCTGGTCTTGATCTGGTCGCGCATCTTTCCGGCATTGACGCGCTCATTCTGATCGATTCGGTTTCCGACGGGGCTGCGCCCGGAAGCGTGACGCTGTACCGGAAAGAGGATATTCGGCGGCACGGCCCGGCGCCGGTCCGCATGGATCCGCATTCGCCGGCGCTCTCGGAATCCCTGCTGATCGCCGAGTTGGCAGGCGAAGGTCCAGAGGAGATTTTGCTGATCGGGATCACGGGTGAGGGGTATGACGTAGGAGCAGGATTGAGCGAAGCGGCCCGGCAGGCGGCCACCAGCGCAGTAATGGAAGTTCTAGGGGAGCTTGACCGGCTGAATATTTCCTATTCCAGATTACGCACGGAACCCTTCTCGGCCTGGTGGAAACCACTAGCCGAGGCGCTGCCAGTTGCGGCCGGATCGGAAGGCTAGCTTCGACCCTGGCCAGCCGCAAAGGCAGAGTGGTTCTGGCCGGCATAACGCGCACGAACCTCACGCTCCGCCGTTAACCAATCCTGCGCGGGATCACCCGCGGCCCCCTGACGCTCCAAAAACAGTTCGTAAGCGCGGCGGCGGATTTCTTCATCCAGGTCCACATTGGTTTTTTTGGCAGCGAGGTTGATCGGTGTCACATTTTGCCGAACTTCAGACACAACCTGCACCGGCGCCTGTTGTAGAGGCGTAGCTTCCGTGGGAGGAGCGGTTTTCTTGCCGCGGGTAGTGCCAGTTCCGTAGGTCTTACGAGCCATGTAGTTCTCCTTACAGATACCCAATTCCAGTAATGGCTTCACGTGATGAAGCAACGACATAAGCGCCACTCGTGCGCCGCAAATGCAACTCTTTGTAACGAATGATGTATCTACTATAGCGCGTATACCTGTGGAATTGTGGCGAATCGCCATCGAAAAAAGCTTTTGTTTGTATAAAAAGTTTACTCTTTCGGACATAGCCTGAACCGGGCCGCGGCAGCATCAGAAAAAGTACTGTAGTAACTTGTCGGATGTCGCTCGTGCCCGCAGGATAAATGGGGAAGGTTCGATCCCCAACTATGTCATTATCCGGCAGTCAAGGTGTTGCGAAGAAAACCGTCAAATCTGAAATCACCGATCTGGAGGCGATGGTTTCCGAATCTCCGACCTCAGAGCGGGTCTGTCTGAAACTCGCGCGGATCCTGAATGTGCGCCGTAGCGAAGTCGCTTTGCTGAGGTTGGAGAAAGGCAGTCTGCGCTTCGTTTTCCCCGTCGAGTTGCGTTCCACGGGGATGTTGCCGCTGACCGGGTCAGCGGTGGCGGCGCGGACGGCGGCCACGCGCACTCCACTGTTGTCGAATTCGTTTATGCGGGTGCGGCATGTCAGCCTGTTTGAAGCGGTCAAGCTTTCGCACGAGGAAGAAGACCGAAGCCAGGACCAGATGCCGATTCAGAAAATCATCTCGGTCCCAGTGGGGCGGTCCGGCGAACCGGTGATGGGCGTGGTGCAGGTCTCGCGCAAAGGTCTGGATGTAAAACTGGCGGGTGCGGACTTCACGGGCGAAGATCTGAAACAACTCGAACGGATCGCCGATATTCTTGCCTGCATGCCCTTCATGCAGGAAGGCGCCGGGTTCTAAG
>JBAQJU010000129.1:0-3499 GCA_049300475.1 Terriglobales bacterium | reverse complement strand
GGCCACATCAAACCACCGAACTGGGCCGGATCAGACTACCGAAATCACCACCAGATGAACAAACGACCGAAAGCCGCATAGTTCCTTCACATCTGCTGGCAGATTACAACAGTGGTCTACTTGGCGACTAATCACAATTGCTCAGGTTTCGGAATTTAGGTGTCCAGACTCCGTGAGGTGTTTGCGTGCAGGAGAACAAGAGAATTCTATTTTTTCCCCTTCTTAAGCGGTATCGCAGCGTCCGCCCAAGTTTCGACCACAGTTGTTGCGCGCATAGGCTGCCTCAAAGCGTGCAATATCGACCAGACAGTGCCGTGCACCTGCGCTATGCTTCACCTTTCTTAGGGGCTAAAGGGAGTCCTGCCGAGTAAATCTCCCCGGAGGAGTCGGCAGTTTCTCCTCTGGGCGGTGCGGTGTGCTCCTCTCTCCGAGGGCTTTAAAGCCGCACCGCTTCTTTTCAAGCACAGAAGAACGCTGCATCTGCGGCGACAAAGGAGACGAACAGTGAATAAGAATCGGGTTTCTGGCAAGGTTGAGCAGGCGGTGGGAAAGGTGAAGCAAAGCGTTGGACAAACTGTCGGCAGCGAAAGGCTAGCCAATCAGGGAGTTGTGGATCAAGCCAAAGGTGCGGCAAAAGAGACGTGGGGCAACGCTAAAGACGCTGCCAAAGAGGTGCAGCAGTCGCACAAAGACACCGCAACCGACAAGGCGCAGGAGACGCGGGACAAGATCAGTCAGTCGGTGCAAAATGCCAAGGAGAAGGTCAACCAGAAGATCGACAAATTCAAGGAGCGTCGCTCGGCGTGATGCGCCGTGGCCTCTTTCTGTTGCCACGCTTAGTCTGTCTAAGACCTAGGCCCGAGGGTTTTTCGCTTTCATCCGTGGATCACGATTTCGACTCTTAGCAGGAGCTTCAATATGAAAGGCGTTGGCATCGTTGGTGTCTTACTGCTGGTGCTCGGATTGTTGTCTTTTATCGTCCCGCTACCTCACACCGAAAACCATGGTGTGAAGATCGGAGATACCAAGATCGGTGTCCAGACCCAAAGTAGCGAGAAACTACCCCCGGCTGTAGGTATTGTTCTGCTGGCTGGAGGCGTCCTCGCCTTGGTCTTAGGGAGCCGCAAGACCTAGCACAACGGCTGCGGCGACGTAGCCCATCAGAGCCATTCCCGCAGTGCAGTCCAATACATAGGCTAGTCGTGAGCAGACTTCGGGGGAGGGCTGTTCAGGCGATGCGCCTCGTGACTCGAAAGAGTTCTGGGGCGCTTTGTTTTTCACTCGCCCCTGAAAATGGCGGGGCGTTTCTCCTTGCCGTCCGATCTGCCAAACCGTGCGGTTGGAACGTTGGAACTGTGGGGCACACCCCTTGCTTTTAAACGGTCGGCTTGTTACTGGCTACACCTTCTTGAGCCACGGTTGGTGCAGTCTCATTCGACCGTCATCATCCCACTTGACGACGGCATCCTCTTCGTTGGCTCGCTCAACTGTGCCGAATTCTCCGGTCGGCTTTCCGAAGTCACCCAGCCCCTCGACGCGATCTCCCGGAGTCAGTTGCGGGCCGGAGGGGGAGGGTTCGGCAAGGCGCGGCTTCTTAGCCCGGTCTGCGTCAGCCGTTGCTCCGGCATATGACAGAGGCGGTTGGGGAGATTTGCGCAGTTTGGGTGTCAGTTTATTGATAGGGCTCATATTCCTCTTTCTTCCCCAGTCCCCGTTGTCGCGCCTGTGCATCTTTTCGATGAGTAGAGCATAAGCTTGGAAAAGATGGCTCCGCTGATCCAAACAGCACACTTCTTGATCTCTCGTGACGGTGGCCCATTTCTAGTTAGAGGTTGAGGGGCGGTTCTCGACCCGATTCTTGGTAGAGTCGGGTTGGAAACTTTCTCATGGAAAGGAGAACCGCCTTGAAGAAAAGCTAACACACCATTTCCCCCCAAGGACAAAGCAACAGCAAGAGACTGGCGGAGTTTTTCAGCCGCCACGGGCAAGGGCTGTTGCCGATGGTCGATCTGATCGAGCAATCGCGGCTGGCGGTCGATGAGCTGATCGATATGGCCGGGCGAGCGACGATTGAAGCCGTCTTGCAACTCTCGGCCGAGCAAGTGGCGGGGCCGCACACCCGGCCCGAGGCGCAGGGGTCTGCTCTGGCATGGCCGGCAGGCGGGGCGAGTGTGTTTGAAAGAACGCAAACTGGGGGTGACGAAGCCGCGACTGCGGGAGAAAGGCGGCGGCGAAGTGGCGATCCCCGCCTACGAGGCGATGCAGGAAAACGGGATGAGCCAGCGGATGCTGGACGTGCTGATGCGCGGCATCTCGACCCGTCAGTATGCGGAGGTGCTGCCGGAGATGGCTTCGACCTGCGGGGTGTCGAAGTCGACGGTGAGCCGGGAAGCGGTGGAAGCGGGAGAAGCAGCCCTGAAGGAGTTAGTGGAGCGGCGCTTCGAGGGGATCGATCTGCTGGTGATCTACCTCGACGGGATGCAATTCGGCGAGCATCATGTGATCAGTGCCGTGGGTGTGGATGGGGCCGGACACAAGCACGTGCTGGGTATGCAGCAGGGAGCGACAGAAAACGCGGCGGCGGTCGAGGACTTACTGGAGCAGTTAGTGGCGCGTGGGCTGGACCCGAAGGCCAAGCGCTTGTTCGTGATCGACGGAGCCAAAGCGTTGCGAGCTGCGATTCACAAAGTGTTCGGAGCGCAGCATCCGGTACAGCGTTGCCGCAATCACAAGATCCGCAACGTGTGCGACCGCCTGCCGGAGGAACAGAAGGACCAGGTCAAAGCGGCCATGCGCGCCAGCTACAAACTGGAGGCGAAGGAAGGCATGGCGCGGCTGAGAAAGCTTGCCGACTGGCTGGAGCAGGAATGTCCCGCTGCCGCGAACAGTTTGCGGGAAGGGTTGGAGGAATGTTTCACCATCAATCGCTTGGGTATTCCGCCGTCGTTGCATCGCTGCCTGGCCACGACCAACTTGATCGAGAGCCCGCAGTCGGGCGTGCGCATGCGGACCCGGCGCGTATGCCGCTGGCGGGATGCGGCTATGGTCCAGCGTTGGGCGGCGGCTTGCTTTCTGGCGACAGAGAAGAACTTCCGCCGCATCATAGGCTGGAAGGATCTCTGGCAACTGGAGACCATCTTAGGAAGAAAAGTAAGTGATCAAGCAGCAGTCCAGCAGGAGGCCGCGTAGAATGTACCCGAGTGCCGCTCCTCTAACTTCCAACTACCAGCGGGACACCGTCTCTCTCGTTCCCGATATCGGTCAAGGAACGGCTCGCGCCTCGCTCACAAATCTGCGCTTCTTTTGACTCGCCGCTGCCTGATATCTTGCTCGCGCATGAACTACAAGTAACTTCAGAGGTTCGCTACAAACTGATCAATATTGAACAGACTAGTTTGTTTCTTACCGTGTATCGTTTCGCTATCTCGAACTTTCACGAGCGGAGGCGTTCCATGCTCATTAACCAAGACGAACATTGGGATAAGGTCGTCTCCTCAGA
>JBAQJU010000128.1:0-7292 GCA_049300475.1 Terriglobales bacterium | reverse complement strand
GTGCTCGACGTCTGGAAGGCGCTCCCGCCGCGCAATTTCCCAAACTACCCTTCCGGCACGTGGGGACCAAAAGAGTCCGAAGAGTTGATGGAACGCGATGGCCGCCGCTGGCGAAACTTTGAAAAATAATTTTGTAATTTCGGTTCTTCGAAAGAGAAAGAATCTTTTGCAGCAGAATGAACGGACTTTTTACCCGATTAGAATCCACCATCCTGAGAACCGGAAATTGGACAGGGATAATCTAGATTTCGAGTCCGCGGTTCTTAAGCATTTTGGATATCTTGCGCGCATACGGTTTTCGCTGCATAGAGCGGTCGACATTTCGCGTACGGTTCGAATCGATTAAGGTATTCGTCGATCTCTATCACGGTCTTAAGGACTATGAAGTGGGGATACTGTTCGGGAGGACGGGGACGAAAGAACGTTTCAGCTTCAGGCTGTTCCTTCAGCGCTTCTTCCCTGCTATAGAGACCAAGTTGGGAGAGTGTCTGCGGGCACTCCGGATGAAGTCCAGGAAGTCACTAAAGCCTGTCTGAGGCATTCACTGCTCCTGGGAAGAATATCATCGATGGAGATGACTCCACTTACAAGGAAATGGAAACCGTGCGTTGGTGGCACTTTCGCCCGGATGCGGTATGGCGTAGTCAGTAGAACGTAGAGATTACATAATTCACAATCGCCATGTCCACCACTCGCACCATCGAGATTCTCCCAACCGCCGCCGATCTCTTTCACGCGGCCGCCGAAGAATTCGTCCGCAAGGGCCGCCTCGCCATCGGTGCCCAGGGTCGCTTCTCTGTTGCTCTCTCTGGCGGCTCGACTCCGAAAAGTCTCTATTCCCTGCTCGCCTCAAACTACGCCGATTTCCCCTGGAACCGCACCTTCCTGTTCTTCGGCGATGAACGCCACGTCCCGCCCACCGACCCCGAAAGCAACTACCGTATGGTCAGCGAAGCGATGCTCTCCAGGATCTCGATCCCGGCGTCGAATGTTTTTCGCGTGCAAGCCGAGAATCCCGATGCCGGAGCAGCAGCGGCAGAGTATGAGTCACAAATCAGAAATTTCTTCGAGCTCAAGCCGGGCGAGTTTCCGCGTTTTGATTTGATTTTGCTAGGCATGGGCCCGGATGGCCACACCGCTTCTCTATTCCCAGGCTCGGAAGGTTTGAACGATCAGACCCACCTGGTCATCGCCAACTGGGTGGAGAAATTCAAAACTCATCGCATCAGCTTCACGTTCCCCGTCCTGAATCGCACCGCCGAAGTCATGTTCCTCGCCAGCGGTCCCGACAAGGCCGACATGCTGCGTCAGGTTCTTGAAGCCAACGCTCCGGGAGGCAAGAACGCTCCGCCCTATCCCGCACAAAGAGTGCAACCGGAAGATGGAACCTTGCTCTGGATGCTCGATGAAGCCGCCGCCTCGAAGCTCACGCAGCGGGCGCAAGGAGCGCGGCCGTCCTCTGAACGCTAGTGTGGTGTCCCGCAAATTCGCAGCGATAGCGCAAGGCTTTGAAAGGGCACGGCTTTTAGCCGCGCCGCATTCGGCGCCAGGAAACAGGGGCTTTAGCCCCTGCGGGAAACGGCTTTTTCACCCCGAAAGGGCACCGGACTTACTTCGCGAATTTCAGGGACATACACTAGTCGAGTGAGCGAGCGCTAATGGTTCGCTAAGTTTGGGCGTAACAGCGCGGCGCAGGAAGTGTTGCCAAAGAGTCACGGCTGAACGATAGCTGCCGCCGGACTTACGCGGCGCTGCCCCGCCAGTCGCCAGTCTCGCGCAGTCCCTCACCGCGGGAATGCTCGAAGAGCCGGACTTTGTGGCGGCTATGTTCGAACTCGTGAATGTCGGCCCAGACCTCCGCCTGCCACGGATGTTCGTGGGTTGCGGCCAGTCCGCACGAGGCGCATCGCGTGTGAAACGTAACGCCCGGCTTGGGGGCGCTCGCCATGTTCTGCAGTTCGACAAACACGCAACGCACCTCTTCGATCTCTTCTTCAGAGCTCAGAATGTGCTCGTAGCGCAGCAGATACTTGAATCCGAGTTTGCGGGCTTCCGCCTCCGCCTCCTCGCGCGTGTGAAACGGTCCGTATTCGGCTCGCAGGTCCTCTGTCGAGTCGCAGGCCATCCAGAAAACATCCTTGTATTTCATACCTACCCTCAGCCTAAGAATTTGAGCCCTCGAAGATCGAATCCAAAGAAGATCGAATCCAAAAATGATGGATCTGAATCTTCGAACTTAGTGATCTCTGGACTGGGGGAATTGGTCGAGCGGGTCCTTCAGTCACCGAGCAATTTGATTACCGGGAAGTGGCAATCGTAGGGACGATTTCCCGCGCTGCGAACCGGCAAGATAGATCAGGCATCCCCCTGAAAACATGCCAGTTATACAGGATGTGGTGCAGGGAGATAAGCCGATAAAACTTCCCGGCGTATTATCGGTGTGAAATCCATTGCCGTCTTCCGCCTCGGAGCCGGATGTTTCGGAGCCGGAGAGGTTTCGCCTCCGGCCCTCGAAACGTACGCGGGGGCCCCTTCCGGCATTACAGGCTCACCCCGGAAGCCGGCCATTCGTGCCTCAGCGGGTACGCTTGGGGAACTTGTAGGAAGGGCCGTTCGGTTCAGGAACCGCGGAACTGAATCGCCGGTGATTCCGCCGAGTCGACCGCCGGACCTAGGAGGTGCCTCCTGAAGACGCCGTAACCGCCTTCGCTTTGCCGTCTGTAAATGTCACGCCTTCCTCGGCGGTGCCGTTCCACTCCGGTGTCGCCAATATATCGGTCCGCCCCAGTTGCATCGGCCACGTCGCGCCTCCGTGGCTCGCCACATAGAGCGCCAGTTCAAGCCGCGTCCAGACTCCCAGCCTATCGAAGGTGGTGCGCAGATAGTTTTTCACCACCTGCTCGCTGGTTCTCAGCACTGCGGCAATGTCCTTGTTGGTGAGACCCTGCCACACCAGGGACGCAACTTGAATCTCTTTGGTCGTTAGTCGATCGCGCGGTTGCATGGCTGCACCTGCTCCTTGATGAACATCGCGGTCGCCAGCTTAACTCGCTTCCGGCCTTCCTTGATGCCGGCGCGCAAAAACAACGTGCGCAGATGCTGCTTCACGGTGCGCGGGCTGATGTTCAAATGGCTCGCGATCTCCTTATTGCTGCATCCCTGTACCAGCAGATGCAACACCTGCTGATCACGCGGCGTGATCTTGATCTCGTTTAAGTTAATCATAGGGCCTTTCGTCTGCTCCGTCAGTTCAGTCTTGGGGTCGCGACCCGCTGTCCCTAGGAGCATCCTATTCGCCAAACTTTCTCCTCAGTCTATCTTCTTTGCTCACCAGCACTTACACCAGCCCTCCGCTTTTCTCAAAACCCTCTCATGAGCCCCTTCCCACATTGAACTCCCGTTTTGGCGCCTTACGGCATCACCTCCCACTCTGGAGGCTGCGCAATCCGGCCGTGCCCAATGGCCTTCCCAGACCTTTTCCTGGTTTCAGCACGCCATAATTGCACTACAATAAGGTCAGTTTAAGATCTCCGATTCCGTTCAGAAGCCATGCCTCCGGGCCGAACCAAGCTGATGCTCGACGAGCAATCCTTCCAGGGTTTGCTGGCGGCCGCATTCACCATTCAGCAACACAATGATCGGCAATACAATGATCGGCAAGGGGCCGGATCAGGCGCCAACCTTGGCGCAAATCAACCTCGTCTCAGGCCCCCTGATCTCTGCCGCCATTGTGGCGTTCCTTTGCCCCCCGGTCGGACGTCCTGCCCGACGTGCGACGACGAGAATCCCCGCTCCGGCGAACACCTGCAGCACCTTTGGGCCTCAATGTGGCTGGTCAGTCAGGAGCGAGGCTTAGCGCCGCAACCCCGCAAAAATGCGCCACCCAACGCATCGCCTTTGCCAGCGGACGAACTTGCCGTCCACCATCCTTCCTTCGACCATGCTCCCCCCAATAATCATGGACTCAATTTGTCGTCACGGGAGAACCCAGGCTCGGATGACCCAGCGGAGGACTCGGCACTCTCCACGTCTTCAACCGCGCTCTCCGGAAGCGACGATCCGTCAGGTAGTGATCCGTCGGACAACGATCCGCCAGGTGATGATCCGCCAGGCGACGACCCGGGCGACGATCCCGCGACGGTCGCGACCGATTCAACCGCGGCCTCGTCGCATGGCTTATCGGTTTTGTGGGGGAGATTGCGTTCTCGCCGCGCCGATTTGTATCTCGGGGTCGCCGTCCTGGTCGCCGTGGTCGCGCTCCTATGGCCCACCACTACACCGCAAGGTTCCAGTCTGCCAACTTGGGAACGGGCACTGGTCGCCATGGGGATCGCGGAAACTACTCAGCCGGTCGCGCATTTTCGTGGAGACCCGAACGTCAGAGTCTGGGTCGACACACACACCGCGCTCTACTATTGTCCGGGCGAAGAACTGTATGCCAAGTCTCCCGACGGCCACTACAGCACGCAACGGGAAGCCCAGTCCGATCGCTTTGAACCCGCGGAACGCAGCGTCTGCGTCCAGTAACCCGTTCTATTCTGCCTAGCAGGCTGCGGAAAAACTCAATATTGCGCTTGATTTTGGGTGGCGCAGCGGTTTACCGCTGCGATAACTGGCCAGCCTCGATGTGAACTCGGTCGCCGCGGCTCGGACAATGCAAACGTCAAGGCGCGATCACCTGGTCTCAACTCTCGGTGAATTGGAATTCGCCAACGCTCTGAAGTTGCGTCGATTTCGCAAAGAGGTCACTACGGCCCAGGCTGGCTCGTCGGCCAAAGTCTTTGAGAAGGATTTGGGCGATGGCGTGTTCCAACTCCAGCCATTGACGGAACAAGCCTTTGAAAAGGCGCGCCAGTTGTCCCGCGACCATACCGCTAAACTGGGTATTCGCACAGCCGATCTTTTGCATGTCGCAGCCGCTCTCGATCTGCACGCGGATCGTCTCTACACTTTTGACGAGCAGCAGCGCAAGCTGGCGCACACAGTTCGGCTGAAGTTGAACTGATTATCTGAGATGTCTGAAATGAATAAACTATTCCAGGTCAACTGTCCTGAAGTCCCGCCGCCGTCCATGCCGCACATGGAGAACTTCCACCTGGCGTAGTCCTTTCCTGATGCGAAAGATCACCCGATAGACATGCGGTTTATGGCCGAACAGCAAATGTCTTAGCCGCTTGCTTTCGCGCGTGATGGGGTGCCGGTTGGGCATTTCCCCCAGCCCTAAAATCGCGGCCTTAAGTTTGAAGTACCATTGGCGCGCCCGCGCAGACTCTTCCGCGTTGATTTCAATGTACAGAGCAGCTAAATCGCGCTCCGCCCGCGAGGCGATCTTAACGAGATAGGCCATGAAGCGCTTCGAATTCGCGGAAGAACTCCTCCGCCGGCCTGCTTCGGCCCTTACGCGCGTCCTCTAATCCTTGACGAATGCCTTCGCCAGCGTCGGCCCGCGCTGCGATGTCGAGCAGGCGCTGGTAGGCTTGCGCGTCTTGAACAACCGCCGCCGCCTTCCCGTTCACGGTCAGAACCACCGGACGCTTGCTCTTCTTGATCTGCTTGAGGAATTCGCCCGAGCGGCGCCGGAAAGTGGTCAGTGGTTGGATGTCTTTGGTGAGATCAAGCACGGCGTCTCCCCGGTAAGCACCTTTAAAGGTGCCTGTTTATTCTACACGAACGGCGCCAGAGACGAAAATGCATATTGTCTAGTATGTCTAATTTGTCTATACTAGATAATCATGAAGACCGTCTCCGCGACCGACGCCAAACAGCGCCTCGCCGCCCTGCTCGATGCGGCCCAAAGGGAACCCGTGCTCATCCGGCGGCAAAACCGCGACGTCGCCGTCATCATGTCCGCAGAGGAGTACGAGCGGATTCGCAAGGTCAACATCGCCGAACTTGAGCGGACGATGGACCGCATCGGCGCACAGGCCGCCGCGAACGGTATGACCGAGGAAATACTCGCTGACATTTTGGAAGATTAATGCGCTGCGTCGTTGACACGAACGTGTTCGTCAGCGCGGCGATGTTTGCGCATTCCGTTCCGCGTCGGGCCGTCAAGAAAGCGCTGCGAGATGGCGCACTGCTTTTTTCTGATGGCACAATGGACGAACTGCGCGATGTGCTGTTCCGTCCCAAGATGGATCGTTACGTCAGCCGGGAGGATCGCCTGATTTTTCTTGCGCAATTGCGGGCCACGGCCGAATTTGTTCCCGTCATTCAACTGGTGCGCGAGTGCCGCGATCCGAGAGACGATAAGTTTCTTGAAGTCGCGCTGAATGGCAGGGCAGACGTGATCATTACGGGTGATGCGGACTTGCTGGCCCTGCATCCGTGGCGAAGGATCGCGATATTATCGCCAACGGATTTCCTGAGGCGCTAAGCGGGAAATGCTTGCAAACCCTAACGCGCACCCATAGGAGGAGACGCGAGAGCTTTCTTATGCTTTTCGTCCATCTGCGCGATCCGCTGCTGATCCATTGCCTTCAAAAGACTAATCAGAGAAGAAGCCAGCGTAAGGCTGAGCTTGCCATCTGATTCTTGAAAATCAATCTCTCCGTAATGCACTATCTTGTTGCGCCTTTCGAAGAATTGTTCCTGAAAGAAATCCCTAAATGAAGTCGCGGAGTCATAATGACCGGCATCGAGGGCTGACTGTAACAAAACTTTCTTCCTTTGCGCGAAGCCGTCGAAACTAATTCCGGTCAGGAACGTTGACAATTTGTCCAGTCTGTTCGCGATCGACCGCATCTCGGTCCAATCTTTCTCCCATTGCTCCGCGATGTGAAATGTGAAGCTATCGACCTTTTTCCATTTAAGAAACAAGTAGGCCATCTCTGCCTCAACAGCGACCGCACTCAAGAGTATGGCGATGGTCATATCGCCGTTTGCGAGCTCCTGCTTCGCGCGTTCCATCAGGAGCTTCGTGACGACGTTGCCCAAAGGCCACATGTTATAAGGCTGGGCACCGCACTCCGGACATCGGGAGTACTTTGGAAGGTCGCTCCCAGTGACCTCAAGCGGAAACCTTTTGCCGCAAGCAGGGCAGGTGCCCGGTATAGAGACCTTCATCAATTGCGAGTATAGCGTGGACCGGGCTTCGGGATGCTTTCACCTCATGCGAACAAAAATTCCTTAGTCCGCAACTCCTTAATCGCATCCCGCAGCTTAGCCGCCTTTTCAAACTCGAACCGCTTCGCGCTCTCCCGCATATCGCTTTCGAGCTTTGCAATGTAGGCGTCCAGCTCTTCCTGCGACTTGAATTCCGGAATACCGTCCGCTTCCATGCTGGTCAGGTC
>JBAQJU010000127.1:0-14323 GCA_049300475.1 Terriglobales bacterium | reverse complement strand
GAGCGCATGCTGAGTGGCATCAAGCAGCGCTTCCCTAAAGTCCACCTGCACTGCTACTCCGCTTCGGAAATTTTGGCGATTGCCGAGTACAGCAATCTGAGCGTGCGCGATACGATTGCGCGCCTGCGCGACGCCGGCCTCGATTCGATCCCGGGTGGCGGCGCTGAGATTCTGGACGACGAGGTCCGCTACAAAATCGCGCGCTTGAAATGCCTGACCGCGGATTGGCTGCTGGTGCATCGCACCGCGCACCAGCTCGGCATGAGGACCACCGCGACCATGATGTTTGGCGTCGGCGAATCCATCGAACACCGCATCAACCACTTTCAGTGTCTGTACGATTTGCAAGAGGAGACGGGTGGGTTCACGGCGTTCATCCCGTGGAGCTTTCAGCCGGCGAACACCGCGCTCGGCGGACGCCACTGGGATGAGGCCACGGCGGTTGAGTACCTGAAAGTTCTGGCAATTTCGCGGCTCTATCTTTCGAATTTCCTGAATGTGCAATCCAGTTGGGTAACGCAGGGATTGAAAGTCTGCCAGATGGGACTGCGCTTCGGCGGCAACGACGTAGGGTCGGTAATGCTGGAAGAAAACGTAGTCCGCGCCGCGGGGGTCACGAACTGCACGACCGAAGAAGAGCTACGCCGCATTATTCGCGATGCCGGATTCCGTCCAGCCCGGCGCGACACGCTGTACCGGCAACATTTTCTGAATTGAAGCGACTGGTGGCCCATTCAAGCCCTCTTTTGGCTTGAGTGGGGGCAGTTCGCGGGTAGCCCGGGTCTCCCACCGGCGTGGTTGTCTTCCGATGGCACAGCCCATCTGAGGGTGCCGCATGTCTCGTGCTTTTCGAGACATGGGGAAACCTGGGAAACCTGGGGACAGACGGGACGTTCACCGGTTTTTGCGAATTAGAACTTGGGGTACGTCCCGTCTGTCCCCAAGCTCCCTTGTCCCCAAGCTCCCTCCCCCAATTTCCCCACTGCCGATTTTTTCATCACATTTTTCCCGTACCGCCATCACAGACCTGCACCACAATCGGTGCGAGGATTCACCGACGATGCTCCATCGAGAATTACGCCCGTCTCCAGAGATGGACGTTTTTCCGGCTTCGAATTTTCACCGCTCTTTCTCAACATATGGCACCAGTCAGCACACCCGCAACCGCACGCCAATCATCAAAATCTGCAGCTAAGTCTAATGTTTTGAATATTGTGCCTCTAACTACCTTGTTATCATTGACTTCACTCATTTTGTAGGGGGGGGACCCCCCCATGATTTTCCAATTCTCGCTCAACGCAAGCCCAATCATCTGATCTTTAATTCATAAATGTTAGGAACGATCATAAGGGCTTCATCTCTCGTTCAATACTCCGACAAAAATCTGCGCCCAGCCAGGTGGCCGTAGCTGATCAAGATGCTGATTAAGAGGTTATACGAGCTTCTCCGGCTCCGATCAAATGGACAACGTCTAGAAAGATCCACAGCCACCTCCTCTCCCCTGTCCACCACGGCTTTCCGGCCCTCTTGGGCGATCAGGTACAATTCTTTGTGTCTTGGAGTACATGGTCCTGATTGAATCCACTCTGCTAGTGAAGCCCATCCCTATGGCGATGTTCCTCGTGTCCAAGGGCTTAGGGCAATACATGCGCCAGCACTTTCTGGACAAGACTTTTCAGGGCCTCTATCAGGTCAATGCCTTCGACCTGGCGCTGCTCATTCCCTATTTCATCGTGCTTATCATCTTGGCCGCTTACGGTGGCCATCGCTACTGGCTCGTCTATCTTTATTACAAGAACAAGAAGAACAAGACCACCGAACCGTCGGCCCATTTCGCAGACCTGCCGCGCGTGACGGTGCAGTTGCCGATCTTTAATGAGCAATACGTGGTCGATCGCCTGCTCGACGCCGTCTGTCGCCTCGACTATCCGCGAGAAAAACTCGACATTCAATTACTAGACGACTCCACCGACGAAACCGTCGCAGTCGCTCGCCAGTTGGTGGAGCGCTATGCCGCGCTCGGACACCCTGTAACCTACCACCATCGTGACAACCGCCACGGCTTCAAGGCCGGAGCGCTCGCCGAAGGATTAAAAACGGCGAAGGGTGAGTTCGTCGCCATCTTTGACGCTGATTTCGTTCCGCCGCCTGATTTTCTGCTCAACTGCATCCATCACTTCACGGATCCTAAAATCGGCATGGTCCAAACCCGTTGGACGCACATCAACCGCGGCTATTCGCTGCTGACCGAAGTCGAGGCAATTCTACTGGACGGCCATTTTGTGCTGGAGCATTCCGGCCGCGCCCGCAGCGGCGTCTTCTTCAACTTCAACGGAACTGCCGGTATGTGGCGCCGCAAAGCGATCGACGAAGCCGGCGGCTGGGAGCATGACACGCTCACCGAAGACACCGATCTTTCCTATCGCGCGCAACTCAAAGGCTGGCGTTTTTGCTACCTGCAGGACGTCGAATGTCCGGCGGAACTGCCGGTGGAGATGACCGCATTCAAAACCCAACAGGCACGCTGGGCCAAAGGGTTGATTCAGGTTTCGAAAAAAATACTGCCGCAGGTTTTTGCCAGCGACGCCTCGCGCCACCAAAAAGTCGAAGCCTGGTATCACCTGACGGCCAATCTTAGCTATCCGCTGATGATTGTGCTCTCGGTGCTGCTGTTGCCCGCCATGATCATTCGCTTCTATCAGGGATGGTTCCAGATGCTCTACATCGACCTACCCCTGTTCATGGCATCGACGTTCTCGATTTCCAGCTTCTATCTGGTTTCGCAAAAGGAACTGTTTCCGAAATCGTGGTTGCGCTCGCTGCTCTATCTGCCTCTGCTGATGGCCCTCGGAATTGGACTAACCATCACCAACACACGAGCAGTCCTCGAAGCACTGGTCGGCAAGCAAACCTCCTTCGTGCGGACTCCGAAATACCGCGTCGAATCGAAGCAAGACAAGGTCGGCGCCAAGAAATATCGCAAGCGCCTGGGATGGGTTCCATGGATCGAGCTCGCCATCGGATGCTACTTCGCACTCACGGTCTATTACGCCATCGACAATGAAAACTACTTCACCGTTCCCTTCCTGCTTCTGTTTGTGATCGGCTACTGGTGTACGGGCTTGATGTCTCTACTGCAAGGGCGTTTCGCAGGACTGTCAGTCGGGTCGGAGACGCACACCAAGCCGTTCCCGGTTGGTGTGTAGTTCAGTGCAAAGCTCAGTGCGACTGCGGGGGAAGCTTGAAGTCAATCGAAATGCTGGTCTCTGTCTTCACGGGCTTCCCATCGAGTAGAAAAGGCTGGTAACGCCACTGCTTTACGGCTACCACCGCGGATCGCACAAGCACTGCTTCGCCCTGCACAACTTTAAGGTCACGCACGCTTCCATCTTCCATCACCGTCGCATTCAATATGACTTTGCCTTCAAGCCGAAACATCTTGGCCTGGGCCGGATAAACCGGAGAAACGCGATACATGAGTCGGCCACCAGAAACCCCTTGCGACATCGTCGGGGAGAGCCCCGGGAGCACAATCTTGGCGGACAGAATGCCTTGGAGCGCCGACGGATTCGGCATACTGGTAATCGGCCCACCAGCAACCGGCGGCGCCGCTACCGGAACGGCCTCTTCTCCGTGCAAGGCGCGGGAACCATTCTTATCCGCACTGGTGCTCGTTCGTGGGGCATGCTCGGGGAGCGATCGCTCCGCTTCAGTCTTTTTTCCCTCGGTCCCGCCCACCTTCGAATTCGCTTTTACCAGGGCTCCACTTGCGGGCGCGCTGCCGGAAGCCAACAACATTCCACCGCCAGGGTTCGGCTTCAAAGCCGAGTTGCCTTCCCAGAGGCGCGGGTCAGCAACCGGCTGGCCGGAAACATGGCCTCCGGTCTCAGAAGAACTTTGGGCAACGACGGGGCTGGAGGAGGGAGATGGCAACGACGACGCCACTTGTGCTCCACCACCCTTTGCCCCCTGACCGCGCCAGCCAAGCCAGATCACAAAGCCCAACAGCAGGATTGCCGCCAGTCCCAACGCACCCAGCACGAGCGGGCGTCTGCCCGCCAAACCGCTCATTAAACCAAGACTGACCTTGTCCACGTCATCGTATTCGGGCGACAGTTCCTGGGCATCGATTTCATCAGGAGGCCGCTTAACCATCACTGGCACTGGCACGGGCATCGGCGAAGAGTCCGATGCTTCCAGGGTGTGTGCCCGTTCCGCCAGCGCTGCCAGTTGCTCCAGCACTCCTACATGGTGTTCGGAAAAGGCTGCCGGCTCAGTCGAAAACACTTCCAGAATTCCATCGATCCGGCGCTTGGCCTGGATCGGCATCACGGCAATCGAGCGCACGCCCAGGACGCGGCAGACTTCCACATCCACTAGAGGATTATCTTCCGTATCGACGCAAATCTGGCTTTTGCCCGTACGCAGGCACTCGCCGGAAATCCCAGCCTCGGAACTCAATCGCGAGTCCAATGCGGGAGCCGTTTCCCCGCTCCGTGCACGGCAAACCATCTCACCATCTCTCCACATGGCAAGCGCGACGCCGGAAGCGCCGGTCAGTCGCTCAGCAGCATCCGCAACGGCGGCCAGCATAGGGTCGAGGCGATGCTCTCCAGCCGCGACCAGATTTTTCAGAGTGGAAAGAATCAAGCCCTCGTCCGGATTGTCAGCATGATTGGACGCCGCGACATCGTATCCGACGGCACCGGACACGGTCTCCAAAGAAACGCGCGCATTTTGCGGCACTCCCACAGTCTTCTCGCAGTTCGGCCTGTTGCCGGACAATAACTCTAAAACGCAAGCGGCTGGGGTAATTTCACCGGAGTATGAGCCAACTTCCCGCTACTGTCAAGGGAAGTAGACACATGGCGGTGGCGTAGTCCATTGCCGGAAGCGATGGCGTAGTCCGCCTGCACTCGTCGCGGGATCAATCGCTGTCAAATGAACCGGCGCTGGCTCTCTTTCTGCATCGTTGCGCCGGGCACCAAACTAACCAACAACTGGGCTGCGGGACCGCATGCTACGCTATTAACGCTCTGGTTTCTCGCCAGTACTTCCGCGGAAGCATTGCTGGGAACCAACCTAAAAAAGCTTTTAAAGACAGTCGAAGCCCTGGCGAATTTAGGGCCGGAACTTACGGCGGACCGCGACTTCCGCCAAACCGCGCACGCCATGCTGTCTGTCGTAATGGAGGCTGCCAGCGCGCGGGAAGGCGTGTTGTTTTCATTTGGCGAGCGGCCTTCCATGCTGACCTCGCTCCATTCACAGGGATTCGCACTCATACCAGATCCTGCGCTGATCCCCCTGCTTCCCCGTCACGTTCAAATGCTCAACGCCGCCGAGGGCGCCACTGTTCTTAACAGTGCGAACATTGATGTATACCTGAGTTCCAACGGCAATGTTGCGCCCGAACTTTTCAAGTGTGTTTGCCCTCTCAAGGTGCGCGGCAAATTGGTGGGAGCGATTACCCTTGGGCGGCGTCCGGGAGATGCCGCCTATGGAGAAGACGAACTCGATGCGCTGGCCATGATCGGCAGCTACATGGCGTTGGCGATTCAAAACTACACGCTCGGCCAGACGCTCGCGCAACGGGTTTCCGAAAATCTTCGGCTGCTCGCCTCGCTGCACGGTTTCTATGACAACGCACTCGAAGCTTTCGCCACCGCGATCGACGTCAAACACATTAATATTCATGGACACTCTTTGCGCGTGGGCCGCTACGCGCAGGCCATCGGCGAAGCGCTCGGCATCGAACCCACCGAGGTCGCCGCCCTGCGCTCGGCAGGTTATCTGCACGATATTGGCAAAGTTGCCGTCGATAAGCGCCTCTTCGAGAAGCCCTCGTCTCTTGACTTCGAAGAATCCCGCGCCATGCGCGATCACACGGTCGTAGGTCATCAGATCGTCAGCCACGTACAATTTCCCTGGCCTCAGATTCCGGAGATCGTTCGCTGGCATCACGAACGTGCTGACGGCTCAGGCTACCCCGACGGCTTGCATGGCGATGAAATGCCGCAAGCCGTGCGCATCATCGCGCTGGCCGACTCCTTTGACGCCATGACCAACGACCGTCCCTATCGTCACCGTATGTCGGTCGGAACCGCGCTCCAGGAGTTGATCCGCCTCACACCGGAAAAATATGATCCCAATGCCCTGCATGCTCTGCTGATCCAGGTGCGGCGGGATGCCGTCGGAAGCAACCGCCTCCCGATCCTCGAACCAGGTCTGGTGAACCTCTCGCCCGTGGACGTCGATCAGCTCGCCTCCACGCTCCAACATCGCACCACCCAGGGGAAGGTTTATCTCACCTGAATTTTGCGGTCTCCCGTTTCGCGCACCGTTGTTTCTGCCAGCGGCGTAGAATCGACGCTGGCCTCCTGTGTCCCATGCGGGTGTAAACTTGGGAAATTAACGGGTGGGTTGGCGAGCATCAAATTAGGGCCGCGTTCATCTAATCTAACCAGACGCGCATCCGTAAGACATGCTGACTTGCGAGGAGAACTTTGATGGCCGTCAGTGACCAGGCTGTTGTTACCGGGCAGCAGCTCGATCAGTTGTGTATCGCCACCATTCGCACGCTTTCGATGGACGCGGTGCAAAAGGCGAACTCGGGACATCCGGGAACGCCCATGGCTCTGGCGCCCGTGGCCTACTGCCTGTGGCAACAGTTTCTTCGCTACGACCCGGCCGATCCGCACTGGCCGAATCGCGACCGCTTCGTGCTCTCCAATGGGCACGCCTCCATGCTCCTCTATTCCCTGCTTCATCTGGCGGGCGTGCGCGAAGTAAATTCTCAAGGCCAGGTCCTTTCCTCGCCCGCAGTTTCATTGGACGACATCAAGAACTTCCGGCAACTAGGCAGCAAAACTCCCGGCCACCCCGAATATGGCTTGACCACAGGCGTCGAAACCACCACCGGCCCGCTCGGTCAGGGAGTTGCCAATAGCGTGGGCATGGCAATTGCGGAGCGCTGGCTGGCAGGACATTTTAATCGTCCGGGACTTGAACTCTTCGGCTACAACATCTGGGCTTTCTGCGGCGACGGCGACATGATGGAGGGCATTTCCTCAGAAGCCGCGTCCATCGCGGGGCATCTGCGGCTTTCAAATCTGTGCTGGATTTACGACAACAACCACATCACGATTGAGGGCAACACTGACCTTGCCTTCAACGAGGACGTAGGTGCCCGTTTCAAAGCCTATGGATGGGACGTCGCGCACGTCCACGACGCGAACGATTTGAACGCGCTGTCAAATGCCTATCGTCATGCGCTCAACGTCAAAGATCGTCCAAAATTTATTATTGTCGACAGCCACATTGGATACGGCGCTCCGCACCGGCAAGATACCAAAGAAGCGCATGGCGAGCCGCTGGGTGAAGAAGAAGTCAAGCTCACCAAGCGCTTCTACGGCTGGCCCGAGGACGCGAAATTTCTTGTTCCCGATGGCGTCCGCGAGAATTTCCGCGATGTGCTCGGCAAGCGCGGCGCTCAACTGAGCGGAGAATGGAATGCGCTGTTCAAAAAGTATAGTGCGCAGTATCCCGATTTGGCGGATCAGTTCAACCGCATGGAGCAGCGCGAACTGCCCGATGGATGGGACAAAGAGCTTCCCACGTTTCCCGCCGATGCCAAAGGACTCGCCAGCCGCGATTCGTCGGGCAAGGTTCTCAACGCCATTGCCAAAAACCATCCCTGGCTGATGGGTGGCTCGGCAGATTTATATCCATCCACCAAAACGCGCCTTACCTTCGAGGGAGTCGGCGATTTCGAGGCCGGAAATTACAACGGCCGCAACTTCCACTTCGGAATTCGCGAGCACTCCATGGGCGCAATCGTCAATGGTATGACGGTATCGAACCTGCGCGCCTATGGCTCCACATTCTTCATCTTCTCCGACTATATGAAGCCGGCCATCCGCCTTTCTGCGATCATGGAGATCCCAGCCATCTGGATCTTCACCCATGATTCCATCGGAGTCGGCGAAGACGGACCCACTCACCAACCGATCGAGCAACTGGCGACGCTACGCGCGGTTCCCGGACTGATGACGCTGCGTCCCGCCGATGCCAACGAGGTGGTCGAGTCCTGGAAAATAATCATGAAGCTGAAGAAGGAACCGGTTGCGCTTGTCCTGACGCGCCAGGCTCTGCCGACCTTCGACCGCACAAAATACGCCTCCGCGGAAGGCGTGGCCCGCGGCGGCTATATTCTCGCCGATGCCGAAGGCGGGAAGCCGCAGGTGATCCTCATGGCAACCGGCAGCGAGGTTTATCTCTGCGTCGAGGCCTACGAAAAACTCAAAGCCGAAGGCATCCGGGCGCGCGTGGTCAGCATCCCTTCATGGGATTTGTTCGACCATCAGGATCAGGCCTACCGCGATCAGGTTCTGCCGCCCGACATCACCGCGCGAGTCGCGGTCGAGCAGGCCGCAATTCTCGGCTGGACGCAGTACGTTGGCCTGAAAGGTCGCGTCATCGGCATGCGCAGTTTTGGAGCATCCGCGCCCCTCAAAGACCTGCAGAAACATTTTGGATTCACCTCCGATGCCGTCATTGCGGCGGCACGCGAGTTGGTCGGGAAGTAACACGTTTTTAACGCGAGGCGGTTATATTTCTGCCTTGCCCCAACAGGAGACGTTGCAATGAATCCCGTAGACACACTCGAGACCGCAAAAGCCGCGAATCCGCTCAAGCAGCTTCAGTCCTTCGGCCAATCGATCTGGCTCGATTACATTCGCCGCGATCTCCTCACCAGCGGCGAACTGCAGCGCCTGATCGATGCAGACGGCCTGCGCGGGATGACCTCCAACCCCGCGATCTTCGAAAAGGCCATCGCTGGCTCGGACGAATACCAGGATTTTCTCGACTCCTTCGCCAACCGCTCCGATCTCGATGCCAAGGGCCGGTACGAATTGCTCGCCATCCGCGACATTCAGGATGCGGCCGATCTCATGCTCCCCGTCTATCAAAGCACGAAGAAGCGTGACGGCTATGTGAGCCTAGAAGTCTCTCCTTACCTGGCCAATGACACTAACAGCACGTTGGATGAGGCGCGGCGTCTCTGGAAAACCGTAGCCCGCCCCAACATCATGATCAAAGTGCCCGGAACACCCGAGGGAATCCCTGCGTTTCGCCAATTGATCAGCGAGGGCATCAACGTCAACGTGACGCTGCTGTTCTCTCAGCAAGTGTACGAAGAAGTTGCCGCCGCATATATTGACGGGGTCGAACGATATGCTGCGGGCGGCAGGGATGCCAGCCAGATTGCGAGCGTGGCCAGCTTCTTCATTAGCCGCATCGATTCACTGGTCGATTCCCTCGTCAATGACCAACTGAAGAACGACCAACTGAAGAAAGAAACCGATCCCGCCCGCAAAGCGAAATTGCAGGGCATTCTTGGAAAAGTTGCCATTGCCAATGGAAAGTTGACCTACGAGGCCTACGAACGCATCTTCTCATCCCCGCGCTGGAAAGCGCTGGCGGCCAAAGGCGCGCAGACCCAGCGCGTTCTGTGGGCAAGCACCAGCACAAAAAATCCGAACTATCGCGACGTTCTTTATATCGAGGAGTTGATCGGACCCGACACGGTCAACACCGTTCCGCCCGCCACGCTCGATGCCTTCCGCGATCATGGCAAGCCCCGCCAGAGCCTGACTGAAGATCTCGACGGCGCACGCAAAACAATGTCTAATCTGGCTGCCGTCGGCATCGTCATGAAGGATGTCACCGGCAAGCTGACCGTGGACGGTGTGAAGTTGTTTGCCGACGCCTTCGACAAGCTCCTCGAAGCGGTCGAGAAGAATACTCATCGACCCGCCACCCCGCAAGTGAATGCACAAAGTTTCACGCTTCCCGCCGACCTCGACGCGACTGTAAAAAAAAACGTTAATGACTGGAGGGCCTGCGGAAAAGTAAGGCGCCTCTGGCAACGCGATGCCTCGCTGTGGACCAATGAAGACGAGGCCCGGTGGCTGGGCTGGCTTGGTATCACCGACGATCAACTCGCTAACGCCTTCAGGTTCAAAGAGTTCGCGGCCGAGGTCAAGGCCGCGGGGTTCTCCGACGTTCTCCTGCTCGGCATGGGCGGATCAAGCCTCTGCCCGGAAGTGTTATCGCTGACGTATCCGCAAGCGCCCGGCTTCCCGCGCCTGCACATCCTCGACTCCACCGATCCGGCCCAAATCAAGAGCATCGAAAAGAAAATCGATCTCGCCAAGAGTCTGTTTATCGTCTCCAGCAAGTCCGGCAGCACGCTCGAACCCAACATTTACAAGCAATATTTCTTCGAGCGCATGCGGCAGACGGTGGGCGACAAAGCAGCGAGCCACTTTATCGCGATTACAGATCCCGGCTCCAAAATGCAACAGGTCGCCGAGCGCGATCGCTTCCGCCACATCTTCTATGGACTGCCTTCCATCGGCGGCCGCTACTCCGCGCTCTCGAATTTCGGGATGATTCCCGCTGCCGCCATGGGAATGGACGTCGACAAATTTCTCGCGCGCACCAAAGAAATGGTAGAGGCCTGCGCCCCAGCCGTTCCCGTCGAACAAAATCCCGGAGTCTTCCTCGGCGTCATCCTCGGTTCGGCGGCAAAACTTGGGCGCGACAAAATCACGCTCATCACCTCGCCCGGCATCGCCGACCTGGGCGCATGGCTCGAGCAACTCATCGCCGAATCCACCGGCAAAGTGGGCAAGGGCATCATCCCGGTAGACCGCGAAGCCCTCGGCGCACCCGACGTCTACGGCAACGACCGCATCTTCGCGTATGTGCGCCTCGAATCCGCCCCCGATGCCGCGCAGGATGCCAAGGTCGCAGCGCTCGAGAAAGCCGGGCATCCCGTGGTCCGCATCGCCGTTTCCGATATCTACAATCTCGGCCAGGAATTCTTTCGCTGGGAAATCGCCACGGCGGTCGCGGGCTCGATCATCGGCATCAACGCCTTCAATCAGCCCGACGTCGAGGCCAGCAAGATCGAGACCAAAAAGCTGACCTCCGAGTACGAAAGCAAAGGCTCGCTTCCCGTCGAAACGCCGCTGCTTGAACAGGGCGGCTTCAAGCTCTTCACCGACGCGACAAACGCCGCGGACTTAGCCAAAGCAGTTGGCTCCGATCGTTCGCTCGTAAACTACCTGCGTGCCCACCTGGCGCGCCTCGGTGCAGGCGACTATTTTGCAGTCCTGGCATATATCGAGATGAATCCCGAGCATGAGGCTCTTCTGCAAAAGTTGCGCATGAGCGTCCGGGATCGCAAGCACGTAGCGACCTGCCTTGGCTTCGGCCCGCGTTTTCTGCATTCCACGGGGCAATGCTACAAAGGGGGTCCCAACAGCGGAGTTTTCCTGCAAATTACCTGCGACGACGCCGTCGACTTGCCAGTACCGCAACAAAAATATACTTTCGGCATAGTGAAGGCAGCCCAGGCCCGTGGCGATTTCGCGGTCCTGGCCGAGCGCAAGCGCCGCGCCCTCCGCGTCCACATAGGAAGCGACGTAAAGGCGGGATTAAACAAGTTAGTGGAACTTATTCAGCAATCATAGCCATGAGCGCAAGAAGAAGAAGCAAGAGTGTCGAGTCGACTCGAGCAAGGTTGCTCGCGACTCGTGGCTCGCGGCCCGTGGCTCTCAACTAAGGAGCAAGCAATGCAACTCGGAATGGTAGGACTCGGCCGCATGGGCGCCAACATGACGCGGCGCCTGATGCGCGACGGCCACAAATTAGTCGTCTCCGATCTGAGCCCCGATGCCGTCAAGCAACTGGCAGGTGAAGGTGCCGTTGGATCCAGTTCTCTCAGCGACCTCGTCGCCAAGCTGACACCTCCGCGCGCCGCCTGGGTCATGGTCCCATCCGGCGATCCCACGGAGAAAACCGTCCAAACGTTGCTCTCCAGCATGCAGGCGGGCGACACCATCATCGACGGCGGCAACTCCTATTTCAAAGATGACGTACGCCGCGCCGGGCTGTGCAAAGCCAAAGGCGTCCACTACGTCGACGTCGGCACCAGCGGCGGCGTCTGGGGACTCGAACGCGGCTATTGCATGATGATCGGCGGACCGCAAGAGGCTGTCCAGCGTCTCGATCCAATCTTCAAAACGCTGGCTCCCGGACGCGGCGACATCCCGCGCACTCCCGGCTTTGAAAAACGCGGCGGCACAGCCGAAGACGGGTACATCCATTGCGGTCCCTCGGGCGCCGGACACTTCGTCAAAATGGTTCACAACGGCATCGAGTACGGAATCATGCAGGCCTACGCCGAGGGCTTCGACATTTTCAAGAACGCTACCAGCAAGGAACTTCCCGAAAATATTCGCTACGATCTCAACCTGCCTGACATCGCCGAGGTCTGGCGGCGTGGTAGCGTGATCAGTTCCTGGCTCCTCGATTTGACCGCCATGGCGCTGGTCGAAAATCCAACGCTCGCCGAGTACAGCGGTTACGTGCAGGATTCAGGGGAAGGCCGCTGGACCATCCAGGCAGCGATCGAAGAAGCCGTGCCCGCGGAAGTGCTTACGGCTTCGCTCTACGCGCGCTTTCGCTCGCGCCAGGAACACACCTTTGCGGATAAGATGCTTTCTGCCATGCGACAAAAGTTCGGCGGTCACGTGGAACCGAAGGCGGCGGCAACAACGAAGTAAGAAACATTCAGACTATGCTCCACAGGCTACGAGCCACGAACTCCGAGCGATCATATCTTACGTTTTGCTCGCGGCTCGAAGCTCGAAGCTAGATCTTACGTTTGCTCGCGGCTCGCAACGCGAGGCTCGAAGCTCACAAATGAGGAAACCCGATGGCTCCTACTGAAGCTCTTCCCGCGGCGACCAAGCCTCGCGTCGGCCGCGTCGCCGATCCCTGCGTCATGGTCATCTTCGGGTTCTCCGGCGACCTCACTCGCCGCAAGCTCATTCCCGCTCTCTACAATCTAGCCAGCCAGGGATTGCTGTCGCGCGAGTTTGCCATCATTGGTGTCGCTCGCAACTCCATGAGCAATGACGAGGCGCGGAAAAAACTCAGCGAAGAATTCAAACAGTTCGCCAGCGGAGCCGTCGACTCCGATCTTTGGGACTGGTTCGTCCGCCGCGTGCACTACGTCAGCGGAGATTTCGACGACCCTAACACCTACGCCAAATTGCAAGACACCCTCACGAAGGTGAATCAGGACCACGACAGCCACGGCAACTTCTTCTTCTACCTCGCCACCGCGCCGAACTATTTCGGAGACATCGTGGAACGGCTCTCCAAAGTTGGCCTGATGACCGAAGAGAATGGTCACTGGCGCCGGGTGATTATCGAAAAGCCGTTTGGCCACGATCTGGAGTCGGCCAAAGCGCTGAACCAGCAACTCCTGAAAGTAGCCGGAGAGCATCAGATCTATCGCATTGACCACTACCTCGGAAAAGAAACCGTCCAGAACATCTTGGCCCTTCGCTTCGCCAACGGAATCTTCGAGCCCATCTGGAATCGCCGCTACATCGATCATGTGCAAATATCGGTCGCCGAAACCGTGGGCGTAGAAAAACGTGGCGGTTACTACGACGGCGCGGGAGCCCTGCGCGACATGGTGCCTAACCACATCATGCAGCTCATCACGCTCACCGCTATGGAGCCTCCGATTTCATTCGAGGCAAATGCCGTCCGCGATGAGCAAGCCAAGATCCTGCACGCCGTGCAACCGTTCAGCAACGAAGACGTGCTCAGCAAAACCATTCGCGGCCAATACGGAGAAGGCATTGTGGACGGCGAGCGCGTCCCCGCCTACCGTTCGGAAGAAGGAGTTCCGCCCGACTCGCGCACCGAAACCTTCGTCGCCATGCGACTGCTGATCGACAACTGGCGCTGGGCAGGAGTTCCCTTCTATCTGCGCACCGGGAAGCGCCTTCCCGGGCGCAATACGCACGTCGTCATCCAGTTCCGGCGCGCGCCCTTCATGCTCTTCCGCGACACACCGGTTGAAAACATGATGCCCAACCAACTCGTCCTGCACATCCAGCCCGAGGAAGGCATCTCGCTGCGTTTCGCCGCCAAAACTCCCGGCCCCGCCATGCAACTCGGCGAAGTCAACATGGACTTTGAATATTCCGACTATTTCGGAACGACTCCTTCCACCGGATACGAGCGCCTGCTCCACGATTGCATGATCGGCGATGCAACCCTGTTCCAGCGCGCCGACATGGTTGAGGCCGGCTGGAGCATTGTCAATCCCGTACTCGATGTGTGGAAGGCGCTGCCGCCGCGTAATTTCCCCAACTATCCCGCCGGAACCTGGGGCCCGAAAGAGTCCGACGAGTTGATGGAACGCGATGGCCGGCGCTGGAGAGATTTTGAG
>JBAQJU010000126.1:0-6233 GCA_049300475.1 Terriglobales bacterium | reverse complement strand
CGGCTCAAGTTGATTTCAAGTAGTGGCATTTCTTCTCCTTATGTAGGTGCTGATTTATGCGATCTTTCTCCGGGCAATCATCCTCTGCGCCGTCAGCGCGATCTCCCGCGCACGAGCGGAGCAGAGTGCGATGGGAATCTCGAAGCGGCGGCGGACTTCGAGCATCGTGACAACATCGTCGATCGGAATACCTTCGATGAGCCAAAGCCTGGCCGATGCAACGTCAACCGTCCGCTGAGCGTAAAAAAGAGGATTGGGCTTATCGGCGCGGCGCGAAGCGAGCTTTCGGGTGAGCTTCGCGGGGTCCTTTCCACGGGCAAGTTGATGCAGAACCCATGCCCAATCGTGCTCGGAATTGCTGTGCCTATCGGGATGCTTCCGCGGTGTGATTGAAGGGTACGGAAGGATGGCATCCGCCGCCAGGATATCCAGCCGGAAGTCATGGGAATTCCAAGTGGAATCGCCGGGGTATTCGACGGTGACGGGATACGCCGGATCGTACTTGCAATTCAGGAATCCCGGTACGCGGAGAACCCGGTTGCAGTCCGTGCAGGCGGGATCGCCACCGAACGTAATCGCAAGCAGTTTCAGCGCGTTTTCCTGGTGTTCGGGAGTAAAGCCTCCAACCCGCCAGAGGATCTGATACTTGCCGAGCGATGTGGAGAGGACAGCATTTGGCGGGGGAACTGCATCCGAGGCGCGGAGCGAAGTGAGGCGGGCCTCGCCATCGGTGTCCAAATCAAGGTACAGATGCCGGACCGCGGCGATGCACTCTTTGGTACGTTTGCGGCTGGCAGGGCGAAGCGGGTTAGCAGCCACATAGATATTCGCTCCGGTAGAGTTCTCGTGCGCGAGCCAGGCGAGGTAACGAGGCGCTAGCGCATGTTCCAAGGGAGCAATTCGCTGAAGCGTCTGGTTAGGAGATTCCCTCCGGACAAGAAGCGCAATCGTTTCATCCGGAGCGAAGCAACGGGTGAGGAAATCAACAGCGGCGCTGGTTCCATTTTCAGTGCTATGGTGTGGCATGTTTCACCTCGAATACCGGCTCGATCAGGAAGCGTTTGGCATCGCGGTCGTATCCGCGAAGCGCCAGGACTTCGCGGATGACACGGCGGCCCGGTTGACGTTCGATATGAACGACAACATCAACGGCTTCCCCGATCTCCGCCTCGGTATCGGAGAACGTGGTCTGCGCGTGGTCGCGCATTACCAGATTGGCGAAGCGCGTGAGGGCTTTGGCTGCAGAGTTGGCGTGTATCGTGGCCAGCGATCCCGCGTGGCCGGTATTGAAGGAATCGAGCAGCGTGCGAGCCTCGATGCCGCGCACTTCACCCATGATGATCCGGTCCGGTCGCCAGCGGAGAGCGGACTTTAGAAGCTTATCGAACGAGATGTTGGCCTTGAACGTGTCGGTCTGGCATTCGGCGGCCACAATATTTGGCTTCCGGATCTGAAGTTCGGAGGTGTCCTCGATGACGACGAGGCGTTCCTGGTCTGGAATGAAATCGGCTAGTATCCGCAGGAGCGTGGTCTTGCCGGTGCCTGTTCCACCACTGATAAGCAGCGTCTTTCCGCTGCGAATCTGCTCGGCCAGGAAATCTGCAAGAGGCCGTGTCAGCGTGCCCCGAGCAATGAGGTCATCGATCGTGTAATGGCGGCTGGTGAACTTTCTGATCGTCAGCGACGGAGCGGGGCATACGACCGGCGGAATCACTGCCGCAAGACGGCTCCCGTCCGGGAGATGCGCGTCCAGTAAGGGGTTGTCTTCATCGAGCTTCTTGCCGAGTTGATTGGCAATGACTTCAAGGCCGGTGCGCAGCCTGCCGGCGTCGAAGGAGATGTTCGGTTCCTGGCACAATATTCCATCGCGCTCCGAAAACCACGAGGCATCGGGATTGCCCATGATCTCGCTGACGCTTTCGTCGAGCAGCAGGGGCTCGATGGGCCGAAGGAATGGCAGGATCAACTCAAAACTCATAGCGAGAACCTCACGGCGTGGAAGCCCAGCGGATAGCCGGGCTTCCGAGAGTCGAGAGCAAGGGCTTATGCGGCCGCTTCCTCTGGGGACGATTCATCGTGCTCCTGGTCTTCCGGAGCGGCCTTTTCAGCGCGGTCGAGTTTCAGGATCGAGGCGACCCGAATTTCCCAGACACGCTGCTTCGATTCGGTCTTCTTGCTGGTGTATTCCCGGCTGCGCAGTTCGCCTTCCACCTGGATATGTGCGCCCTTGGTGAGCGTCTTGGCGAACTCCGAGAGCTTGCCGAAGACTACGCAACGGTGCCATTCGGTGTGCGAGATGTACTTGTCATCCTTCTTATAGGAGGACTTGGTTGCCAGCGAGAGTGTCGCGAAGCTGCGATTGTCGTTGGTGCGAACTTCTGGGTTGCTGCCGAGGAATCCGATGAGGGTTACTTTGTTCTGGTACATAAGAGTGTCTCCGTTTGTTGAATTTTCCCGTTGTTGATCGGGTCACACTGGGCGGAGCCAAGCGAGTGGGCCCGGCTCCCAAGTGCCGAAGGGCTGCTTTCTGGGAGGGGCCCGAAAGAAGTTTGCGCGGCGCCTTTTGCCGCGGTTTGCAAACTTGTTTTGGGAGGAACCGAGACCCCGAAGGGGCGCGAAATGCGAAGCAGAAGACCGAGTGCCGCCGGGCGCCGGAAAGGCCCCGAAGCTGTGACCGAGCAAAAGGCGGGATACATAACGGCAGACACGCTCCAGAGCAAAGTGTTCATCTGCCCATTGGCTGCGGAAGTTCACCGCAATTGCAGTGCGATTCGAGCCGGCATGTCCTCCGTAAGAAGGGCGCAATCCGCCACCGCCGTTGCACGTCGGGAGGCTCCTGTTCGGACGCTCCACCGGGCACTGAGACAGGTGGGGAAAGTCAGCCGAATTAGCAGCAAGAAACGACATGGATAAGCCTCTGTGAAGGTCGACGAATTCTTCATCCTTAGCTGAACGCCTGGTCGGCCCGGAAACGCACGATGGTCAGACCGAGAGGGTTCACGGCCAGCTCATTGTTCTTCACGTTCTCGCGGAAGACATAGGTGACGCTGGCTGTCCATCGCTCCCGCTTGAGTTCGGTATGATCCGCCGGATTGCTGTACACTTTCTCGAACTCAATGCGTGCCGAATACGGCGACTGCCGCAGGTCGTCAAGGATGACGTTCTTGATCTCGACATCGACATACGGCAAGGTGCTGTCTTTGACGTAGTTCTGAATGCTGTTGTCCTTGCGTTCCTGGTCGATTACGGCGCGTTGCACGTCGCTATTGAGAAAGTAAAGCGACTGGGTTTGATCGCGTTCGATCGTGAAGCGGTTCCGGCTGAAATACAGTTCCGCCCAGCGAGTGAGGTAATACTTGTTCTCCGCTTCCTGCGGGCGATACTGGAAGTTGCGATAGTCGATGGCTTCCGCGTGGCCCACGTCGTTAATCCGCACAATCATCGGGTGCATGTTGGCAAGCGCTGTTTGGCTCTTGAAGGTTAGTGCGGCCAGCGCGAAACAGACGGCGGCGAGCACAAGAATCGTCACCTTTAGATAGGTGTTCATCACCAGCGGATCGCCGTATTGTTCCAAGTAGCGTTCTGCGGCACGGGTAATGCTCGGGATGGCTTTCGTTTCGGCGGTCATAGTGTCTTCTCCGCGTTCATCTATGTGCCTCGTTTCTCCTGGGGTTTACATTAGGGCCCTTATTGCTAACATCGCCGCGCCGAAGCCCCCGCCGTGTCCGCCGCCGCCGCCGCTGAATAGGCTGTGGGTCATCGTCGGAATCTTGAAGAGAATGTAAACATTGACCAGTACTAGAAGGACAAGAAGCGGCAACGTCTGAACAATTGTTGAAGGGTCCGACACGCTCTGGCCAAGCTGGATGTAGTAGTTCGTCAGAACGTGGGCCAGGACGTTCATCGTGGCTGCAGCGACGACCTTATAAAAGCTGAACCCGAGATAGGCTTTGAGCCATCCCCAGAACAACCAATCGAGCTTGTCGAAGACGAGAAACGGGATAAAGATAGGCCCGAGTAATCCGATGATCGTCGCCGCGATTGCGCCGTAGGCCAGGATGGCGGAGACGATTGCGGCCAGGAGGGCCAATAGGAACTGCACGGCAAAGTACACAATGGCGTAGTAGGGAGACATCATGCTGGTCAGCAAGGACGGCCCGGTTTTCGAGGATGCCGCGTGGATTTCGCTCAGCATGGTGCTGGAACCATCCGACCCAATGAGGCTGACCAAGTTGGTGGTGCCGCCGTCGATGAAGTTCTTGATGGAAAAGCCGAGTCCGGGGATGGAGCTGTCGTAGTAGTTCACCATCGCATAGGCGAAGGTGAGCAGCATGAAGAGGTTGAGGAACCTCCCCATGCTGAATCCCCCCTCGCCGTGCGCGGATGCGAGGGCTTCTTGGACACCGAACCAAACCATCATGATGGTGGCAAGGGCTATGACGATGTGAATCCCCATCGCGGTAATGGAGGGTGCCGCCGTGGCTGCAAGCGACTGGCAAGCCTGAGCGATGTACTCGAAGAGACCACCCATATTTCATACCCTCTGTGTTTGCTCTCAGAACGATTGGGTGAGGAGACTGGCCGCGCCGCTGCTGGTTGTGGCGATGTTGGCGTTGTAGTAGCTTTCGTATCCCGACGAGTCACGGAATGCCGATTTCATTGCGTCTTGCTGCTGCTTTTGGGCAACGATCTGCTGCAGGGCAAGGTTGGCGTTGATCTGGTTCGCGTCCTGCTGGGTACGCAGTTGCAAGAGCAGGGCCTGATTGATGCGCTGGAGTGTAGCCATGATGGTCTGCTGCGAGGTGTCCTGGCTTTGTGTCGTGGCCTCCAGGCTGGTGAGATCGGTTTGCCTTGCGGTCTGATTGGCACGGATCGTGCCGAGCATTTGCAGGTTGTTGGTCATTACGGAATCGCCGATGTCAACGGTGGCTCCCTGTGCGGCAATCTGGAGCTGCCCAGCAACACTGGCGCTACCATAGCCGGGAATCATATTGGTGGTATTGGGGACGCTGACCTGCTGGTAGGAGGCTGCGGCCCCGGTTCCGGTGTTGGCCGAATTGAGCCAACCCATCGAATTGCCATAGGTGTTCGAGATTTGTTGCAGCATCCTCAGGTCGGTCGTGGGAGACAGAAACCGCTGATAGAGCATGTTCGGCGCGAGGATCATCTGGTGGACGAGTTGGTATTGTTGTTTGGCGACGTTGTATGCCTGTAGAGCCGTCGTCGCAATCTTGACGGTGTTGCTGAAGATTTGTTGGCCCTGCTCGATCTGCTGGAATTGGTTGGAGATGGATTGTTCTTCGTGTTCGATCTGCGTGACGGCATGGACCGACTGCGTCGGATCGTAGACGATGCCGGAGCCGAATTGCGCCTGCGCAGTGGGTTGCAGTACCGTCGCAAGTCCGATGGCGAGCGCGGTTAGGAGTAGCTTCTTCATTGCCTTATCCTTTCGTTTGCGGTTGGTGTGGCAAAGCCTCACAGCAATACCGCGTTACTGTTGTGCGGCAAGAATTTCTCTCTGAATCTGTGCAAGACGGTCGGCCTCTGGCTTGCACCGTGCGTCTCGCTCTTTTTTGTTCGCGTCGAGGGCGGCCATCTGCTCCGCTGTCAGCTTTTCTCCGGTCAGCATTCTTGCGGAGCCGGAGGTCTCATCGAGGCAGTCCTTGGCATAGGCCGGGTATTGGGCGTCGTATTGGTCCTGCAACTTCTTCACTTTTTCAGCTTTGCTCTGACAGCCCGCAAGGGCGAGAGTCGATAGGAGTAAGAGGGAGAGGGCAACTGATCGCATCGAAAGCCTCCTTAAAACGTTTGTGGAATCGTGTGGTTTGAGTACGCAGGAAGAAGCAAGTCCTGCGTGAAATACACTTTCACGCGGTGGCCCTCCCGAATCGTGATGGTGGGCGGTATCTGGATGAAGCGGTCAAGGATGGTGGTCGCGGACTGCGAAACGCTGGCCGCAGCCCCGTTGGTGAATGCCTGGGAGCCGCTGGTGGTAATCGTGCCGCCGCCTTGCGTGAGTTCGCCTGCTCCGGCGATCACGCCCAAAGCTATCGAGGTGCCGAAGATTTGGAGGTAGTGGTTGTTGACTTTGTCCTTCAGCCCTTCCTCGCCGATCTGGTCGAGGCCGTGGAACTGGTCGAGATCGACGGAGTAACCATCCGGCATAATCAGGCGGTGAAATGCGACAGCCAGATGAAACGCTTCCCGGTAAACCTCGCGGTTCATCTCCGGGT
>JBAQJU010000125.1:0-2204 GCA_049300475.1 Terriglobales bacterium | reverse complement strand
TGGTGCGGGAAGAGGGGAATGAATTCTCCCCTCGTTTGCAGTTTCCCGGAACCCTTACCCCGCGGTATCCGGTGGTTGGATACCCGAGGATTGCGGAGTTCCGAAGGCTGCTGGAGGAGCTCGATTTGGAGCGGGACCTTTGCCAATGGCAAGGCTACTACTTCTACGCGCACACGGCGATCGTGGAAAACGAGCAGAGGGGTGTGTTTTTCTTTGCGCGGGAGAACGGAATCGCCTTCCGATTCCCGATGGAGCACTGGCAGTCGATTCGGAATCTGTTTCGCCGCGCCTGGCAGGCCCCCGAAGTGATCCATACGTGGGAGGCTCAGATGCTGGAATATGGCGAGCTGTAAAAACGCGGTGCTTCGCACCGGGAGAAGGGTGGACACGTCACCCCCAAGTTGGGAACTGCGGAGCGCCGAAGAGGGGCTCTGGTGTTTACGCCGGTTAACTTTCGCTGCATCAACAAATTCGTTGATTGGCTGAATGAGCGCCGTAGCGAACGATCACGTTTGTTGTGTCAGAACGCGGATGAGCGTCGATCACGTAAACGCATTGAAGGGCAAGAGCTTACTGTGAACTAACAATTACGCAGCTTAATCGCGGCGGAATCAAGCGCAGTAGCGCAATGAGGCGGTTCGTGCAATGAGTAGTCGCCGCGTCCAGGCCAATCCTCAGTCCAGTTTGCCGTTCGGCGAAGAGGCGAAGCCCGGCTTCCGCACCAAGACCGCGGCCACGAGACTGACTCCCGAAGAACTAGGAGAGATAGAAGCTGCCGCCGACAGCGCGGGGCAGGCTCTATCCGAGTGGCTGCGCGGGACCGCTCTGTGCGCTGCGCGACAGCCGCCCGCTGATCCCGCCGAACTGGTATTGGCCGAAGTCTGGGCGGTGCGTTACACGCTGCTTAATCTCTTCCACGCAGCCGCCGGGGCCGCAGCGGAAGGTAGACAACTGTCGCCCGATTCCGTCCTCAAAATTCGCGACCAGGCAGACGCACGAAAGCTTCAGGAGGCGCGCAAACTGCTTGATGACTTCTTCGCTCGCGAGGGCAAGGAAAGAGCTCGTATGCCATGAGTGCCATGACTTTTCCAAGAAACTTTTCGCTCTTGACGCCGTTGCTTTGGGTAGCCGCGATGTTCCTTTTGCTACTGGCAGTGCGGAGCGTGTTGCAGAACCGGCCCCCACGTAAATGGCGGGAAAGGGACACGATCGAATTGGGCCGGCCTCGGCCAAGTTTGATCCAGAGATGGAGGATAAAGATGGGCAGAATCCGATTCAGACTGCCGAGATTCTCGCAGCAGCAGATGTCAGAGATCGCGCCCAAACCGGCGGCCTCAGTGCCCGCGAATGCTCCTACCGATCCGCTGAAAAAGCCCACTCAGCCGATGCTCGCGCTCTTTGGTTCGACCGTGAATGGTTCGACCATCGATGCGCCCGAGGCCAAACCCAAAGAGGCGTTCGCCTGGGAGAAAACGAAGGGAATCGAATGAGAGCCGAATTGCCAAGAACATCACTTGCCGCTTGAGGAGCGTTCGGTATGCTTACGATCTCGAAACCGCTGTCAGCCAGCCAGGCGCAGACCTACCATGTGCGGGAGTTTGCCTCGCAGGAACAGAACTACTGGAGCCGCGATCAACAGGGTCACAGTGAGTGGCAGGGCAGGCTCGCCGAGCAGTGGGGGTTGCAAGGTGGCGTTGGTTCCGAACACTTTGCACGACTGAGTGAAGGCCAGCATCCGCACACCGAAGAGCAGCTCGTACGGCATCAGGTTTCGAGAACCTATGAAGGCAAATTTGGCAGAGATGTAACCAGCGTTGAGCATCGCGCCGGTTGGGACGCTACCTTCTCCGCGCCGAAGTCGGTTTCGCTTACCGCTCTTGTGGGCGGCGATGATGGGGTGCGGGAAGCCCATCGGGAGAGTGTACGCGCGGCACTTCAGGAACTTGAGCGATACACGCAGGCGCGGATTGGCAATGTCCATGCCCCGGAGACGACCGGCAAATTTATCGCCGCCACTTTCGAGCACGACACCGCGCGGCCGGTTGATGGCTATGCTGCGCCCCAGCTTCATACTCACGCCGTGATCTTCAACATGACCGAGCGCGAGAACGGTCTCGAAAATGGGAAACAGATGCGAGCTTTGCAGCCACACGAGATGTTCGTGTCACAGCGTTACATCACGGCAGTGTACCGATCCGAGTTGG
>JBAQJU010000124.1:0-16845 GCA_049300475.1 Terriglobales bacterium | reverse complement strand
CCACCCGCCTGTTCGATGGCGTGTTGCAACACCAACCCGGAAGCGTAGCCTCCCGCCGATTCATAACTGGGCGGAGCGTTGTACTTGGCCGTATATGCTTTGGCGAACTCGGCACCACTCGGGCCGTATTGCGCCTTGAAGGTGGACTGCGGTTCCCACTGGGACGGCACGATGACGCCCAGCGCCGCGTCGCCCAGTTCGGACCACTGCGGGCTGTCGGGAGCGACCAGCAGCGCGATCATCTTCAGTGGGACTTTGTGCCCGTAAAGCTGCCGCGCCAGTGTCGAACCATCGGCATAGTGTCCGCCGCCCAGCAGAACCGTAGCCTTGGAAGCGATCACCTTGTCGATGATCGCGCTGAAGTCGGTGGTGTTGGGAGCGTAGGCTTCGCTGAATGCGACGTTGAACCCCAGTTGCTGCGCATAGGCCTTGGCCGGAGTCACAACCGCAACCGAAAACGAGGAGTCCTCATAGACGAACGCGACCGCAGCCTTCGGGTCCTTGGTCTTCAAGGCGTCGAGCGCCGCCGTGAGGTATTCTTTGGCGGGCGCGAACATCTGGTAAAGATACTGGTTGCCCAGTTTGTAGGTCTTCTCTTCGGCAGCGCCGGTCGTCAGCATGATTTTTTCGTTCTGCTCCGTAACCACCGCGGCCGTGGACGTCAAGCCCGACGAGTAGGGGCTGAATAGAAAATCGGCCTTGTCCTCCAGGATCATGCGGGTATAAAGCTGCTGCACGCGCTTGGAGTTGGATTCATCATCGTAGCTGGCAAACTGAATTTTGTAGCTCTTGCCCCCGGCTTTGATCCCGCCGGCAGCGTTGACCGTGTCGCGCCAAAGCTCGAACCCGCGGTATTGCTCCAGAGAGTCCACGTTCAGAGAGCCAGTCCTCGATACCGTGAATCCAAGGGTAACGGTTTGAGCAAAACCTAGAACGGCAAAAGCCGACAGCAGAAGAAGACCCACGAGAATCGCTCGTTTCACAGACACCTCCAGAATGATCGGTTAAGTAAGAGCCTTCCGCCCCGAATTCAAAAGCTATTCATCCTACACCCGTTTTTCCCTTCCGCAAGCCAAACGAATTAGGCGTGGGGCCTTTCTATCTCCAAGGGAAGCTATGCGGATTGCTCGCAACTGACTGTGATCCTAATCACGTGTTGCTGTGATCCCAGCCCGATTGAATCAGCTGCAAGCAGGTCGGACCAGGTCCAATACAGCTCTGGGGAACTCCGGTTGGAGGCGGTTCGCGGAGCTGTTCTCCGGCCGGCCCAGGGTCCACGGAGCAGCCCGCGCGCTCCTTGCCAGATACCATGGGCCCGGAGCACGATTGGCCGCCGGCGCAAGGGCTGTGCGATACTGAGGTCGTAACGAAATGATCAAGCAACCCTGGAACTGCTGCGTCCAGCGCGGTCGTAACAGAGGGGTGGCCCGTGGTTCAGGCGGATAGAGCATCGGATTTCTAATCCTGACCCATTCACTTTTTCCAACCCGCCAAACCCCAGTAAATATCCGGCATGCGGAGAGTTGCTGACGAACTGCCCGCTCTTCGCGCGTGTCGTTTTGTGCCATCCTGTGTGGTCTTTTCTTAATCTGACGGGCAGAGTTTGGGCAGAGCGAGTGCGCGATTCGTTCCCACAGAAGACTTGATCCTGGCCGTAGATGTTTCCGCTGATGAAAGCACTGTTCGAGGATGATGAACTGGTGCTCGTCATCCAATCTGAGAGACCTCTCGGGACGGTTGCGTCCAGTTTTCAGGTTGAGGATACGACCGCCGTCGATTTCGCTTTTCGGTGGCGGAGGAACCTCCGGACCGTCGCGGGACTGAACAAAAATGATGGAGAACGCGCTGCGCTTGCAATTCGTGGTGCTTCGAATGCCCATCTAGTGAACATCGAGAACATTGAAGCGTTGACCGGCACTCTGCCGAGCAATCTCGCGAAATTCGGCAAGCCGATCTAGGACTCCCAATGTTTCAAGAGAGCAGCGGTCCGATTCACGTATTGCTGAATCGTCCGCCGGGGTTGGCTCACAGGCCAATAGATCGGCAATGTAAAGAGCCGTGGAAACATCGAAGCTGGAATGCGGTATTCGCGTCGGATGGTGATGGTGGGCGATTGCCTCGACCGCAAGATGTGGGATGCCCCACAACCCGAGCAGAAAGGCTCCGACCTCTGCATGGGAGGTCCCTAAAACTTCTTCTTCCGCCTCAAAAATCTCGCACCCTCGCTCTTTCGCGAGGGCGGCCACTGAACAAAATTCATCAGGCAACTTGCTGGCGAAAATCAGCCTTCCTATATCGTGGAGAAGCGCAGCCAGAACGGTGACGTCTCGAACCTGCTTCTCCAGGGGAAGCTTGCCGGCAATCCAGGCTACACGGTGAGCATGTTGTTGCAGCAACTCATACACCGAATGCGGAATGCGCTTGTCTGGAACGAAAACTCTGACCGTTTCTGCAACTAACACCAGGTTCTTAACCGTGTCCATGCCAAGATAGCTCACCGCACTGCGCACGGTGGTCACTTTCTGCGCGAGCCCAAAGAAAGCGCTGTTGACGAGTTGCAAGACCTTTGCAGAAAGCGCCATGTCCTGCTCGACAATTCTGGCGACCCTGCTGATGTCAGTTTCCGGGTCGTTCACGGCTTGTGCCAGAGAAGCATAGGTACTTGAAAGAGAAGGGAGTTCGCCAACGGCCCCGATGACCCGACGAATCTTTGCTCCAGACAAAAGATCCTGCAGGGTACAAACGCTCTCAAGTGCGGATTGCAGTTCCTTCGGGCTGCACGGCTTGGCGAGAAATCGGTGTGCAAGGGTAACCACGCGAGTGGAGGATTCGACTTCGCAATGGCCAGACAGAACGATGCGCGCGGTGCCGGGATAGCGATCGCGCATGTGGGCCAGGAGTGCTGCTCCATCCATTTCTGGCATCCGCATGTCAGACACAATTACATCAAAGCTGTTCCGCGCGCACGCCTGCAAAGCGGCTTCGCCTCCGTCAGCAAATTCCATCTCCCAGCGCTTCCGGTCAGCGTGTAGCATGCGACGGATGCCGTCGAGAATCCTGCTTTCGTCGTCCACGAACAGGACTCGCTTCATACAGTTGCCCTTTGTGCGAGGGAGGGCACGCACTTCCCGTCCTTGGGAAGGCGGATAATGAAGGTCGATCCCTTCCCCTCTACCGTTTCGAAGCGGATGCTCCCCTGGTGTTTGTCCACGACCAAGGAGCGCGCAATCGCTAGCCCTTGTCCCGTTCCCTTTCCTACTTGCTTGGTAGTGAAGAAGGGTTCGAAAATGCGCGCTTGCACTTCCTTCGGTATGCCCGCGCCTGTATCCTGCACGCGAATTTCCACCCAGTCCTGACAATTCAGCGTTCTTACGTGAATCTTTCCCTTAGCGGCGGCTCCATGGGGTACAACATCGGCAATTGCATGCGCCGCATTGACAATCAGATTCAAAATCACCTGATTGAGTTCGCTGGGCAAACACGAGACCAAAGGTAACGAGCAATCGAAGTCCGTCTCCAGGTCAGATACATACTTCCACTCATTCCGCGAGACCGTGATTGTGCTCTCCAGGGCGCGATTTATATCTAATGGCGTCTTTTCCTTTGTGCCCGGGTGGGAAAATTCCTTCATAGCGGACACAAGCTTGGATACCCGATTAATACCCTCCTTGGTCTGCGCCAGCGCCTTTGGGATTTCCTCCAGCAAGTAGCCGCAATCCACCCGCTCCACGGCGGAACGGATCTCCTCCACGATCTCGCTGGATATCACATTGTCCTTCGCTGCTGCCATAAGCCGTTCATAGTCGGCCACAAGCTTTCGCAGATCCTCAAAAGCCTCACTCAGAAAGCTGACATTGTCTCCGATGTACTGCGTGGGTGTGTTGATTTCGTGGGCAATGCCGGATGCGAGCTGGCCAATCGCTTCCAGCTTTTGGGCGTGCTGGAGTTGTACTTCCATGTTTCGCCGTTCTGTGATGTCTTCCTTGAGAGCCAGGAAATGCGTAGCTCTACCATTCTCGTCTGCAATCGGCCTGATTACGGCATATTCCCAATAGAGCTCGCCGTTTTTCTTGCGGTTTTGAAGCTCGCCTCTCCACTCCTTTCCGGCTGTGATCGCAGCCCATAGCTTCTTGTACTCTTCGCTTTTAGTATGGCCGGACTTTAAAATATTTGGGTTCTTGCCTATGACTTCATCTAAACGGTATCCCGTACACTCGACGAACTTGCGGTTAACATAGATAATCTGACCGTTCAACTCCGTGATTACGACCGAAACCGGGCTTTGCTCCACCGCCAACGACAGTCGGCGGACTACTTCGTCGCTTCGCTTCCGTTCGGTAATGTCGCGAAAGCTCCAGATGCGTCCGTAGTATTTCCCCTCTCGGCCAATGACCGGCGACGAGTATCGGTCTACCACCCTCCCATCGTTAAACTCAATTTCATCACGACTGATTTCTTGTCGGTGGTTGTAAAGATAGTTCACTCGGCCCAGGAAACGCTCGGGATCTCTCACAAGGCTTAACACATGTTCGAGTAGGGGACTATCATCGCCCTCTTCGCAGATGTGTAGCGGGACTCGGAACATTGCCGCATATCTGCCGTTGTGAAGAATTATCCGATTATTGTCGTCTACCACCAGGATTCCATCCAACGTTGAATTGGTTTGGGCTTCGAGGAAGGCTGTCTTCAGGCGTAGTTTCTCTTCGACCTGCTTGCGCTCCGTAATCTCGGCCGTGAGATATTCATTGGCTCTTTCAAGTGCGGCGGTGCGCTGGCGCACTGTGAGTTCGAGTCCCTCGTTCAACTGCCGAATCTCGCGCTCGGCAGCTCCGCGTCGACGAATCTCAGCCATGATCCTCCGGAGCACGACTAGTGCTATACCGAGCACCAGCAGAACGGAAAGCGTCATGAGATAGGTGGTTCGCTTGCGGGCAGCAACATACTTCGCCGAAGCAGCGGCCAGTTGCTGATTCATTTCATCCGTTCGGAGGTGGACGTAATCACCCCAGGCTCTGTGGTATTGCAGTAAACCTGGAAACGTGACGCGAATCAGTGCTTGTCGCGCCAGTTCCGGATTCTTGCCATTCAGCAGAATGCTTATTGCGCGGTTGCAGCTTTCCAGGTAGGGACGTCTGGTCCCGTTGACTGCATTGAGAAGTGCTTGTTCTTTTTCAGACGCAACCCGGCTTTGGAGTTGTTCTTCCAGGGTGGAAATCCTGGCGCTGTTCTTTGCCCTGTCGCCAAGGAGCGAAGTCACTTCGGCTCGGTCGCTGGTCAACATGAGCTGAATGAAGACGCGGTTATTGATATTGGAGTAGTCAAGCGCCTCATTGGCTAGTTGTACGTCGATCCATTGGCGATCGGCGATTGACTGCATCTGGGCATGAACCTTTTCCATGGTGCTCAGGCTCCAGTAGTCGATGCCGACAACAACAAAAGCGAGAGTTAGGAATCCTGCAAAAAGTGCCGTGCCGATTGCGCGAACTTCCGTTCTTCCTTCATTTGTGACTTGATTGAAATACTTCATCAGGACAACCGTCTTTCCTCTGACGATAGGAACCCGTCGACTTCTTATCGGCAGTCGCGTGGTTGGACCTTAACTCTGGGTCACCTGTCGCCTGGTCTCTGGTACCTTCGTCACCTGTGGTGCAGGGGAGAATCTGTCGATTAGCATTCACTGCCGTTCCTGACAGTCATTCGGCCGGCGAGACGGCGGAGCCGAAGATGGCAACCCTTCCGGAACCGGCGTTGAGGAAAGGAAAAGACGATGGCTGACAAAATCCTCTTTGTAGACGATGAGCCTGCAGTCCTGGATGGCCTCAAGCGAATGCTGCACCGCGAGTTCGAGGTGGACACCGCACCTAGCGGCGAGCAGGGGCTGGCCGAAATCCAGGAAAATGGTCCTTATGCCATTGTCGTGTCCGATATGCGAATGCCCGAGATGAACGGGGTCCAGTTTTTATCGCGGGTGCGTCAAACGACGCCCGACACAGTGAGGATGTTGCTGACTGGGCATACTGACCTGAACGCTGCCATGGGCGCTGTGAACGAAGGAAACATATTCCGTTTTCTCACCAAGCCATGCGAGAAGGACATTCTCAGCAAAGCAATCACCGCCGGACTTTTGCAATATCGCCTGGTAACAGCAGAGAAGGAACTTCTGGAGAACACTCTGATGGGAAGCATCAAGGTGCTGACCGACGTCTTAAGTGCGGTAAGCCCTGAGGCATTTGGAAGATCGATGCGCGGTGTGCGACACTTGGTGAGCAAATTCGGTCTCTCGTCTCCGTGGCGATTCGAAGCTGCGGCGATGCTTTCGCAGTTGGGATGTGTCACATTGGATCCAGAGGTCATTCAAGCAGCCTATCTCAGAACGAACTTAACTCCAGTCGATAAAGCGCGATTTGAGGCCCATCCGAAAGTGGCCAGAGATCTTCTAATTAGTATCCCCCGCCTTGAACCTATCGCGTGGATGATCAGTCAACAATTTGCCGAGGAAGCAGCGCAAGATGCACCGCACGTACCGACATTGCCCGCAGATGCTCTGGTCTTCGGCGCGAAGCTGCTGAAACTGGCTGTTGCCTTTGACGATCTCAGAATACAGGGTCTGTCCGAAGAAGATGCCATTGCACGCTTGCGGCATCGAAGCAATGAGTTTGGGGAGGATCTGGTCAACGCCTTGATGGATATGAAAGTGGAAGGCGGGACCATGGAGCCGCGCAAGATCTCTACCACAAAGTTATTGGCCGGTATGATTTTACTGCAGGAAATTCGAAATAAGGCAGGAATATTGGTCGTCGCTAAGGGGCAGGAAGTCACTCATGCTCTTCTGATTAAGCTCGCTAATTTCTCACGCGCGGGCACCATAAATAAGGAAATTATGGCGTTGGTCCCCGTGTAGGGCAGCGTGCTGTTGGGAATGGCGCACTGTCCAATACCCCACGGAACTCATCCTCGATGAGCAGGGTGGTGTTGCCCGCATCGCCGATCATCTTAACCAGCCCCCTATCGCTGCCCGCTGTGTTATAGCTAACCATCAAATTGGAGAGAAAGATGGACTTTTCAATCGCCTCAGCCACAGCGGTCTTGCTCATGCCCACAGGAGCAATCATTCCGGCATAGGGGTTGGAATGCACGTGTCCGTCCCGATCCGTGATATCCAAGGCGCTTGCCATGGCTAGCATGCCTATGTAAGCCCAACCCAGCGGCATAATGGTTGCGACTGCGAGGTCTCCCAGTTTGCCGTACAACGCCCGTTTGTCGAATTCCATGCCTTTGGGCTTGGGGAGCGGCTACGATGGGGGTCAGGTCAGCAGGTGGAGCGAGAGGAGAGGGGTTCAGTTCGCTGAGCAGGGAATCAAAAGCATCTTAAGAATTAATACTAGTTACTGCGTTAGTTGCCATACGACCTCGTGAGGCCGATGGCGATCAAATCCATTGGGTGCTCTGGTTTGGTTCGTGATTTCCATAATCAGCCTTCTTCAGCCCTGTTCGGTATTACGGCAATCGGATGTGGAAACGAGAAAGGCTGATTTAACCCGTCCCCCCGATTTTCAGAGCGCCGCCCTGTCCTACTAACTTAGAATCCGGTAGCACAGATTCTTGCGAGTAACCTGCTACAGTGCCCGCATATGGGGTTCGAGTCCCGCTCTGTAGCTTTGCCGCCGACGGGCTATTCGGGCGACGTGAATTTCACGAAAACCTGCGCAGAATGGACAACGGTGCTCGCGCCTGTACCAGCGGTTGCCTGGATCGAAAGTACTCCCAGTTGTGGTTGCGCCGGGGGCGAGGACGAGGCGCCACAAGCATCGAACATCATTAGTGCCAAGCAAACTAGCATCAAAGCAAGCAAACGAACGCGGCGTCCACTAGCCCCGACCAGGAAAAACGACAAAATCCCTGCCCCGAATCCGTAAAGCAAACGGACGCTCTGCTTGTGTCCGGGTTTCGAGGATCGCCGAATCTGAAGATAGCTCGTGCCACTGTAGAGAGATGCGGGAGAGAACGAGCATTCGTATCCCGGCGGTACTCCAGCCATGCAGGAAAGTTGAATCTGCTGCTGCGACCTTGCTGTCAGAACGATCGTCAGAAGCACGGCCGCCGAACCGGAAGAGGTGAGGTCGACCGCGCCGGGGGAGATGCTCAACGAAAAGTCTCCGACGCTGGCTGGAGTTTGCTCGACGAGGGCCGGTGAAACGGCGGGTGCAAACAGCGTCCAGCCGCCGTAACTCGCGGAGAGGTTATGAGCACCGGTTCCGAGTTGGGATAGCTGCAAGGTTGCGGTTCCCGACGCGTCCGTGGACACAGTGCCCAAGATCGTGCCACCATCCAGAAAAGTAACCTTGCCCGTGGCCGTACCATTGGCCACGCCGACGTTCGCTTTGAGTGCAGACTGTTCTCCTGCGGTGGTGGCCGCAAGCCGTACAGCCGTTGGTGTCAAACTGCCGTTAGCTGCACTGACGGTGACTGTTACGACCGGCGACGTGCTGCCTGCGAACGTTGCGTTTGCGTTGTAGTCAGCGGTGATACTGTGCGTACCGACCGCCAAAGAAGCGGTGCTGAAAGTACAGCTTCCATCGCCCAAAAGGGAACTGGTTCCCACCGGCGCAGTTCCGTCGTAGAAGGTCACGGCACCAAACGGAGTAGCAGGGCTCGAAGTTACATTTGCCGTAAAGGTCACAACCGTCCCGGCGGTTGGCGATGTCGAAGACGCCTGCAAAGCCGTGCTCGTAGGCGTGCTGTTCACGACGACGGTGACGGGAGCGGATGTGCTCGGCTCGAAAACTTCCTGCTCGCCAAAGGGATCTTGCCAACCCTGGTACGTAGCAGTGAGGGTGTGGGTTCCGGCGGCCAGGAGATTGGTATCGAAAATCACGGTTTGGCTGCCGTAAGGCACAAAGGTGCGCGAGCCAAGCGTGTTTGTGCCATCGAAGAACGTCACGGTTCCGTTTGGTACCTGCACTGCGCTGCTCACGGTGGCCTGCAAACTCACTGTCTGACTTGTCAGTACCGTCGTAGGACTGGCTACCAGCAGGGTGGTCGTAGCATAGATTGGCGGAGTGACTTGATGAAGGAGAGCGAAGCTTTCCGGAGCGTAATTCTTGTCTCCTTCATAGGTCGCGACAAAAGTGTGAGAGCCTGTGATCAACAGTCCGTTGAAGTTGTAAGTAGCGGCGCCATTCGCCAGTTTTACAGTGGCAATGAATGACCCGTCGACACTGAAACTCACCGAGCCCGTAGGCACCGGACCGGAAAGCGAAGACATAGTAATGCTGAGTGTGATGGGCTGGCCGTATTGCGCGGGCTCAGGCGTTATTGTGAACAGGCCATTGCTGGGAGCGCCATCGATGGGATTACCATTGGGCTGGTTCAATAACACCACGACGGTCGTGCCGCCGGCATTCGCAGCGACAATGTCGGGGAAACCATCGTTGTTCAGGTCCCCAACTGTGAGGCCTGAAATCTTCTGGCCTGCGACATAGTGCTCTTCGGGAGCAAAGGACCGCGCTCCCAGGTTCGTTATGACCGCGATGCAGTTGCCATCGCTCAGAACGAGGTCGGGCTTATTGTCGCCATTGATGTCGGCAACTACCAGTTATGTGTAGGAGTGCATCACGGGCAGAAGCACAGGTTCCTGGAAAGTTCCATCGCCATTGCCGTAATAGATGACAAGCGGATACGGAGCGCCGAGTTCGTTCGGGTACGAAACTACGATGATGTCCGGATTCCCATCTCCATCCAGATCGGCAATGGCTGCGGACATCAGATTCAACTGCTCCGGGAGAGCGCTGAGCAATGTAGATTCGGTAAAGGTTCCATCACCATTTCCGAGCCACACCCGTATAGCGGGATATTCCAAGGTCAGCAAGTCCGGCTTGCCATCGCGATTCACGTCGCCAAGAGCAGCGAGGCCGTATGTGGGATGAATCAACGTCGTCGACACTTGCGTGAACGTCTCGTTTTTCTGACCAAGAAATGCCAAGATCACCCCATCTCCCAATGCGGTCAGGTCACTGCGGCCGTCGTTGTTGAGGTCGCCAACCAGGGCTAGTCCGGACGAGAGGGCAAGAGGCGCGCTAAAGGTGTCGTGGCTGGCGCCGAACAGGACAAAGGGCTGTCCGAATTGATACGCCTGTGTCGACACGAGCATGTACAGGTCTTTGTTGCCATCGCCGTTGAAGTCGCCAGCTGACATGCTTGCACTAGCGGTTTGCGATCCATAACTTTGATTCTGGTCGGGAGCCAACGTAAACTGGCCGGCGCCGTTGCCAACGAGCAGTCGCGGGTACGTTGCCTGCACGCTCGCCGCAATATCAGGATTCTTGTCTCCACTAAAGTCTGCGACGGCGACCGCGCCGACTGTGTGGCCGACATCGTAGTAGTCCGCGCCGGGAAACGTTCCATCGCCTTTCCCCAGGAGAATCACGACCCCGCCAACTGCAGCCATGGCAACGTCCCTGTAACCATCGCCATTGAAGTCACCCAGGGCAAAAGCAAGAAGATATCTTGCCTGAGTTACGGTTCCGGCCACGGACGGAAGGACGGTTCCATAAGTGAGATTGCCCTGGCCAAGAGCAACGCCAACGCCTTCGGGCGTCATGAAAAGCAAATCCGGAATTCCATCCCCATTGAAATCGTTGGCGGTCACGAAAAAATCGCCGGCCGGAACTGTCGTCAGTGGAGCGGGAAATCCGAACGTACCATCCGCATTGCCGAGGAGAACCTGAACTTGCCCGGGATAAACCTCACCCACCAGGTCCGGATGTCCATCACTATTCACGTCTGCCAGGGCCACCGCATAAGACGTATAACTCACTCCAGTTTTAAAAGTACCGTCGCCCTTGCCCAGCCAGACAATGGTCTGCGCTCCCACGAGGTTGTTCACGACAACGTCAAGATAACCATCGCCGTTCAAATCGTACAGATAGGAATCGGCTTCACCAGAGAAGTAGAAAGTTATAGTCGTGCCAATGGAAAATTCGCCGCCGTTGTTGCCGAACAGAACATACAACGTTGCGCTCATGGCATCGCCGATCACCAGATCCGCTGCGCCGTCTCCAGGCTTACGATACTAGGACCAAGAAGTTCACGCTGCCTGCCGACAAGTGCATCCTCAAAGATAAAAGCATGGTCAGCACGATTCATCTCGGCAATGAACCGGATTCTGCTGTTCCAGTTCCACCAGATACTGGCGCAGGGTGTGGCGGACTTGGGCAGCTTCCGAGAGTGCAGTGCCTAGGTTGCCCGACTGATAGACGTCGTTCCCTCCAGGCGTCGACCCGATGTCTAGCCAGTAGGCGGTGGAACCAGCGCCGCCGGTCCAAGTAAACGACAACGGTGTACAGTCTGCCGGCAGATGGCACCACCATCTACGCAAGTTTGTACCCCTGGCCGGTGGACAGTGGCTGAGCAACTGCTACACGTACATCTCGGGTCCAGCGGGCCTTGGACCTGTGGGAAAGAGCCCGGGAAAGGTCGGCCCGAAGCAGAAAAAGTAATTTGCGAGAAGAGGCATGGACTCCGGTCCGTGCCTCTATCGTGTTTTCTTGTTGACAGTGTTTCAGCTGACTTCTAAGATTCGTTAACCTGAGGTCAGGCGCGGGCTCTACCTTCCGAAGCGTCCCTATCCAGATCCAGGGTTCCCAATCGCCAAGTGCTGAGTTTTTTTTCGAATCGCAAAAGGTTTTCGTGTGTCTGGTGCTACTACAGCTCGTAGTACGAGTCGCAGTAGTCAATGGTTTCATGCCGTCGAGCATTGCTTCTTCTGGAAGGCATGTCGCTTCGGCACTCACATCTGGAAATTAGGCGAGCGGGAATTGATCCCCCGCGAGTGACTTTTAGCAAAACGATTCTGCTGTAAGTTTTTTTTGTCGCTGCTTCGTTGCCAATGTTCTGATCGCTTGCCCCCAGGCAAGCTAAATTCTGAGGAGGCTGCTTTGATGATCATGAATCATCGTCTACTTCGTCGTCCTGATGTTGTTTGTCTTTGTATCCTGGGCACAATCCTCGCTCTCTCATCCATTGCCGGTGCACAGTCCACAGACGGCCGCAGCGTAGAAAAGCCGACGCTGGTGGCCGACAAGATCAGCTACCTGCCGGGCGAGACGATCGTTTTTAGCGGCGGCAGTTGGAAGCCGAACGAGGGAGTCACGATCGTCATTAAAACCGATTCCTCGGGCATCGTCGCAACCGTCCAAGGCAGTGCCGAGGAAAATGGCATCTTAAACATCTCCGCAACTATGCCGAAGCTGCCTTCGTCAGGCGGTGCGAACACTGGGGGCAAGAACACTCCGATTCTTACAGCTACCGCGATAGGTTCCGCGGGGATATCGGTCTCTACTCGGTTCACTCTCGGCCATGCTCCCACCGATGCCGAGCGTCTCATCAGCGAAGAAGAATTCTGGTACCACCGGCTAACGTATCCCACGGGCCACTACTCGCCCGCCTGGGTGCGTAGGGCTGCCGAACAAGATCGTGCGATCAAGCGCGGGGTGCCGGCCGGACGCAAGGGCGCGGTCGCGAACCGCGGAATCGAGGGTCCCAACGGCGTCCAACCAATGAACGCCACAGCCTTCACTTCCCTTGGCCCGATGCCCGAGAGCATGGTGGGTTGTTCCGGCTGTTATAGCTACGGAACCACCGAAGGACGTGTCAATACCATCGTGACCGATCCGACGACGACCACGAACGGCAGTATCGTCGCCTACGCGGGCAATGTCGGCGGCGGCGTTTGGAAAACAACGAACTGCTGTACCGCCAGCACCACGTGGACCGTCACCACCGATAGCCCGCTGCTGTCGAGCACCAGCATTGACTCGCTAACGCTCGATCCCAACAATAACAACATCATCTATGCCGGAACTGGCGATCTGAACTACGGCTCATTTTCCATGGGCAGCCAGGGCATCTTTCAATCCACCGACGGCGGCAACACCTGGAACGTTCTGGGCGCCAGTGTTTTTGGCCCCGAGTATAGCGAGCCTTCAAACTACTACCCGCAGTACAACGCGGTCGGCAAAGTTCGGGTTGATCCCAATAACAGCAACAACATCGTAGCCGGGACCAAAAAGGGGCTTTATTTCTCGTACGACCAGGGCCAGACCTGGACCAATTGCCTTACCAACAGCTTCACCAGCCAGCGCCAGGACATCACCGGCCTGGAACTCACGAGCATGGGCGGCGGCTCAACGCGCATTCTGGCAGCCGTGGGCACCCGCGGCTTCCCCACATATGTGCAGTACGATCTCGGGCTCAATGGCGCCAATGGCATCTATAGCGCCACTATGCAAGGCAGTGGCTGCCCTGCGTTTACGTCCATAGCGAGCAACTCCAACGGTTTTGTTTTTGGCACCCAGGTGACCGGCAGCCCTTACCTTACGGGCGCACTGATGAATGCCGGCAGCGGGAATGCCTGCAACTATCCACTAACTGGAGGCAACGCGACCTACTGCGGCAACGGCGCCACCGGCGGCACCACGACCAACGGCGGCACGGTCGATCAGCTTGGCCGCATCGACATCGGTGTGGCGCCCAGTAATCCGAACTACATTTACGCCCAGGTGCAATCCATCGATTGGAATAACAATGGCAATTGCGGCAACACCAATGGCTGCCAACTCGGCGCATGGGTCAGTACTAACGGCGGCGCGACCTGGAGCTTTATGACGGGCTCGGCCGGCGGCTCACTGCTGGGATGCGCCAGCAGCGGTGGAGGCTCGTCCGGCGCAGCAGACTATCCGCAGAACTGGTACGACCAGGGCGTGATCGTCGATCCCAATAATCCGACTCGTGTCTTCTTCGATACGTTCGAGGTCTGGCTGGCCAGCAGCACCGGCACGGCGTGGTACGACCTCACCTGCGGATACAACGGCACCAGCGTGAGCAACCACGTGGTGCACGTGGATCAGCACGCTCTCGCTTTCGTTAACGGCTCGTCAGACTACCTTCTGGTGGGCAACGACGGTGGCGTTCACGCCACCCTCAACGCCAGCACCGCGGTCCTTAACACCACACGCCCCACGTGGACGAATATGGACGGCGGCATTATTGGTATCGAGTTCTACTCCGGCGACATCAGCGGCAACTTCGCCACCTCGACGAACCCCTCTGCCGTCGGCGGCGCTCAGGACAACGGACCCAGCTCGGCGATGTTCTCCGGTTCGCCCACAGGCCCGGTGCAGTGGCAGATGGGCCTGGGCGGCGACGGCTTCTCCGGGTTGATTGATCCGATGGGCACAGGTTCAACCCAAGCCCAAGGCACGATCACATTGACAACGGGTGGCGCTACGGCTGGCCAAACGTTCCAGATCGGTACTCAGGTCTTCACCTTCGAGACCACGAGAAGCGGCACCGGCCAGGTCACGCTATCTTCAAGCACCACGACGGAAGGCAATAACATCGTGACCGCGATTAACACCGACATCCCGTCCGTGGTGACGGCTGCGCGAAGCGGTTCCACGGTAGTTGTCACCGCCGTCACCGGCGGCACCGGCGGCAACTCGATTGTCTTTATCAACAACAATTCCAGCAACTTCTCCATGAACGGGAGCGGGACGCTGGGCGGCACCAGGATGGGCGACAATACCGGTAGTTTGCGCTACTGGGAAGGCAATAACAGCGGCGGCTTCAGCCGTTGCGTTTTCAACTGCACGCAGTCAGGCGCGACCTGGTCAACCTGGGAAGGCGGCTGGAGCGGCGACACCCAGTCTTTCGTTCTACCTGTCAATCTCTTCCATGGAGGCATAGCAGGAGGCGATGACTGCCCCGCCGCGGGCGCGACCTCCGGCTGCGGACACCTGCTCGCCGGCACCACCCGCGTTTGGGAAACGGTCAGCGGTGCCTCGTCAACCTTCTCCTCGAGCCAGTGGTATGTCAGCAATAGCCCGATCACGGGAAACCTGACGAAAGCTACTCTGGGCAATCGCTCGTACATCAATGAGGTAAAGTACTCGCCCAAGTACCAGAGCGTGGCTATCGCTGGAACCAACGACGGCAACGTGCAGATCGGCTTCAATCTGGGTACTGGAACGCAAGCACAAGCCAACTGGGTGAACGTTACCGGCGGCAACGCCGTTCTGCCCAACCGTCCGATTCAGGGCATCGCCCTGGATCCGAGCGCTCAAGCGGTAGGCACTCCAATCGGATATGCCGCCGTCGGCGGTTTCGACGACAATACCCCCACCACTCCCGGACATGTCTTCCGTGTGGTCTGTACCCAGACCTCGACCCCATGCGACGGGTTCACTTGGACGAACGAGACCGGCAACTTGCCCAACATACCGGTCGAATCCATCATCGTCAACCCGAACTACCCCGGCCAGGTATTTGTTGGTACGGACTTCGGGCTCTACTACACTGACGACATCACCGCCAATCCTCCGGTATGGAACCGCTTCAACAATGGCCTGCCCAACGTCATGATTTGGGACATGTCGGTTGATCGTGGCGCCACCACTCTGGCATTGTGGACCCGCAGCCGCGGCGCTTATGCTTGGCCGCTGCCCACCGGGCCGGAGAGCGGTCCGGCCGGTCCAGCAACCATGTCCACTCCGGCGGCGAGTTCGACCTTGACCGGGAGTTCGGTGACCTTCACTTGGTACCCGAGCAGCGCGGCGCAGGCCTACTGGATCGACGTAGGCAGCACGCCGGGCGGCAACACCTACTACCAGTCCGGCAGCCTGTCAACGACCACCCTGTCGCAGACGGTCAACACACTCCCCACCGACGGCAGCACGGTGTATGTCACGCTCTACTCCCTGATCAGCGGCAACTGGGAGAGTTCCGCATACACCTACACGGCGATCGGAGGAAGTTCCAACAAGGGCGTCATCACCTCACCCACACCGCCGGGACCATTGTCGGGGGCGAGCCAGACCTTCACCTGGAGTGCGGGTTCAGGCGCAACCGCATACTGGATCGACGCCGGCAGCATTTCCGGCGGCAACCAGTACTTCCAATCGGGAAATATCGGCAACGTTCTCACCGAGAACGTCACCGGACTTCCCACCAGCGGCAGCACGGTCTATGTGACCCTCTACTCGCTGGTTTCTGGAAACTGGCTGAGCAACTCCTACACCTATACGGCGTTCAGCGCATCCGGCGCGGCTGGAGTACTCACAACTCCGAATCCCGGTTCGATGCTTACCAGTTCAACGGTAACGTTTGGCTGGACCGCGGGAGCGGGCGCATCGGCCTACTGGCTGGATCTCGGCAGCACGCCAGGCGGCAACCAGTACTACCAATCCGGCAACCTGGGCAACGTATTATCCACCACCGTCAGCGGTCTGCCCACTGACAACAGCACGATCTACGCGACGCTCTACTCATTGGTGGGCGGCAACTGGATCGCGAATGCCTACACCTACACCGCATGGAACGGAACTAGCGGTTTGGGCGCAATCACCTCGCCATCGAATGGTTCGCCGCTGAGCGGAAACCAGGTGACCTTCAACTGGACTGCGGGAGCAAACGCCACCGCGTACTGGGTGGATGTCAGCGCCGCGGGTCCGGGTGGAAACGATCTGGATCAGTCCGGCAACCTGGGCAACGTGACCAGCTACACGATCTACAACCTGCCGGGCGGAGGCGCTACGATCTACGTCCGCTTGTACTCGTTGGTTGGAGGACAGTGGTTGTTCCACGACTACACCTACACCTCAAACTAGGCGCAGCCAAACAGGAAGCTAACCAGGCACGGACTTCGGTCCGTGCCTTTTTTCGTGTGCCGAGCATGTTCGACAGCTGGGAGGTGAAAGTCCTCTTCACAACCTGATGGAGGTGAAGTGATAGCGAAGCGCAAGGGCGTCGTCGCGAGGCGGGGTCTGAAAGAAGCGTGGAGCAAAGGCG
>JBAQJU010000123.1:0-12240 GCA_049300475.1 Terriglobales bacterium | reverse complement strand
GGTGGTTGACGGTGCCCGAGTCTTCCGAATCGGGCGTGTGCTGTTTGCCAGCGAAGACCTCCGCCTTCTTCGCCATCCAGCCAGCCCTCAGAGCCTTAACCGCAGGGCTTTCAGTCCGGATGGACTGAGCCTTGACTGCAGGGGCCACAGTACACGCGGGGATGGTCTGAGTCGGTGTCTGGCTAACGCCCGTGTTCAGCGGGAACCCGGCCGCCACGTGCGTCCACGGCAGGAAGTTGTTTGCCGGGGGGTTATCGACGAAGAGCGTCAACATCGGCGAGGCCACCAAGTCGAACTGGTTCATGGGCTTCAGACCGAGAATCTGCTCGATGGTGCGGGTCATGTTGACCTGGGTGTAGAAGGTGCTGTCTTCGGTGACCCCAGCGCCGGTGCCATCGGGGTTCACTTGCTGCCTGACATAGGGGCTGACGACATACCCTGGGCTGCGGTGGCCGTCCACGTGGTCGACGCCGGTCTGCGCGACGTCTTCCTCGATGAAGATCGCCGAAGAGGACCAGATGGAGCTGTGGCTGATGGCGTCGACAAAGCGGCCAAGGGCCAGGTCGTTATCGGCCTGCATGACTTGCGCGGGCGGCGGGCCGCCGGTGTGGTCGGAACTGATCCACATGAACTCCAACTGCGGCACCCGACTGTTTTTGACGTCGTTCTGGAAGTCCTGATTCCAGATATCGAAGCGGAACTGGTCGGGGATGCCGAGGTCGAACTGCGGGTAGTTCTGGACCGTGTTGTTAATCAGGTTCGGGAGCGGGGAGTGCGAGGCGACCGTGCTGTAGTTGTAGAGCTGGGTCTCGGCGCCACACTCGTAAGCCGTTATGTCGTTGAAGAAGTCGATCCACATTGGTTCGGTGGCCGACCCGGTCGGTGTCAGGAACGAATTGTACTCGATGTACTCGCCGTAGTTCTTAAACGAAACGCCGGCCTTAACAGCCTGGTCCCACAAGTGGCCGACCTTCTGGTAGGCAATGGCATCGCCGCCATTGGAGGGGTAGTCGCGCAGCCAGTCCGGCGACTGGATGTCGTCGGAGTAAGGAGCCATGGCCTGGACGATCCAGTTGTGACCGTCGGCCGACTGCCGGCTCGGGTCGTAGAAGTTATCCAAAAGCGGGAAGCGCTGTACGATTGTGTGCGCGTTTGGCGAAACCGGTGCGAGGCCGTAGTCGGACGCCGCGGTGCCATCGCCGAACGTTGCCAGGGTAGCGTCGCCGTTGCCGCCGGCCACGTCGCCCAGCATCTGATCGTAAGTACGGTTTTCGCGGATGATCACGAACACGTGCTTGATCAGCGACGGACTGCCGATCTTCGCCGGGATTGCGACCGGCTTGGCATTCGGGTTGCCACCGGAGGCAGACGCGATATTTTCCGCCAGATCCCAATGGTTGTTGTCGTACACCTGCAGCGTCATCATCGACAGAGTCGAGCTGTTCGGAATGGGAACGATGCTCACGGTGCCGAGGTCCTGGTGGGTGTTCAAGTCGATCGCGCCGAATTCTTTTGCGTACGAATTTTCGGCGGTATTGGTCGGAGGCGGTAGCACACCGTAGCCCGTGGTGCCGAGGCCCTTGTCGTTGGCAACGAGCAGCGCACTGTCCGCCGCGTCCAGCACCACCGAACTCGGCGCATAGCCGACCGGGATCAGGCCCTGGACCTGTTCGGAGTTGAGGTCAACCACGGCAGCTGCGTTGGCATTGTAGAGCGCGACATAGGCAATTTTGTTCACGGCATCGACGGCGATTGAGTTCGGCCCCGCACCAACAAGGTTTCCGCCGGGCACTTTGACCGGCAGCTCAATTTTGATGGTCGACGCCACTGTGTTCGTGGTCGTATCGATCACCGAGATGCTGTCGCTATAGGCATTGGCGACCAGAAGCTTGGTTCCGTAAAACGCCATGCCCGTCGGGTGCAGACCGGTCGAGATGTTCTTGGTGACCTTGAACGTGGACAGGTTCACCACCGAAACCGTGCCGGTGGACGTCGAACCAGTCGGATACTCGGCGACCACCGGGGTGCCGTTCGAGTATCCCTGGAAGTCCTTCGCGGTAGCAATTCGTCCGGCCTCGTTCGAGACATAGGCGGTGCTACCATCCGGCGAGATCACGACACTGTGCGGGACGTTCCCGACGCGGAGCTCTGGCCCCTCGGTCGGTTTCGCCTGGGTCAGGTCGATCTTGGTCAGCGTATCGTTGTTGTCCAGCACTACGTAAGCAGTCTTGCCATCCCCCGTGACCGCGATGCCGGTCGGATAGGCAGTGGGTGCACCGTCTGATACAAGCGAGACGGTCTGGCCGCAGGGGATTTCGATGCTGCCGGTGGTCCCCGGAGGGCTGTTCGGGAAGCAGGTAACGGTGGTCAGGTAGCCGCCGTCATTGACGTCCAGCGAAACGCCGACATGGGCCTGGTCTGTGAGCAAGCCCGTCACCGGGTCGACGCTGGCGATGGCAACGTAGGCCGGCCCGTAGCCGCCGTCCTGGCTAAACAGCAGGTGCAAGCCATCCGACGTATAGGTAATGCCCACCGAACTGCCGCTCGAGTTGCCGAACGGTTTGTAAGTCTGCAGGACAGCGCCGGTCTGGGTGTTGAAAACGGTAACGGCCTGTGGGGCGCCCATCTGAAGGACGGCCGCAGTGTGCGTGGTGGTATTCGGGTTCAGGGCGATGGCCTTGGCGCGGGTGGTGATGCCGAGGTAGACCTGCGTGCCGGCGGGGGTGAGAATCTGGCCACTACTGGCGACCCATGGGGTGGTAAAGGTTGAAGGGTAGTCCGGGCCCTGCGACCCGTTCTGGTTCGCGCCAACCGTGTAGGTCGGGAACGGTACGGATTGCGCGAGCGCCGCAACGCTCAGAGCCGTTGCCATCGCCAGGACGGCGAGCAGACGATTGATTCGAGACTTATTTCGAGAGTTACTTTCAGATTTTCGGGACATGTACGGTCCTCTCCTTGATTTGTTTCGTGCCACAACCGTGATCGGTCGTGCGACATTGGGGTGGAAATACATTGGGGTGGTGGACGACTACGAGCAGCGATAATAGTCGGCAATCGTTACGGGCTTGTTACGGGCCCATGAAGATTGGGTGAAGCTTCTGTTACAGGGGCTGAACCTTCCTCGCGGATGTGACGCGTGCAGCGCCGCGTTAGGCAGAGTCCTATTTCGCAGGCGTTATCTTGGGCTACGGCACCAGAAGTTCAGTCCAACGATGCGTCAGCACAAGCGCTGCGCCCTAGTTGCCGGCAATGTCGACGATCAACCGAGTCTGCGGAGCGGCCCATAGTCCAGCACCAGTAAGACGACGGGAAGGTCACCGCCATGGGCTTCGCGAGTAGGCTCATCCCGAATGGCGCAGCCACAGCAAAATACTTCCTGGCACCAGGATTGGCAGTGTGGCGCACATGGAGCATTGAAAAGAGGCCAGTTATCGCAGCCGCTGGAAGCGGTTGAAACCGGGGACTCTGGCACACGTTATTGGGCGTCGGGCGGAAATGCTTATCCAGGGCTTGGTTTCGTGGATTCTCAAAGTGCGAAAAACTTGACAAGGTGTGCTATGCAAAACCGTGCGTCTTGACAGTGGTTTGGGCCGATGATAGGGTTTCCGCAATTTTTGCCGGGGTCCAGCCATCACGCTCCGTTTGGGTGCGCGGCTTCTTCTCCCCCCGTTAAGCTGCAAACAAATTTTAGCGCTGACCTTTCTGGAGACAACCATGCCCTCCGCGTGCACGATTTCGACTTCGCCCGAGTTCTTCGCCAATTTGCCGGCTTCCTTCTCTTCTTCCTATTCTTCCCGTAGCGCAGGGATTATGGCCAAAGCTCTCAGGCTTGCGGCCGGAATGGTGTTCGTAGTTGCTCTGGCCAATGCCGGTACGCTTACGTATACCTGCGACCCCAGCGTCGATGCTGCGACCTGCACCTATCTGAACACGACGGTCGCAGGCTATTACAGCAGCTCGTTCACGAATGCGAATGCCAACATCTACATCCAGTACGGCACTACCGGTCTCGGCGAGAGCAACCAGTATCTGAATTTTGTCCCGTACCTCCCATACTTGACGGCCCTCACCAGCAACGCGAACAAGAGCAGTCTCCAGATTTCCGCCCTGGCTGCGCTGAATGCTTACGATAACGCGCCCTATGGCAGCGGCCAAGTGAACCTTACCGCCGCCCTGGCCACGGCTCTCGGCTTCACTAAAATAACTGGGATTCAGCCTGAGGGCAGCCCGTGCATCATAGGAGCCGCTGGCTGCTACAACGCCATCGTCACCTTTACGAACGACTCTGGAACGCCGCTCTATTACGACAACCTTGGTGGACCGGAGCCGGCAGACGCATACGACTTTTATGCGGTGGTGGAGCATGAAACCGACGAAGTGCTCGGGACCTCCTCATGCATCGACACCCAAAGTGCCATCGGCCCGGCGGACGTTGGTGCCGGGGACGGTGGCGCAAAGAATTCCGGCGCGAGGGCTGTAGTGAGAACCGTACGCCGGGTGTCGCAGATGACACCTATGGGTCCGATGACGGGGCTGTCCGACGGTTGCGGCGGCAGCACGCCCTCGGCGGTTGACCTGTTCCGTTATTCCGCTCCCGGAGTTCTTATTCTTGACAGTTCGCTGAGCACAACTCCGGGCGCGTATTTCTCTTACAACGGCGGCGTAACCAACGGAGCGAATGGAGTTGGGGGAAGCCCGAAGTTCTACAACACTTTGGCCAATGGCGATGATTATGCCGACTTTCTTTCCAGTTCTCCCGATTGCGGGACAAACCAAGCCATTCAAGACGCGGAGGGCTGCCCAGGGGAAGACAAGGGCCTTACCATCCTCAACGATGGTGGCGCGGAAACCAACATACTCAATGCGGTCGGATATGACGTGGCGGCGAAATCGTTCAGTTGCTCGAGCGAGATCGACTTCCTGTCGCAGGGCGCTCCCGGGACTCAGCTCTATGAGGGTGTCTACTCGTCCGGTTCGGCGACTTATAGCACGCTTGGGCCTGTGCAGAGCGTGGACTACAACGCGCTGGGTTTCAACCCGAACGACAACTATCTGTACGCGATGGACTTTGAGGGCGGCACCGCTGGCACTCTCTATAAGATCGACAGCAGCGGCACGGCAGTTTCGCTAGGCCTGGTGAGCGGCTACCCGAGCGGCGAGAACGTTCCCTTTGACGGAGCTTTCGATCCGTCGGGAAACTACTGGATCTCCGGCGGCGGTTTATACGCCGCCGCCTATGAGATCGATGTGAGCTCCCAACCGCCCGCGATTATCAATACAGTTGCGCTAAGCCAGCCGTGGGGGCCGAGCGACTTCACGTATAGCGCGGGGTACATGTGGGGGTTGAATGGCACCACCATTTACCGGCTTGATCTCGCAACCGGAGAGGTTGACACCTACAGCGCCCCTAGCGCAATCGTAAGCGGGGAGTACGGCGCGGCGTGGACGTTTGGCAGTAGCAGCGGCGACCTTGGCTTCTCCAACAACGGGACGGGAGACATCTACCGAATCTCGATCACCAACCCCTCCACGACTCCGACCTTCACGGTGGTGGCCCACTACACGGGAACCTCCTCGAATGCAAACGACGGCGCTTCGTGCTTCGCCACGCAGCCGGTCGACCTGGAGATGAGCAAGACGGGACCGCCGACGGTCGCTTCGAGCGGCGCGATCAGCTGGACGCTGACCGTTACGAACAACGGGCCGGGCAACAGTTCGGGCTTCGCTGTGACCGACAGCGTTCCTGCCGGCGTCACCAGCGTGGCGACGACCACCGCCGGTTGCGCGGTCTCGGGAAACAACGTTCTCTGCTCGGAAGGGGCGCTGGCCGATAGCGGCACCTTCACGATCACCATCACAGGAAACGCTCCGTCATCGGGCTGCATTACCAACACGGCGACGGTGAGCGGGATTGAGACCGATCCGACCCCGGACAACAACAGCGCCAGTGTGCAGACCTGCGCGGGAACGGCTCCTGCGATCACGAGCGCGAGCAGCACGACGTTTGTAGTCGGTACGGCTGGATCGTTTACGGTGACCACCACGGGGTCGCCGGCGCCAACGACCAGCGAAAGCGGGCCTTTGCCCAGCGGAGTGTCGTTCCAGGACAACGGCAACGGGACAGGCACGCTGAGCGGGACGCCCGCCGCTGGCACGGGCGGCACCTACAGCATCAGCTTCACGGCGGAGAATGGAGTCTCGCCGAACGCGAGCCAGAGCTTCACGCTGTATGTGGACCAGGCTCCATCCATCACGAGCGCGAGCAGCACGACGTTCGCGGTGGGCATCGCCGGATCGTTTACCGTGACCACGAATGGCTATCCCACCGTCACCTCGATTAGCGACGGAGGCGCCACCCTGCCGAGCAACCTCGCCTTCCATGACAACGGCGACGGCACCGCCGCGCTCAGCGGAACTCCTGCCGCAGGCACTGGCGGAGTCTACAAATTCACCATCACCGCGAGCAACGGCGTCTCGCCCAATGCGACCCAGCAATTCACCTTGTACGTCGATCAGGCGCCCGCGATCACCAGTGCGAGCAGTACGACGTTCGCGGTAGGCACGGCTGGATCATTCACTGTGACCACGACGGGCTACCCGGCGCCGGGCATTATGGAAAGCGGGGCGCTGCCGGGCGGAGTGATGTTCGTCGACAATCACAACGGGACGGGCACGCTTAGCGGGACACCGACATCGGGCGGCGTGTTCAGCATCAGCTTCACGGCAGCGAACGGCGTCGGTTCCAATGCGGTGCAGGCGTTTACGTTGACCGTCGATCAAGCGCCGGTCTTTACCGGTGCGAACAGCGCCGTGTTTACGATTGGTGTGGCTGGCTCGTTTACCGTAACCACCCTGGGCTACCCAACTCCCAGCCTCACCGAGGCGGGCCATATTCCAACCGGCCTCTCGTTCCACGACAACGGGAACGGGACGGCGACGCTGTCGGGAACTCCGCTGATATTTGTGGGAGGCGATTTCCCGATCACCATCACGGCGAAAAATGGGATTGGTTCGCCGGTGACGGAGAGCTTCATCATTATTGTGCAGCAACCGCCTTCCTTCACGAGCGCGAATAATGCGGTGTTCGTGTATGGGGTGCCGAACTCGTTTACGGTTACAACTTCGGCGTTCCCGACGGCGAGCATCCACGAGGCTGGGACGCTGCCTCCGTGGCTTACGTTTGTCGACAACGGAAATGGCACGGCTACGCTTTCCGGGACGCCGAGCTATGCTTCCGGCACATTCGCGCTGGTGCTCACCGCGACCAATGTGGTGGCGACGGCTACACAGAACTTCACGCTCGACGTGTCAGGACTGAATCTGTCGCCGTCGAATCTGAGCTTCGGGACCGTGTATCTGAACAGCTCGCACACCTTGCCGGTAACGGTGACGAACGTGGGTTCGACGACCGTCACGGTGAGCGGCGTGAGCATTACGCCGGGCACGGCGAATGCCGCGGCCTACACGGCGGTCAACCACTGCACGACGCCATTAAAGGCGGGCAAGAGTTGCGTAATCGACGTGACCTTCAAGGCCGATGCCGAGGGTACGCTGACGGCGACGCTGAACCTGATGGACAATGCGGTCGGCATGCCGCAACACGTCGGGCTGACCGGCAACGTGATCGATCCGGTGGCGCAGTTCAGCCCGACCAAGCTGGCCTTTGGGACGCAGGCGGTCGGCACCAGTACGACCTTGCCGGTGCAACTGACCAATAGTGGCGAGACGCCGCTCGACATCAGCAACATTTCGATCGGCGGGGCAGACGCGGGAGACTTCTCGCAGACGAATGACTGTCCGGCGATTTTGCCGGCGACGATGAGTTGTACGATCTCAGTCACGTTTGATCCGACGGCGAAGAAAGCGCGTACGGGAACGTTGATCGTCGCGGACAATGTGGCGGCCGGACAGAGCACGGTCGCGCTGACGGGAACCGGGGACTGAGACGGTGCCGGCGAAGGAACCGAAGAAGAAATCTATCAGCGAAAGGATCGCGTTTACTGGTCCACGAGTGGGAATCCGCAGGCACGGTCTGGCAGATTTCCGCTGCTGATCCACTGGTACGCTTCGACAGCTTCCCCGCGGGGAACATAACTGATGTCGAGCGGCTTGCCATCGCGGAGCAATTTGAGGGTCAGGACTCCATCCTGCTCACCTTGAATTCGGTCCTGCGGAACGGGCTGCGTGATCTCGTCTCCGTCGCGCAGGCCGGCCCGCTCCGCCGCTGAACCCGGAATCAGACCGCGGACGATACGCCTGGGCTCGATCAGGACCTTCGGCTCAAAGCCCAGCTGATAGCGGCGAAGCATCTTCGTCGTGCGCGTAAAGCATGGACCAAAGCCGCCGGGTTCGGGAAGTTGTGTCGCACCCGCCAGCATTGCCTCGAACTCCGTTTTTCCTCTTGCGCGCAATTCTTTTGTGACCAGATCAATCCACGCCGACTCATCGACCGGCAGATTCTGCTTGCGCCGATCCAGCATGGCAAGAAGCAAATTGTCGAGCGAGCGCTTCCCGCCGGAGGCGGCGCGCACCTGTTCATCGACGACGGCGAGATACATCGAGCCCCGGTCGTAGGGCAGCACGCGCACGCGCGTATCTGCCCAGAAGCGCACTGGAATTTCAGCGTTGGGCGTGGCGATCAGAGCGTCGGTGTAATAGCGGCCGGCGGTCGTGTTCAGATCATCCAAGAACTGCGCCGGGGTGATCTGCCCCGCCCGCAGCGACAACAGCCGCGCGTAGTAGACCGCCATCCCCTCCGAATACCACGAACTCACGAGTCCCTCCGGCTGATCGAGTGAGCCGACGAACGTGTGCAACATCTCATGGGCGAGCGTGATCTTCAATTCATCAAGCTTGGTTTTTGGCCCAAAGGTAGCGACGAACGACCCGGACAGTTCCATGCCGCCGCCGGCATTGACCGGATTTTCGCGCAGGAAAACGGCATAGGGAGCGGTCGGCGGGCGTCTGAAGAATTTTCCGTAGAAGGCATAGAGCTTCTCCTCGGATGACATCAGTTCGCGCAGATCGAATGGAGCCGACCCATGCCAGACAGAGAAGAATCCGGCTCGGGGAGGATTCTCCGGGAAAAGTTCCACTTTGCCCGCCATGAAATAGCAGGACCGCAATGAGTTCGGCCCCTTCGACTCTCCGGTCGCGACATCGCCTTTGCCGAAGCTGGAGACTCCCACCGCGCCCGCCGCCATCGCGCGGAGATCCCAGCGAATTTGGATGGGCCGCGAGAAGTCTTCTTCCGGCAAGAGAATGAAGGTTGCGCCCGCGCCCGAGAATGCTCCGCTGTCGGACCGCAGTTCGAGCGGTGGCGCCGCGCCGCGCGGTGCGGCCGCATTCGAGATGGGTGCGCGGTAGCGAACGGTCAGCGTGCCTTTGATCGCGCGCGAGGCGATCCAGTGACGGTAGGTGACCTCGCCGCTCTCGGGATCGTCTTTGACTGTTACACCAACTGGCCCACTCGCGTCGCTTACAGAAAGATCCTGAATGGTCCTGGCGACGGTTACCACATTGGAAGTAAGGAGCGGCATCTTCAGGAGCGCCTGTCCCGCAGCAACGGGCGGGGTAGTATAGGTCACTATCATGTCCACATACGGCACGCGTCCCCCCGAGTCCGCGGCGGCAGGCCTTAAAGTAATCGTTAGAGGAGCGGGCCCGGAGCCGGTGGCGTTTCCCGACAAGCTAAGAAAAAAGAACAGGAAAGCCACCGCGAGAGATCGCTGGCAAGTACTCCCCAAGAGCAGGCGCGTATTGATTTTCACGTTGGAGTCCGTCCTCGGAGCTAGAAATCAACAAAAACTTAACACAGAGGGTGGAAATCTCAAAGATTAGTTGACGGCGAATCGCCATCTTCGATATGGTCACTCCGCATGCGCCGGACGGAGTTCCCTGACAAAATCGCTCAGATCTCTGTTCTTAAAGGAGCTTGTCTCGACGGAGAAAGACCGATGAAGTTTGTGAACCGGAAGAAACGAAACAGCAGGAATCTGATCCTCCTGCTAAGCGCGGCCATCCTCGTTCTTTCCTCTTTGCCCGTGGCCGCGCGCGACGACAATGAACCGGTGCTGACGCAACACGAAGCCCAGATCGCGGGCAAGTTGCTGAAGTACACTGCCGAGGCTGGCCGCATCGCCATTCGAGACGTCGAAACCGCCGAGCCTCATGGATACATGTTCTACACAGCGTATCGCGTGCCGCCGTCGGGCGCGCCTCGGCCGGTCACATTCGTGTGGAATGGCGGACCCGGCGCCGATTCTTCCTTGCTGCATTTCTCGGTTGCCGGCCCAAAGCTGGCCGAAGGCTCGCGTCTTGCGGACAATCCCGACAGTTGGCTCCCCGCGACTGACCTCGTGCTGGTCGATCCCATCGGCACCGGGTTCAGCCGGCCCGCCAAAGCCGAGTACGGCGCCGAATTCTACAGCACAGTGGGCGATGTCGACTCCGTCACCGAGTTCATCCGCGCCTGGCGTTTGCTGCATGGCGCCGAAGATGCGCCCATATTCCTCGCCGGCGAAAGTTGGGGTGCGGGACGCGCCGCGCACGTGGGTTTCGGGCTCGAAAAGCGGGGCATCACGGTCCGTGGCCTCGTGTTGATCTCGGGCGGCTGGGCGCTGAACAAGAACTATGTTTCGCCCGAATTGCAGGCGGCGATCCCCATCGTAGATATGGCCAGCACTGTGCTCTTTTACGGCAAGACAGCGCCCGATCTGGGGAAGAATCTTGCGGAGGTGCGGCAGGCGGCGGAAAAGTGGGTTCGCGAAATTTACGCTCCCGCCTTGAGCCGCATCGACAAACTATCCGATGCCGAACGGGCCGCCATCGTCGCGCAGTTGTCGCGCTTCACCGGCCTTCCGAAAGGACAGATCAACCCCAAGACGCTGACGATTTCGCCGCGTCAGTTCCGCACTGGACTGCTGAAGGACCAGAACGCGAAGGGCCCGAACAAAGAGCCCTACATCTTCGACATGCGGCGCACCACTCCGCCGGGAAATGGCGATGCGCCCGCGATCCTCCATTACTTCCGGCACGATCTCGGCTATCGCACCAGCCTGCCCTACATCGGGCTCGAAGAAATAGAGCAAGGCTTTGCGCCGGACGGAACGTATCCCGAGCCGGTCAATGCGCGCTGGAACTACGCCACCGCCAAGCTCACGCCCGAGGAAGTGAAGGCTGCAATGGAAGAAGCGAGCAGAAAGGGCGATGGTCCGCCGCGTCTGGGTCCGCCGTTGCCCGGAACTGAGGACGCGCTGGCGCTCAATCCGCGCATGAAGGTGCTGGTCGCCGCCGGACTGTATGATTCTTTTCTTCCCTGTGCAATCGGCGCCGAAATCGAGCGCAACTTGCCGTCGAATCTGCACCAGGCAATCACATTCAAGTGCTATGTCGGAGGCCATGCGATGTATAAGGACGCCGCCACTCGCGCCGAGTTCAGTCGCGACGTCAAGGCACTTATTGAAGCGAACCGGTAGCGGATGGGAGGTGCAGGTGCCCATCGATTTCAATATTTTGTTGATATATTGAGCGTGCTGCAGACTACCGGCTCGAGAAGACGCTTGGAATATCCTTAAGAAGACAGCAATATGAGATGGCTCCCGTACCCGCTAGTATGCCTCGTCTTCACTGCGACTCTGGCATTAACTGCCGAACTCTACGCCCAGAAAACGGCTTCGCCGCCCGCACAATCCTCGGCTGCCAGTACAAATTCCGAAGCCGATTCATCCGTCGTATGGCCGGAGCAAATCTCTCCCGCCTCGTCGCATCACGTGCTTCACCTCGGCGACCTCACGATTCCATACCTTGCCACCTGGTCGTCGCTCTCTCTGAAGGACGGGGCGGGAGTTCCGCAGGCGACGATTTCGGCCACCAGCTATGTGCGCGAGGATGTTCGCGACCATGAGAAGCGGCCGGTCATGTTTGCCTTTAACGGCGGCCCCGGTGCATCGAGCTCGCCCTTGCATTTCGAAATCCTCGGCCCGCGCCGCTTTACGCACCCGGCACCGGAAGGTGGATCTCCCTTTGTGGATAACCCTCAAACTCTGCTCGATGTCGCCGATCTCGTGCTGATCGATCCGGTGGGCACTGGTTTCAGCCGCGAACTGCACCCGGGGGGTGGACCCGCGTATTGGAATCCCGAAGGCGATGCGAAAGCAGCCGAGACTCTCATTCGCAATTGGCTGCGCGCGAACGACCGCACCGCCTCGCCTGTCTATATCGTGGGTGAGAGCTTCGGCG
>JBAQJU010000122.1:0-43116 GCA_049300475.1 Terriglobales bacterium | reverse complement strand
CTTCCGAGGGACGGAAGGGCTCGAGTTCACTCGAAGTTTAGTTAGCGAATTTATTTCCCGCCGCTCTTGCCATGTGCAACCCAAACACAGGAAACTGTCCTCATGCGGATTCTTTCGCGATACATGTTGTCGGCCAGTGACGTCGCGCACTTCCCTGCCCCGGGATTGCCTGAAATCGCCTTTTTGGGACGCTCCAACGTCGGCAAATCATCCGTCATCAACACGCTCGTCGACAAGAAACTTGCGCGCACCAGTTCCACTCCCGGCCGCACTCGCGCCATCAATTTTTATGAAATCCGGCGCGCCGGCCAACCCCGGCCCGAGTTCCTGTTTACCGACCTGCCCGGGTATGGCTACGCGAAAATCTCGCGCGAAATCTCGCAGGACTGGGCCCGCTTCGTCGACCCGTATTTGCAGGAGCGTCCCACGCTGGCCCTCTGTTTTGCGCTCATCGATGCCAACATTCCCGCCCAGGAGAGTGATCGCCAATTGCTCGTATTCCTGAACGCCCGTGGCCGACCGCATGCCATCATCGCCACCAAGTGCGACCGTATGTCCGGCAACGACCTGACGCGAGCAATGCACAACTTTGCCCAGGAGTACCCCGGCGTCCCGATGGTGGCATTTTCCGCTAAAACCGGGGTTGGCAAGGAAGACCTCTGGGCCAAGATTCGCGCTGCCGTGGAAAGCTTCCCTGCTGCTAAAGCCTATCCGCGGGATCTGCCCCTCTAAAAGGTCGCACTGAGTCCGGTTGTGACCCTGTTCCCGAATCAAAGTTACTCTGGTTACGGCCATCGCCCGCTCTCGCCCTGCGCTCATCCGTTATGATTGAAATCTATGGCTAAATATCTGGTGACCGGCGCCGCTGGTTTCATTGGATCCTCTCTGGTCCGCGCGCTTTTGGATCGCGGCGAACAGGTCCGGGGCGTCGATAACTTCTCTACTGGCCGGCGCGAGAACCTGACCGAAGTTATTCAGCGCATGGACTTTCGCGAAGCCGATATCCTCAACCTCGATGCCATGCACAAAGCATGTGATGGGGTCGATTATGTGCTGCATCAGGCCGCCATACCGTCGGTCCCCAAATCGGTGCTCGACCCTCTGGGGAGCAATCGCGCCAATGTCGATGGAACCGTTAATGTTCTGGTCGCAGCCCGCGATGCGAAGGTAAAGCGCGTGGTCTATGCCGCTTCGTCCTCGGTGTATGGCGATAAGCCAACGCTTCCCAAGCATGAAGCCATGTCTCCCGATCCGATCTCGCCCTACGCGGTTGCCAAACTGGCCAGCGAGTTCTACATGGTGTCGTTCTACCGCTGTTACGGGCTCCAGACCGTCTGCTTGCGCTACTTCAACATCTTCGGGCCGCGCCAGGACCCGTCTTCGCCTTACTCCGGCGTGCTCGCCAAGTTCAGCATGCAGATGCTGCGCGGCGAGCAGCCTACCATTTTCGGCGACGGCCAGACGAGCCGCGATTTTACCTACATCGACAATGCCGTCGCCGCCAATCTGCTGGCCTGCGCAGCGCCCGCCCAGGAGTGTGCCGGGCGCGTCTTTAACTGTGCCACCGGCCGCCGCATCACATTGAATGAAACCTTCGAAGCGATGAAGAAACTGACCGGTTTCCGGGGAACGGCCAATTACGCGCCCGAGCGCAGCGGAGACATCAAACACTCGCTCGCGGATATCTCGCTGGCGCAAAAGCACCTGGGATACAAGGTGCTGGTCAATTTCGAGGATGGATTGCGCCGCACGGTGGAGTGGTACAAAAGCCAAGCCAAAGCGGTGGGCGCCTGATCCAGGGAAGTTCTGATTTAGTTGTCGGCAAGAAGCATAATCCACAGGGTTCACAGGTGCACGGGCAACCCCAGGGACTTAGTCAGAACTTCCATAGGACGCGACGGTTCTTTAAGACGCGACGTTCTTCGCTACGATGCAGCGATCTTTGGCCCGATGATCTCAGCTCTGGAAGGCTCGACGCGCGGCAGCGAGGGCGGCTCCGATCGCTGGGTTCGTTCCCAGGCAGCCAATTCCGCCAAGTCATAGCGGAACGGTCCGTACGAGCAAAAATTCTCCTCGTCGAATAGTCTCTTGACTCCGCACTCCAGACACACTTGATAGGAATGGCTCTGCATGCAAACCGGCCAGCTCATGCGGCGATGCCAGCAGCCGCGGAGCGCCACCACAGCGACGCCAGCCACACTGGTCGCCACTACTCCGAATGGCCAAAACCACCCGATTCTCTTGGTTTTCGCGGTGGTTTTCCCGGATTTCTCCTGCTTCCCAGCGTCCGCCATTCTGTCTCCCACGCTACCTTTCAACACTAGGACGAATCGCGGCAGATGGCAAATCATGAAAGGTCGTACCTGAAAGCCACCGCCCGAGATTTCCGCCCGAATGCTCCAATTTGCTCTCTCCGCGGCGCATCGGGACGTGTACCGACGGATATTGCGGCGCCCTGCGGAAGACGACTAGGCTGGAGTTTGGTACAAAGTGAGCTGGCTCGTCCAGGTGTGTCCATGGCCGGGTTCGGCCGCCAATTCGGGTTCGACCTGGTCGGTGACCTTAATGATGGGCAGCAATCCTGGAACCAGCATTCTGTGAACCAAAACCGCCAATGAGCTGCCCGATAAGCCGCGAATACGATAGGCAGGATACGATAAACACTGGGCTTCTCGACGTACTTACAGTCCGACAATGAGTGTTCGCCCATGAGTGCCCCGCAATGAGTGCCACTCCAAATCGCGTTGAACGGAAGGGCGGGCTTGCCCCCTCCGGGCCGCCGCTCGAGGAAGGCAATCGCGTCCTCGAATCTATCGGCCGCCAGGAGAGCATACGGGCCCTGCTGGCGTTCTCCGATCTTCATGAACAGATTCGAAGCCGGCGATCACCTACAGGTGAAGCCTCCGATTTGGACTTGTTTCAGACCGAACGTTTTGTGCTCGACGAAGTCCTCCAACTGGTCTGCAACCGCACACAGGCCCTGACCCATGCCGACGCCGTCATCCTCGCTCTGGCTGAAGGATCTCTATGCGAAGGGTCTCCTGGCGAACGAGCACCCGAAGGATCCTCTCACGTGTGTCGCGCGGCCGCCGGACCGCTGTCTTTTGCGCCCGGCCTTCGCCTGAGCCCTGGGTCTCAACTTCTTCGTGAGTGCCTGGAATCCGGCAAGATTGTTCGCTGCGACGATTTTGCAACCGACGCGCGCGCTGACTTCGACCTCGCGCGCCAACTCGGAACCCACGCGACCGTGCTCGTTCCGTTGCGTGGACGGCGCGTTCACCTGGGCGTGCTGCAAGCCTTTTCCACTACTCCATGGGCTTTCACCGATCAGCACATCCGCTGCCTCGACCTTTTTGCGGAACTGGTTCTCGCCGCGCTCAGGCCGGAGGATCAGGATCGCCGCTTCCACTGGCTCTCCGATGTCGCGGAAGATGTTTTGCAGGCGAGGCGGACGGAGTCGCCAACTCCCTCCGCGCCCGTGATCTCTGGCAGCAGCCCTGAGCCGATCAGAGTTGAAGCAGTTTTGGCTGAACTAGCATGCATCGAACCAGTCCCGACGGAAGCAGCCAAGGCGGATGCAGCCGGCAGCGAATACCCAACGGTGGAACCAGCTTCGCACCGTGAAGGTTCCCATGTTCCAGCCCGGCAACCTGACGAACCCAAGGTCCCCGACTTTGCCCTGGTGGCGTCCCGCCGGGGCAGTCTTTCGTTTTCGTTCAGTTCGCGGCCCGGACTGAGCGTTGTCCTCGGACTCATGGCCATCGCCGCGCTATTCTCTGCCGGAGTCTGGTGGGGCATGCGGGTTCACGGAAAAGATCCGGCCACCCGGGCGGTCGAAGCAAAGACGCTCGACATCAAACCGGGCGAAAATAAGACGGCGGCAACCGGCAACGCCGCAACAACGACCCCATCCGCCACCTCGTCTGCACCCGACAATCTCATGGATCCCGCGCAAATGCCCATGCAGAGCGCGGTGCTCGTTCCTGTACCTGAAAGCAAACTGGCGGCCCTGCCGAAGATTACCGGCGTGCGTCACTGGTCATCATCGGCCGGTACGACGGTCGTGATCGATATGCAGGACCAGGTGCCCTACGAAGTGCACCGGTTGGTATCGCCCGCGCGCATCTACTTCGATCTGCACGATACAGTGCTCGCGCAGGAACTTGCCGGCAAAACGATGGAAGTGGGTGACGCTTCGCTTGCGAGGGTGCGAGTGGCGCAACCGGTTGCGGGGGTGACGCGGGTCGTGCTCGATACCGAAGACGGATCGAATTTCTCCGTCAGCATGGAGTCGAATCCTTACCGCCTGGTCGTTGAACTGAGCGACAGTGAAAAATCGGCCGCCCTGAATCCGCTCGCTCCGGCGACCTCCGAAGCGATGAAATTGGCTCCCGCTTCCTCATTTACCGCGTCGAACTCCGCTCCACCTCTGCCTGCCAAGACTGGTAAGTTCCGCATCGTTCTGGATGCGGGACACGGCGGCTGGGATCTGGGCACGGTGGGACGCCAGGGATTGCTCGAAAAAGACCTCGTTCTCGACGTAACCCAGCGCCTGCGCAAATTGTTGCAGGCCCGCCTGGGATCGGAAGTGATGCTCACGCGCAGTGGTGACGAATACCTGCCCCTCGATCAACGAGCCGATTTCGCCAATCAGGCGCAGGCCGATCTGTTCGTCTCCATCCACGCCAATTACAGCAGTTCGGCCACAGCACGCGGCGTCGAGACCTACTACACGAATTTCTTTTCCGCTCCCGGATCCCGTGAAGCTGAGAAGCGCAGCGACGGAACCTTCTCCCAGCCCACTACAGTTTCGCTATCCGCCGGAGCGCTGCATGAAAAAATCGAGGAGTCGCGGCGGCTGGCTGCCAGTGTGCAGCGTTCTCTCTATGCCACGCTCGCCGCGAAAAGCCCTGACATTCGCGATCGCGGCATCAAGGATTCCGCCTTTGCGGTGCTCACCGGAACGACCATGCCCTCGATTCTGACCGAGATTTCGTTTGTGAGCAGTCCCGCCGATGAGCACAACCTGCAGAGTGAGGCCTACCGGCAACAAATCGCCGAGGCGCTCTACAAAGGCATCGCCCGCTATCAGGAATCTTCCCCGCGCACGAAAGTGGCCCAGCTCCAAACCGGTACGGCGCGCCGCTAGCGGGTAGGCAAAACTAGAAACACGGTTTCACCTGATTCGCAGTAAGTCCTCCATACTTCGCCAGCCACTTCAGCTCTTCCCGCACCTTGATCCTCCCGTGCCACGGATTCTTATCGAGCTCGTGCCCTTCACCCGGAAAAAGCAGCAGGTCGCTGGGTATATTCAACTGATGCAGCGCGCGGTCCAGCAGATAATCCTCCAGCACGGGAACCCGAATATCGTCGGCCCCGGCCACCATGTGGGTTGGCGTGCGTACTTTGCTGATCTGGAAAATAGCAGCTTCGGTGTTGTACCGATCGGGCGCTTCCCAGGGCGTTCCGCCCAGAAACCAGGCGTCATCAACCGTCGAGTCGTCATTGCCCCAGTCGGCGACGTTCTCCACACCTCCGGCGCCCGTCACCGCGGCCTTGAAGCGCGTGGTCTGCGTGATCAGCCAGTTCGTCATGTAACCGCCATAACTGTAGCCGCCAATCGTCAGCCGGTTGGGATCGGCAATTCCGTCCTTCACCAATTTGTCCACGCCCGCGAGAATATCCCGGCCCGGACTTGAGAACGCTTCCGGAACGATCGCCAGCGCGAACTTGTCGCCGTAGCCCGTCGACCCGCGATAATTCGGCTCGAACACAAGCCAGCCCTGCGTCGCCGCGAGCCGGTCCCATTGGTACCAGTCGGCCTCAAAGTGATTGCCGTCGGCGTCCTGCGGCCCACCATGGATCAGCACAAACATCGGCAGGTTTTTCGCCTCAACCTTTCCCGGCGGATACATCAGCATCCCTTCGATCGGCGTTCCGTCATCGGAGGTCCAGTGATAAGGCCTCGCTTTGGGAAGGTCACGCTCGGTAAACACTTTGTTGAACGAAGTAATCGGCTGCGCCGCCGCCAGTTTGTCGGGGCCATCCGCGATATAGACCTCGGTGGGCCGCTCGATTGCCGAGTACGTAAATGCAATCCGCGACGAAGATGCCTGCGAGGATGACGGCCGCAAAAATGAAGACGGAGATGAAGACGAGGACAGCGCAATACTTCCATAGGCTCCGGGCCACCCCTCGCGCCTCACAACCGCAGCCCTCGGATTTGCCTGCGAATACAGTCGCACCTCTGTACCCAGGCGGCAGGCGCATAACACCGATCCATCCGGCAGCGGAGTGTAACGCACGACTTCGCCCTGAAAGTCCGCGAACCAGCGCTGAATGGACCCATCGTCGGCGTCCACCCAGTAAAGGCGCGGCTGCGCGTCTTCGTATTTCCGTTCCAACGATCCCTCATTGATCTGGAAAAACAGGTGGCGATTGTCGGGCGCCCATGCCAAATGCAATTCAACGGCTTCGTTGTGCGTCAGGCGGCGGGGCGCAACTTCAGCCGGACTGCTCGTCGAATCGAGATTCGCACTGAGATTCGCGTCGAGATTCACGATGAAGAGTTCGACGTCGTCCATTTTCTCCTGGCGTTGCGACACCGAGTTGCTCACAAAAGCGAGGCGCTTTCCGTCATGCGCGACGCTGATTTCGCCGACGCGCAGCGGCGTATGCGCGATGGCCGCCGCGCCCGGCGTGACGCCCGAGTCCTTTTCCGCGTCCGTCAGTTCCCGGGAACCAAGCGCGGCATGCCGCACCAATGCCTCCTCGAGATTGATCGCGAAAAGCGCGTCGCCACGCTCATCGCCGCGATAACGGATCACGTCCTTCCACTCCTTTTTGTGATCGTCGATCTGCTGCTTCGACCACGGCTCGCGCGTCGCAAAGTAGATGGTCTTCGAATCCGCCGACCAGGCAAAGGCATGCACTTCTTCAGTGCCCGACGTGATGGCAAAGGCTTCACCGCCGCCGGGAGAAATCAGATACAACTGCACAAGGTTGTCACTGGCATCTTTGTCATCGGCGTCTTTGTCATTGGCATCGCCGCTCCCTGCCGCACCAGCTTTGCCCTTGCCCTTGCCCTCCGCAACTTTTCGTTCCGATAAAAATGCGATCCGCCGTGAATCGGGCGACCATTGCGGCGCACTGTCGTGCCCGGATTGCGTCAGTTGGACCAGGCCTCCGGGGTTCGCTCCCGTCCGATACAGCCAGAGTTCTTTGCGAAATATCTGTTGCTCCCAGTCGGCCCTTTCCGTTTCGATTACGATTGAGGTCCCATCCGGTGAGACCTGTACCTCCGGGAAATCCACCGAGTTGAAAAACTCATCAAGCGTAAGTTTTGGTTTCGCGCTCTGCCCGGCGAGCGCAGAAGAGAGTACCCACAACAGTGCAGCAAACAAGATGAGTCGACGCATAAAGGTTCTCATGAGTGAAATGTTCGAAATGAGGCTCAAGAATGACGCACTCGAAAAATGATCTCAAAACAGATTTCGACGTAACAACGGTTGACTAGAATTTCATCGCGTCAACGGTTTCCACATCGTCCTTCAATCCCAGGTATTCCCAGCGCTGCAGCGCGATGGGAACGTTGCCATTGAGCCAGAGAAAATCGTGGAATGCCCGCAAATTGAATTTCTCTCCCTGTTGGCGTCGCGCCTCGGCCAGGAAGCGCATGATTTGCGTTTTGCCGATCTGGTAGGAAATCGCCTGTCCCGGTGACGATGCGAAGAACTTTGCTTCGTTGTGCGCGGTCGTCGAATCCATGGGCACGGTCCTTTCGAGATACTCCGCTCCCCGCGCAATCGTGAACTCGCCCAGCGCCAGCTTCACATCAACCTCTACCCGCAGGGCGCGCAACCGCACCATATTGTCAATGATCTCACGCGATCTCGGACTGTCATCGAACAGTCCCGCTTCGAGCAGCATCTCCTCGGCATAGAAACCGATGCCTTCGTTTGCACCGGAATCGTAGTAGTGGCGCCGGATCGCGTCCGGATGCGCCCACGACAACGAGAGCTGAAAATAATGTCCCGGCACGCCTTCATGCACAATGCCGGTGCGCGGATCCTTCGCGTCCGCCAAAGCGAAATATCCGAGCTGAGGGCTCGGCGGATCGATATAACGCACGCAGTCTTCCTTTAGCCGATTTGCCGAAGTAAAGTCATCGGACTCCCACACGCCTTCGAGCGGCTTCATGTAATCGGGCATTGGACGCCACGTATAATGCTGCACCCACTCCGGCACGCTCAAAATTTGCTTCTCGACCAGATACTTTCGCACCGCTTCTTCATCCCATCTCTCGTGCGCAATCTCTTCGTCGATCGATTTTGGCAAAGGCAACTGTGGATCGCCCAGGTGATGATGTTCTTCATAGGTTTGAAAAGAAACCGAGCGCGCCCATTCCTGGCGGCCAATTTCCAGCAACTGCTGGGGCGAGTAAGGCAGAAGCGCAACGTTCTTCAGGAAGTACTCGTAGCCGCGAGCCCCGATCGCGGACTGCGGTGACATCGAATCCAGTTTCCCGGTGAGCCACCGACGATAGTCCTCCAAAGCACGCACTGCTGAATCGGCTGCCGCGTCAATTTGCTTTTGCGAGCTGGCATCGAGCAGCGGCTTCAGCGCCTGCACGGACGCGAGCATGCGCGGACGCGCATCGGCTAACTGATCCAGCGCGAGTTCAGCAAAAGGCCGCACCGGCTCGGTTAAATTAGCGCGCGCGCCCGTGAGGATTTCAGGGAACGCGCTGAGCATCGCCACAATGTTCGCGCCACGTTCGGGCGAGAACGGTGGCGGCACCAGCAGAAGATGAAAGTAGGCCCCCATGGTCTGATCGAGATAGAAATCGGGATTCTTTTTCCACGCGCCCAGGTAATCCAGCTCCCATCGCGCCCGCGCGATCGCCGACCCCAGGAGCCGATAATCGACCTGCCGCGCCACTGGCCACTTCGCGGCATCGAGCGCGTCCAGCCGTTGCTCAAAGCGCGCGACCTGCTGCCGGTAAGACTGAACCGCTGCCGCAGACCAATCGGGAACCCATCCTGCGGGCCGCTCCAGCCGGGGTATGTCGTCGGTCGAGACCGGCATTTCCGCGGCTCTCCAGGTCCAGAAATCCTGGGCCAGATCGTCCACCGCGTCCGCGCGCGCAATCTGCGCCCACGATCCTGTACACAAAATTGCCCCAACAACAATCCCAACCCAACGTAAAGGTCTAGTCATCTAGCTTGTACTCCCCAGTTTTCCCTTCACCAATTCACCTTACGCGGTACCCCCGGATTCGCGTGCGCATACTCTAAGCGCCAACCCGAGTTGGCATCCTAGCATCTCTGGTTCATGTCACGGCGCGCTGGCCTCCGCGTTCCTCAGCGCTTCATCCATTGTCTGGTCGCTGTGAACGTTCTCGTTCACCACCCGCCAGCCGTCGTCGTATCCTCGAAACCCCACCCTCGACCGGTAATGCACTCCGCTGTCGTAGAGCGCGGCACCCACCTGATTCAGTGAAACCCAGCGCCAGGTGAACTCCACGTCAGCAAAATTCCCGGCCTTGCTGATGCCGGTTACGCCGACCAGTTCCCGCCGCGCGACCTGAATTGCGATCGGACCATTACTTGATGAGCCATTCGCGATCAGCGGCCGGATCGTATCCACTCCCAGCGGCGTGAGAACCACATCCCAACAGGGCGCGGGCTCGACTCCCACCGGGCACTTCTCTTCTGTGCCAAGAATCCATCCGCGACGCTGCAGCACCATTGACTCGGGAGAATTGAAGTCCTTATTGGAGACAATGCCGGTCGTCAGCCAGAAGATCTGCGGCGCTCGGAAGGATTCCGATGCCGAGATCAGATCCGCAGCCAGCCGGCGCGTCAGGAAGTCGCGTGGCGAACACCCGAGCGCGAGACCCATGGCCAACACCAGCAGCCCTGTTTTCGAGATTCGCATCAACATGAATTGGGAGCGGCAAGTTGCGCAGCCACGTGCTCCGGCGCCGGACCGCTCTACGCTCACAGGTCGTTGCTCGAAGGCCGTTGCTCGAAGCTCGTAGCTCGCAACTCGTTGCCCGAAGCTCGAGGCTCGAATTTCGCAGTTATCGTCGCGTGAGGATTTTAACCAATTGCCCCTCTCTGCGGGGCAGAAAAGGAGCGGATGCGATTTGACCATCGAACTTCTTCGACCAGCGGCCGGGAATCTGCCTGCGACAAGCCGGGCAAGCCCCCTCTGGAGTGAGCCGGTACTCTTCGATCCAATATCCGCGCCGCCGGATCAACGTCTCTCCACAGTGATGGCATCGCGTATCCTCGAAGTCTCCGACGCGACCCGTCAAGTTGCCGCAGTAGATGTAGCGCAGCCCCGCCTCGCGGCCAATCGCGGCCGCGCGCAGAAGGTCTTCCGGACGCGTGTCCTCAGGTGAAACCATCTTGTAGTCCTGATGAAACGCGGTGATGTGCCAGGGAATGTCGGGAGAAACGCCCGCCACAAATTCAGTGAGTTTCCGCAGTTCATCGTCGCTGTCATTGAACCCCGGAATCAGCAGCGTCACAATCTCCAGCCAGATGCCCATCTGATGCAAGCTGCGAATGGTGTCGAGAATCGGCTGCAGCCGTCCGCCGAGTTGCCGATAGTGCCGATCGTCGAAGCTCTTCAGATCCACTTTGTACAGATCTACCCACGGCTGCAGATACTCCAGCACCTGCGGCGTCCCGTTGCCATTCGAAACGTACGCCGTCTGCAATCCGGCTTCGCGCGCATACCGGAAAACCTCAACCGCCCATTCGCTCGTGATGAGCGGTTCGTTATACGTGCTCACCAGAAACTTCGCGCCCTGCCGCAACGCGTCTTTCACCAGCAATTCCGGATCGGCCTCGCGCGGCGGCGAAATCGCCTCCGGATCACGCAGCGCCTGCGAAGTGACCCAGTTCTGGCAATACGAGCAATGCAGGTCGCAACCCAGCATCCCAAAACTGTAGGCGAGCGCGCCCGGCGACGCGTGGAAGAATGGCTTCTTCTCGATCGGATCGCACTGTACTCCGGCAACATACCCGAACGGCACATAAAGCGTTCCGCCTCGATTGAAGCGGACTTTGCAGACGCCAGGTTGCCCCTCTGGAATCGGGCAACAATGCCCGCAGGCATAGCAACGAATTCGATTGCGATCAATCGGCTCCCACAGCGCGTGATCGCCTTCGCGAACCCGTTCGTCAAGGATCTGGCGCAACGTCGCCATACGTATATTGTACGGCGAAAGAGAGGCTGTGAGCCGCGAGCGGTTCGCCGTTAGCTCGTAGGTCGCGGCGAATGCGCGTTCAGGATGTCAGCGCGACCCTGCACCCGCCTGAGGTTTCGAAAAGCGCTCGACCAGCCGGCGATCGCCATGAATCTCCGGCATCAGCGCGCCGGAACTGATGGTGACCGGGCCGGACACGACCGTAGCATACCCTGTCGGCAGCGACGACCGGAATGGGCTGGTCAGCATGTTGGCGGTGCCGTCGGCATTGGCTGTAATCGCGAACACGTAAGTGTTCCCTCCGGCCAGCGGCGGAAGCGTGATCGAAGTGCTGGCCGTCGAGAAAGCGGCGCCGGTTGCCGCGTAGGTTGAGATACCTCCGCCATTGGTTTGAACATACGCGCGCACCGTGTATCCGAAAGGAGCTGTGCCGCTGGGCGCAGACCAGTTCAAAGTAACAATGGTCGAGTTGAGCGCCGTCGCGCCAAAGATGCTGCCCGCGCCGTTGATCGTCGGATTCTGCACTGGCGAAACTACCGGCCCAAGCGGCGTATTTGAGGGTGCCACGGTTGCGCTGTCGGTCAGGATGAAGGTCGCGGTCGCCTCGGAATCGGGAATCGTAATCGGCACCGTGGATTCCTGGCACAACGAAACAGTTCGCGTCCAGTTCGACGGGAACGGGTCGCCATAGGAGAGCGTGCCGAAGTTCTGGTCAGTGGTGATGGCGGCTTGGACGGCACTTGGGGTGAGCGTAGTAAACCCCGTCCCACTGCAATTGGCTGTGGTAAGAGCGATGCCCTGTTGTGCGGTACCGGCAAGGACCAAGGAAGAGGTGGTTCCTGCTACCGCCGAAAGAGGCACTGTGCCCGTAGCCAGGCCCTGAGTGACATACATCTGAGCTGAAACCAAGATCGCCGAACCAAACGGAGTGGGCGCCGACGGAGCCACATTGGTCAACAGAGGCCCCCACTGCGAAGCTCCCGGCACGCTTAAGTTGAACGAAGCCTTCGGGCTGGCCTGTAGCGTCTCCGTGAGCGGATTCTGCTGGCCATCGACCAGCGTAAGTCCTGTCAGTATCAGCGATGGCCCAAGCACCAGATCGTTGAGCGAACCGAGAGGAACGGGCTCGTACTGCATCAGAAATGCCGCGTTGACCTGCGACCAGTCGATGTTACTTGGGAACGCGACCGCTATGTTCGTCAGGGTTGTCGAGTTGGGATTGACGAGCATGACAGTTTCCGGGGCTCCCGAAACCGCAGCCAGGAAATCGACGGGGGTAAATGTCGGGACGCTGTCCAGCCCCGACAAGTCAAACACAAACGAGGTCGACTGTGAGGTGATTGTGGGGAGCGGGCCACCAGCGATGTTTCCGCCCGCATCGAATGTGCTCACATTCGTCCAGAAAGCTTCTGCTGTTCCGATCTGCAGCCAGTAGTAACCCGCAGGAATATTGGGAATGCCGAACACACCCGGAGAAATAGCCGATCCTTTTTGCACGGTGATCGATCCATCCGGGTTCGTCCACAGAGCGGATAGATTAGCGCCTGCCGACGCCGGCTCCGGAACCTGCACCGGCCCATTTGCGGCCCAATAGTTATTCACCCAGTTGACGGTAATGGTGCCGCCCGGCGTAACCGTCCACGACTGCGTGGCCGTCCCTCCCGATGTGGTCGTCGCCGTCACTTCAAAGTTATTGGAAACCCGCGACTGCGCGGCCGTCGGAGTCCAGGAAACCGTGTTGCCGCTGATGGCCGCCCCCGTTGGGCCGGTGGTCAGTGCAAACGTCACGCTGCCGCCGGCAGGATCGACGGCCGCAAGTTGATAGCTATAGGCAACATCCTGGGTCGCCGCAGTCACCGGCGCAGTGGTAAAGATAGGCGCTTGCCCCGAATGAGAGGTCGAACTCCCGCTGGAACCACAAGCTGTTAGTAAAGCCGACATGAGCAATGCCAGGAAGAACGGAAAAGAAACTGGGATGACAGTAAGAAGCCTGCGACGAGGCATTACAAGACCCTCCAGTGCGAAGCAAGAATGCTGATGTGAAGAATTTTGTTCAACTTAGAGCGCGGTGATTATATCCCGCTGGTCCCGTAATTCGCAGTGCCATAACTTACGGCGCAAGAGAGTGAGCGAATCACGCTTTTATCCGGATAGGCGTACACATCGGCACGTGATCGCCTCAAGTGTTGGGACGGCGCTATGCCTGGTCCAAGCGGGGCGGGACCCTCGCTGTTGCGCTTGCATTCATGGCTGTGTCAAATGGCTGCGTCAAAAGGACGGATTTTGTTCTTTCCACCGCGCACCCGGCTCCTTACGAGCGGACTCCGAACTCCCGCAACCGACACCCAACTTTCCTTCTTGACTCAGCAATTATGCTCCTTACAATGGAATCAGCAGTCCAAGGTGAGACGCCCTCCTTGACACTAAGAATGCCTTGGAGCAGCATCCTCAATGAAAGTCGAAATCTGAAAACGATCTCTGTTAACTCCTACGCGTTCAAGATTTTACATGTAAGTCCTTACCGTTCAAGATTTTGCGGGGAGATTCGCGCTAAAATCTTGATTCTAATGGATCGCGGGGGGAGGGGGTACCCGTTGAGATTGGTATGTATTGCCTGGAAAAGAAGTTGAACATGGGGGACCGCAAGCGAACGACGAACAGTAAACGGCGGGCCGGAAGCCGCGCGGCGGATGTAAAATAACTCTTGCAATCCTCATATCTCCCGGCCCAGAAAGGAACTCTGATGGCAACCATGGAAGCTCCCCCGCGCGTGCAATCACGCCTGCATGAAGATCCATTCAAGAATCAACCGTTTGTTGACTTCACCAAAGAGGAAAACTCTCGCAAAATGCGCGCTGCGCTGGACAAAGTGCGAGGCCAATTGGGCCGCGAATATGATCTGATTATCGGCGGCAAGCGCATCAAGACCGCCGACAAGATCCGTTCCATTAATCCCGCAAAGCCTTCCGAGGTCGTCGGCGTCCACCAGAAAGCCGGCCAGGAGCACGTTGAACCAGCCGTGAACGCGGCTTTGAAAGCCTTCGCCAGTTGGAGCCGTACTTCCGTGGAAGAGCGCGCGGCGCTTTTATACCGCGTTGCCGACACGATGCGCGAACGCAGACTGGAATACATGGCGTGGCTGGTTTTCGAAGTCTCCAAGAACTGGCTGGAAGCCGATGCCGACATCTCCGAGACCATCGATTTCTGCGAACTCTATGCGCGCGAAGCTTTGCGCCTCGCCAAGGCTGAAACAGCAGTGCAACTGCCTGGAGAGCGCGACACCCTGACCTACATTCCACTCGGAGTAGGCGCGGTGATTCCGCCCTGGAATTTTCCCAGCGCGATCATGGCGGGCATGACGATGGCTTCGGTGGTCTGCGGGAATACGGTCGTGCTGAAGCCGTCGAGCGATTCCCCCACGATTGCCGCGAAGTTCGTCGAACTGCTCGAAGAATGTGGACTGCCCGAGGGAGTAGTGAATTTCTGCCCAGGAGGCGGCGCGACCTTTGGTGATGCGCTGGTGCTCCACCCCAAGGTTCGCTACATCGCGTTCACGGGCTCCCGCGAAGTAGGACTGCACATCAACCATTCGGCCGCGACTCAACAACCGGGCCAGATCTGGATCAAACGCACCGTCCTCGAAATGGGAGGAAAAGACGCGATCATCGTCGATTCCGACGCTGATGTCGACTCCGCCGTTGAAGGCGTCGCGCAGGCAGCCTTTGGCTTCCAGGGCCAGAAGTGTTCGGCCTGCTCCCGCGCCATCATCGACGAACGCATCTATGACAAGTTTCTCGAGAAGCTGAAAACGCGCGTCGAGCGCATCACCGTGGGCGATCCGGTAGAAAACCCAGGCATGGCTGCCGTCATCAACGAAGGTTCGATGAAGGACATCCTGCGCTACATCGAAATTGGCAAGAAAGAAGGGCGCTTGATTACTGGAGGCGCGCGAGCCACAAATGCCGGCGAAGGCTACTTTATTCAGCCGACCGTGATCGCCGACATTCAGCCGAAGTCGACGCTTGAACAGGAAGAGATTTTCGGGCCTGTATTGGCTGTGATCAAGTCGCGCAACTTCGACCATGCGCTGGAAATTGCCAACGACACGGAGTTTGGCTTGACGGGCGCTGTCTATTCCAGTTCCCGCGAAAAACTCGATCGCGCCGTTCGCGAGTTTCACGTAGGCAATCTCTATCTGAACCGCAAATGCACGGGCGCCATGGTCGGCGCTCACCCATTTGGAGGCTTCAACATGTCAGGCACCGATTCAAAAGCAGGCGGCCCGGACTACCTTTATCTGTACACGCAGGCCAAGAGCATAGGCGAAAAAATTCAATAAGAATGATGCTGTGTGGCGCGGGCGCCCTCGCCCGCGTTCTTGATTGCCGGAGAGGTAAGTGGAAACTCCATAATGAAATAAGACCATTACCTTCGTACGCACACATGTTCGGAAGTCACTGAAGCACACACGCCTCTGGATCACAATGGCTCCAGGGGGGGTTCATCTGTGTTTCGTGCTGATTATCTGTCGTGTATGTTACGGGCTGATTATCTGTCGTGCCTGCTCACCGTCTTTTCGACAATTCTGGTTGGCCGGAGATGTTGGCAAGGCTGGGTACTGGCAGCGATTAATAGCGTCATCATTTGTGTAATTGCCATTAAAACGCAGCAAACCGGATTCATTCCCGCCAATATATTCTGCATCGTGCTCTATGCAATCAACCTGCGGGCATGGCGGAAACAGGAAACTTCCTCCTGATCCCCGCCCGTGTACTTCGCCAGCGAAAGCAGACCACACCTGTTCACATTCCGCTAATGGTGGTTCCTAGCTGAGCCGATAAGAAGAGGTAGCGCCTTCGCATTCCAATTCCTCCTATTGCGGAGGCCGTAGCCAGCCTTCCTAAAGTCAGCCCGTTCCTCGCCGAAGATATCTCCGGGGATTCGACCATGACTCTCAAGACTCGATTCTGGGTAATGATCGGGGTTTCTGCCGCCGGGCTGCTGGCCGTAGCCTTTTTTTGGATTCACGGAGAGCATTCCAGCCTGCTTACGGAAAAACTGCAACAAACGAAGAAACTGGTTGAGGTGCCGTACTCCGTTATCGAGCAGCAATACCAACTGGAAGCGGAAGGAAAGATTAGCCGGATCGAGGCTCAACGACGGGCGATTGATGCCATCCGGCCCATGCGCTACGAGGGCAACAACTATTTTTGGATCAATGACGAGCATCCGACGATGATCATGCATCCCATGAAGCCCGAGATGGATGGCACAGATCTCACCTCGTTCAAAGATCCATCCGGAAAGGCCGTCTTCGTCGAGTTTGTCAGGGCGGCGCAAGCCCCCGGTGGCGGCTACATCTATTATCTCTGGCCGAAGCCAGGCGCGGAGAAGCCCGTAGCCAAGCTCTCTTTCGTCAAGCGTTTCGCACCCTGGGGCTGGGTGATTGGAACGGGAATCTACATTGATGATGTGGACTCGGCATGGCGCCATAGCGCCCTATCTGCGGCAATGCTTGCCCTTGCTTGCCTGTTGCCGTTGGTGTTCATGTCCATGGCCACCTCGCGCTCGACCTTCCTGCGCTTAAGCGATATGGTTGAGCGCTTCAAGGACGTGGCGGAAGGCGACGGCGACCTGACCAAACGGATTCCGATTACCGCCCATGACGAGATCGGAGAACTCGGAAAATGGTTCAACGTTTTCCTGGACAGACTGCAGGACATGATCATCTCCATTTCAACTGCGGCTCATCAGGTGGGCGGCGCCAGCGAGGGTGTCTCCAACACCAGCCAGCAGATATCCGCTAATTCGCAGGAAACCTCGGCTCAGGCCAATGTGGTTTCCACTACGGCCGAGCAGGTCAGCCAGAATCTGCAGACGGTCGCGACGGGCGCCGAAGAGATGGGCGCCAGCATCCGGGAAATTGCGAAGAATGCCACCGAGGCTGCCAAGGTTGCAATCTCCGCCGTCCATATCGCCGAAATCACGACCGCAACCGTATCCAAGCTGGGCGATTCTTCCACTGAGATTGGCCAGGTCATCAAGGTCATCACTTCGATCGCGCAGCAGACCAACCTGCTGGCCCTGAACGCCACCATCGAAGCTGCGCGCGCCGGTGAAGCGGGCAAAGGCTTTGCAGTGGTGGCCAATGAAGTTAAAGAACTGGCCAAGCAAACCGCCAAGGCCACCGAAGACATCAGCGTCAAGATTGAAGCGATCCAGACTGACACCCAAGCGGCGGTGGAGGCGATCGCATCGATTTCCGGCGTGATCCACCAGATCAACAATATTTCGGGCACGATTGCCACGGCGGTCGAAGAGCAGGACGCGACCACCAATGAGATGGCGCGGAACGTGAGCGAAGCGGCGCAGGGCAGCGGCCAGATCACCAAGAACATTGCGGGCGTGGCGGAGGCGGCGGAAAGCACGTCGCGCGGCGCAACCGAAACGCGAAACGCGACGCAGTTGTTGGTGGAGATGTCCACGCAGTTGCGGCGACTGGTTGGGCAGTTCAAGACGGGCACAGAACATCGAGGCGCAAGCCGATCGACTGCAGCCGCAAGATCCCTCGATTTCACCATGGTCAAGACGGCCCATCGCAGCTGGCGACTCAAGCTCCGCAATTTTCTGGACGGCGGGGAAAACCTCGCTGCTGAACAGATCTCATCCCACCGCGACTGTGATCTGGGCAAATGGCTGTATGCCGACGGAGGCGGGGCTTACGGCCACGTCGCTGAATTCCAGGATCTGGAGAAAGAGCACAAGCACATGCATAGCATGGTGAAGGAAGTGGTGGAACTGAAGCATGCTGGAAAAATCAAACTGGCCGAGCAGCAGTTCTCGATGGTCTGCCAGTCTGCCGACAAAGTCGTTGCCTTGCTTACCCAATTGGAGACCGAAGTCGCCCAGTCCCAGGGCCGGGCTATGGCCGTGGGACGCTAGCCATTGCGGGATACGTGGACAGCGTCAATTCAAAAGGCCGCCCTGCGGGCGGCCTTCACGTTAGGGCAAGGAAGACTTAGGCGAGAAGAAAACCTTAGTTCGTAACCCCCGCGCTCTGTGAGGCGGGAACAGCGGCCGCGGCAGTCGCAGCAGCAGCCTCATTCAGAATGCGGTGGTGAATGGTGAAGAGCGCCAACTCGAGCCGGTCTGACACACCGATCTTGTCGTAGACATTGCGCAGGTAATTCTTGATGACCTGCTCGGTGGTTCCGAGCTGGGTCGCGATTTCCTTGTTCTTGTATCCCTGCACGATGAGCGCGACGATGCGGAGTTCCTTGGCCGTGAGCCGGTCGCGGACCCGGAGGCCGACCATATCGTTCTCGGTCAGTTCGCTCGGGACCGCCATGTCCTGCACCCAGGTTTCGCCGCGCGCAACCTTGCGCACGCAATCTACCAGCGCGGGACTGGTCACATTGCGATAGACGACGCCATGCGAGCCAGCGGCCATGTAGCGCTGCGCGCTCTCACCGGTATCGGCGAGAACGACGACGCGCGTCTTGTTTCGGACGGCGGCGGCGAGCACAGAATTGAAATCGGAGTGGAAACCTCCGGCAATGACGAGCACGGCGGCCCGAAACTTGTCGAGCGCCATGAACATCTGCTCGGCGGTCTGCGCCTGGGCCACAATACGCATTTCGTCTTCTACTGCCAGCACTTTGGCGATGCCGGCGCGAAAAATCGCCTGATTGTCGGCGAGAATAAGCTTCAACATGGATGTCGCTCCCAGTTACGAGTTGCGCACAAATTCGTAGGAATCAATTACACAGGCCACGCCGCGGTTGTCTCCGGAGGCTGCGCTCGCACCAGGTTCGTCGGTGCGCACAACGCGGCCGCGGCACTGAATGGTTACGTCCTCTTTGCCGCCGGTGACTTCGGGCGGCAGAGTGATCTCGAACTCCACGGGCGAGCCGACCTCAAGCGACGCGTCGGCACGGATGTAGACGCCGGCGGCGCTCAAGTTGCCCGTCATCCCACTGGCGTCAGCGGCGGAGTCTTCGCTATGAATTTTGATCGGCAAATGCAGCGGAAATCTTTTCCCGGTACGCGCTTCGGACACGACGCCTCCTCTGCTCTTCCTCTGGAACTCGCCTGAAACTCGACTAAAACCGGAAAATCACGCAATTCCCGGCCCAGAGCCTGAATGAGCAGCTATCGGCGTTATATCACGGAAATTACCCTGAAAGAAGCCTAGATTACCTTCGTAACGCCGGTAGCAACTAGATACCTCCCCGAAGCCGCGACCGTGGCGAATGACCATTCGGTCGGCAAACCTCGGGATGCTCTGATTAAGTGTCGGCAAGAACCATAAACCACAGGTTCACGGAGGTGCACGGGGGTTCCCGCGGACTTGATCAGAACTGCCCTAGGGTTTCGGTGAGGAAGGAGTAGTTTCCGGACTGATTTCGGCGATCAGACTCCGACGGCGAAGGACGCGGCGGCGCTGGACTTCCTGCAGTGGTTTGGAAGCGGCAATCGCACAGAGTACATAGAACAAGGCCGCATTGGCGGGAATTTGCAGATTGAAGTCGAGAAAGCTGTGCACCAGGATGCCGATACAACCCAATAACGCAGCCATGGTCAGCGCCCCGGTACTGGTTTGTGTCCAAGCCTCCAGCTTTGTGATTGCCTGGCGGAACATCAGCACGAGAAACCAAGTGGCAATGGCGAATCCAGCCAATCCCGTTTCGACCAGCAATTGCAGATAATCGTTGTGGGCCTGGTTCACGAAGAAAGTGGTATAGAAGCTGCGGAACTGCGGGTAGACGATTGGGAAGGTGCCGAGTCCCCAGCCCAGAAAAGGCCTCTTGACCAGCATGTGAAGGCAGTCGCGATCAATGGCCACGCGAGTACCTCCGTTGATCTCGGTTTGCGCTTCCGAGTGAATGCTGGCCAGCCGGTGGGTGAGTTCGCTGCCCCCGAGCCAAAGCAGGAACGCGATCATGAGCACCATGAATGCTCCCAGCATGAGCGGCTTTTTCCAGTCGCCTTGGCGCGAGCGCAGCAGCAGAACGGCCAGCACGATCAATTCCGCGCACAGGGCCAGCATTCCACCGCGGGAACCGGAGAGGAAAATGCTGCCCGCCATCAACGCGGCGACTGCGGTGACGAGAATCCGGCGGTTCCCGTCCGTAAAGCGCGTGGCCGCCAGCACCAGCGGGAAAGGAGTGAGCATCTCCATCAATCCCGCGTAGTGATTGTGATTGACGTAGGGCCCATAGATCGCGCCCCCCTGCGCCGAAGACCAGAGCCAGTAGAGCTTGCCGTTGGGCGCGATACCCTGCAGCACCGCAAAAGAAGCCACCACCGCTCCATAGGCTGTGACGGTGTTGGCCACCCAATTAAACTGCGAGGATCGGCGCAGGGATTGGGTCGCTACAAACGCCAGCATGCCATAGGCGGCATACAGAAGCAGGTGAGCGTATGTTATGTGAGGATAAGCGGTCGCTCCCGTCGCCCACTGCGCCAGAGCAAGCACAAAGAACGCCGCCATCGGGAGGTAGAGGACATGATTGGAAATATCCCCGGGATGCTGGATCCACTGACGATATCCCCAGGCCATTAGAAGCAGCACGGCGCCGGCTTCCAGGGCAAAAATCGCCCAGGGCTCAACCGCCCCAAAAGCCAGCGGCGCCAGCAACAGCACGGCGCCGGTGCCAGCCAGAAGCGCGGAGTTGGTAAGCCTCGGCCGCAAGGCTTTTGAAACGGGCGCGGCGGGTTCGGGCTGCACTGCCAGGGCAGAGCTCACGGCATGTCCTTGGAATGGTCGCTGGAATTGTCGTTCGAATCGTCGGGGGAAAGCTGGAAATTATCGAGCCAAAGCTTGCCTCGAATCGGGCTGCCCGCCGGAAAGCGTTCGATCACCAGGCTGAGCAGAGCGCTCGACTGCGGAGTCGTGAACTTCGAATGAACTTCCTTCCAGAAATCGGCGTCCGTGAGCGGATCGCTGACGAACAAGGGCGCTCCGGTGTAGGCATCGCGCAGCACGATTTCCGGTCCACCAGCTCCCTCGAAGTCAGCGGATTTGTAATACGCCGAGAAATCATAAGTGGTTGCGCCGTGCACCGGAATGAGTTGCTGTATGCCGGCGTCGGCGATTCCCGGACCTTCGAAGGTCAGCGAGAGGGAGCGGCGGCCCTCGTGAAAATCGCTCGCGTCGAGCAAGGGACGGACTCCCGCCCGATTGACATACATCCAATCGAATCCGCCGTTGAGAATGTCGAGGCTGAAATCGCCATTGACGACCAGATTGTCGTCCGTGGGCAGGTAGGCGGAGAGCCCAAGAGAATTGGAGGCTTGTACCCAGGCGGACAGGGCCGCATCCGGCCGACGGACTTGAATCAGGTAGCGAACAAACTCGAATAGATGCCAGGTATCGAATTTCTCGTGCAACTGGGTAAGCCGTTGCCAGGTCTTGGTGGCGCCTTCGGTCTCCTGCTTGCTCATCAAGAGCGAGAGAAATGCCAGTAGAGTGTCGGGGCGCGCGGGTACCACGTCGCGGAGCAAAGCATCCGCATCCGGACGCACCCGCCAGCATGCTTCCATGGAGGCGTTCATCAGCGATATATCGTTCCCCATGACCACATGGAATTCGCGCAGGGCGCGGTCGATCTCACCGTCGACGAGAAAGAAATTGGCAGCTTCCCACGCCACATCGGGCGCGGTAGGCTCGGCCTGTAACCCGCGCTCGAGCGCGGTACGCTGGCCGGCAGTGTCTCCCGTGACCTGATAGGCGGTTGCCAGATCGAACCAGTAGCGGGCATCGTACGGATCAAGCTTAACGGCCTGCTGGTAGCTATCGATGGCGGCTTGAGGATCAGCGGCCGCGAAGGCATAGTAGCGCCCCAGGCGATGCCGGTAATCTGCATTTCCAGGGGAGAGTCGCACCGCGAGGTTCAGACTTGGCAAATCAGGACGCGCCGCAAAGAGGCTGGCGGCGAATTCTTTCCCGGCCAGTAAAAGATACACGACTGCCAGAATCGTCAGGCCAGCGACTCGCAGCCTGCGTTGCCGTTCTGAAAGTGGCATGGCCATTCGTTAAGTTCTGCCCTACAGATTTGCCGCCGGCGCGGGAAATCCAGTTCGTGAAATTTTCACTACACCGGAACTGCGTTATAGAACCGCCCAACTCTCCTCATCGCATTGGCCTAAATGCCGCCTGAAACCGCTTTCGACTCCTTTTCGTTTCCGGTATCAGCAGGATCTTCCTGGTAGTACTCACTATATTTGCCCTGGTACTCATAGTAGTAGTAATAGTCGGGAGAAGTGAGATCGACGGCATTGAGAAGCACACCGGCGACGTGAGCATTCACCTGCGTCAATATGTCACGAGCGCGGCGGAGCGCCTGCTTTGTAGTCTGGCCGGAACGGATCACCAGGATGGTAGAGTCGGCGCGCGGTGACAGGACGACAGCGTCCGTGACTGAGAGAGTCGGGGGAGTGTCGATGACGATGTGGTCGTACTGCTCGCGCAACTCCATGATCAGATCTCTCATGATGGAGGAGGCCAGCAATTCCGCGGGATTGGGCGGCGGACTGCCCGCGGGCAGAATGAAAAGGTTGGGCAGCACCGGCGAGATCGTAACGGTCTGCTCCAAAGTGGCGCTCCCGGTGAGCACGTTACTCAGGCCGCTGCGCGGCCCCATGCCGAGTGTTTTGTGAACGCTGGGGCGGCGCAGATCGGCATCGACGAGCAGGACGCGGACTCCCTTTTGGGCAAGCACGATGGCAGTGTTGATGCTGGTGGTGGTCTTGCCCTCCTGGGGACGGGCGCTGGTCACCATGATGACTTTGGGCGGCGCTCCAAGATTGGAGAGCAGGAGCGAAGTCCGCAAGGCGCGATAGGATTCGGCCATCTGTGATTGCGGACGGACCTGGGTCACCAGTTCGACAGCTTCCTGGGAGGAAGTCAAAGCGAGCCGGGCCCCAGCTAATCCGCGGCTGGTGGCCTTGGAACCGAGGGGGATCATGCCCAAAGAAGGAAGTCCCGAAACCGCTTGCGCCTGTTCCGGAGTGCGGACGGTGTTGTCCATATTCTCCAGCAGGAAGGCCAGTCCGATTCCGGAAATCAAGCCGAGCGCCAGCGCAAAGGTGAGATTGCGGGGAATATTGGGTTCGCTGGGCGAAGTGGGCACGCGGGCCGCATTAATGATGCGAAAGTTATTGGAGCGCAACCCAGCCGTAACGCCGGCCTCTTTCAGCTTTTCCAGCAATCCTTCGTAGAGGGTACGGTTGGACTCGACGTCGCGCTTGAGCAGGGAGTATTCAATCGAGCTTTCGTTGAGTTTGTTCGCTTCCTGTTTTTGCTTTTCAAAAGAACCTCGCAGCATGTTTTCACGCTGCAGGGCCGCGAGATACTCCCCCTTGAGATGGTCGACAGCCTTATTGGTTTCGGTCTGAAGCTGGCGGCCGATCTCCTTAAGCTGGTTATTGATCTGCACCACTTTCGGGTACGATGGGCCAAACTGGCTGCTTAATTCGGCGACCTGGATGCCAAGCTCGGCCTGCTGCTCGCGCAATTTATCGAGGAGTTTGGAACCCGCGCCGCTTCCGCCTCCCGCCGAATCGGCAGAGATCGCGGCCGCGACCACTTCAGCATCGTTCGACTGGGTCTGACGATAGACCGCTTCTTTCTCCATGCGGTCCGATTCGGCCATGGTCATCTCTTTGTTGAGTTCGTCAAGCTTCTCGGTGGTGATGTTCTGCTTGTCGTCGACGCCCAGAATCTCGTGCTCTTTCTGGTAGCGAACCAGCTTTTCCTGCGAGGTCTCCACCTTCATCTGCAAATCAACCAGCTGCTTCGAAAGCCAGTCGGAAGCTTGCATGGTGGATTCGAACTTGGTCTGGAAGTTCTGCCTGATATAAGTGTCGGCGAGGGTATTGACGGCGTTGGCGGCGAGTTGAGGATCGGAGCTGCTGTAGTGAATCTCGATGATGCGTGTGTTCGGAACGAGCGTTACATGAAGATGCCCACGAAAAGCTCCCAACAAAGCCGAGGTACGATTGGAGTCGGTCTGCAGGGAACTGGCGACAAGGTTGGGCAGTGTTTCATCAGGACGGCCCCCGAACTCAGGGCGTTTATCAAGATTGAGCTGCCGGATGACCTGCAGGGCAAGCAGGTCGCTCTGCAGAATACGGACTTCGGTATCCAGATCGCTCTGGTCGTAATAGTCAACAACCGGCATTGAATCTTTGAAGGTGATGAGGTTGGAATCGGCTTTATTGACAACGATTTGTCCGGCCGCTTCGTAGACGGGAGTTTGCCGGAGGCTGGCAATGGCGACCACCGCGAAAATCCCAGCTACGCATCCGAGGACCAGCCATTTGCGCTTGATGAGGACGCGCACGTACTCGCGCAGAGCCGAGTCCTGCGCCGGCAGCGGGCTGTAAAACGGGGAACCGAGGGGCTTGATGAATTCGGCCGGCTCGGTTGGTTGAACCTCGCGCAATCCGTCGCCGTTTCGTGGAACGAGGGGGCCCAATGCCATCGTTACTCCTTACTTCTTAGCCGCCGAGCCTGCCTTGCGGCGGCTTGGCGCTCCTGCGCAACACCGGTGAACCGTTGCATAACAGTAAACCGCTTCAACGCGCGTAGGCAGACAAAAGCGAATCGTATGAAGAATTTGCCTGATTCTAGCATCGGAAGTGTTTGTCCCGTTCAAAATTTGCAGAACTCAGTGTCTTTCCTTGATTCCGCTTCCTGCCACCGCTAACGATGCTCTGATAAAGTGTCGGCAAGAAGCATAAACCACAGGGTTCACAGAGGCGCACGGAGGACCGCCGGTACTTGATCAGAGTCTCCGCTAACGAACTCAGCTATACTAGCGGACAAAAGTACAGTCCCGACACGAAGAGATTATCCGTCGTCCGAAGGAACAAGAATGATCAATTGGTCGCAGGAATCGATACTGGTAACGGGTGGAACCGGATCGTTCGGGAAGAAGTTTGTGGAGATCATGCTGCGCGATTACCGACCGCAGCGCCTGGTGATTTTCAGCCGGGATGAGTTGAAGCAGCATGAAATGCGAACGGCTGGGTTCGACCATCCCAGCCTGCGCTACTTTATCGGGGATGTCCGCGACGTCGATCGCTTGAAACGCGCCTTTGCCGGCGTAACGGTGGTGGTGCATGCGGCCGCTCTCAAGCAAGTGCCGGCCTGCGAGTACAACCCCTTTGAAGCGATCCAGACCAACATTATGGGCGGCCGCCATGTGATTGACGCGGCCATCGACCAGGGCGTGCGCCGCATTCTCGCCCTGAGCACCGACAAGGCGGTGAATCCGATCAATCTGTATGGCGCCACCAAACTGTGTGCCGAAAAAATGTTTGTGCAGGCCAACGCTTACGCGGGCGCGCAGGAAACGCGCTTCAGCTGCGCGCGCTACGGAAATGTGGTCGGCAGCCGGGGCAGCGTCATTCCGATTTTCATGGAACAACGCCGGCGGGGAAAGATCACCATCACCGATCCGCGCATGACGCGCTTCTGGCTGACTCTGGAACACGGTGTGAAGTTTGTGATCCGCTGCCTGGAGCAAATGCACGGCGGGGAAATTTTTGTTCCGCGGATTCCCAGCATGCGGTTGCTGGATTTGGCGGAGACCATTGCGCCGGGCTGCGAGGTGGAGTACATCGGCATTCGTCCGGGAGAGAAGTTGCACGAGGTGCTGGTCTCGGACGACGAGTCGCGGCAAACGCTGGCCACCGAAGAGATGTTTGTGATTCAGCCATCGCATCCCTGGTGGAAGTCGGAAAACTGGGTCAACGGCCAACCACTTCCGGATGGATTCCGCTATTCCAGCGACACCAACGAGCAGTGGCTCACACGACGCGAACTGGAAGAACTGGTCGCGCCGGAGGCCCGCGCAGCCGAGGCGGTATCTACCTCTGCCTAACGGAATGCCCGCATGAGTTCGCGACCATGAGTTCCCTGTACACAAAACTGGAAACACTCGCGCTCCACGGAGGAACTCCGGTACGCGAAAAATTGTTGCCCTACGGGCGGCAAAGCCTGGATGACGAGGATATCCAGGCAGTGGTGGAGGTTTTGAAGTCGGACTGGCTGACTACGGGCCCGAAAGTCGACGAGTTTGAAGAGGCATTTGCAGAGTGGGTCGGCGCCAGGTTTGCCGTCAGCTTCAGTTCGGGCACGGCTGCATTGCATGGCGCTGCCTTTGCGGCGGACCTGGGACCGGGCGATGAGGCAATCACCACCCCCATAACGTTCTGTGCCACCGCCAACTGTGTTTTGTACCAGGGCGCGATGCCATTGTTCGCCGATGTCTGCGAAGACACGCTGAACCTCGATCCACAGGCAGTTTCCCGCAAGCTTTCTTCCCGGACCAGAGCGATCATCGCGGTCGACTATGCCGGTCATCCGGCGGCGATCGCGGAATTGCGGGCGATCGCGGACGCCCGCGGGGCCCTATTGATCGAAGACGCCTGCCACGCGCTGGGCGCGGAATATCGAGGGAAGCGGGTCGGGGGCATCGCCGACCTGACTGTGTTCAGCTTCCATCCGGTAAAACACCTGACCACCGGGGAAGGCGGCATGGTGACGACCAACGATGCGGGCCTGGCGGAGACCTTGCGGCGCTTTCGCAATCACGGCATCAGCAGCGAGGCGCGTCAGCGTCAGGAAGCCGGACAGTGGTTTTATGAAATGGTTCTGCTCGGATTCAATTACCGCTTGACCGATATTGCCTGCGCTCTAGGACTTTCACAGATGAAAAGGCTCGATGGGAATCTGTCGCGCCGCCGCGAAATTGCCGCCGAATACGCGCAAGCATTCCGGGATTTGCCCATTGTCGTTCCACCGGTGCGCGCGGATGTCATCCCCGCATGGCACCTGTATCCGATCCGGTTGAATCTGGAATCGCTTTCGGCGGGACGGGCAGAGATCTTTCGAGCGCTGCGGGCGGAGAACATCGGCGTGAGTGTTCACTACATTCCCGTTCATTGGCATCCGTACTATCGCGAACGTTTTCCTGCGGCCTCCGGAAAAGGCATTTGTCCGGTTGCAGAGAACGCGTACCAGAGCCTGATCAGCCTGCCGATGTTTCATTCCATGACGGCCAAGGATGTGCAGGATGTGATCCGCGCGCTTCACAAAGTCTTGGTCAATTACACGGCGCGAGGCGAGCGCGTACCGGTGCTCGAGTCGAAGGAATCGGAGTAAGAGGATCCAGCTATTGCATGTCCAGAATTTCTGAGTGGGCAGGATACCGGGCTCTGGTGGTCGGCTGCGGTTCCATTGGCCGCAGGCATGCCAGAAATCTCAGATCCCTTGGATTGCAGCAGCTTGCCTTCTGCGACACGAACCCCGAAGCCTTGGAACAATGCGGCCAGGAGGTAAAGGGCGAACTTTTCCCCGACTATAGCGCTGCGCTGCACACCTTCAAGCCCGATCTGGTGCTGATCTGCACTCCCCCGGTGTACCACGTGGAGGAAGCTTTGGCGGCTTTGCGGGCTCGAGCTCACGTCTTCATCGAAAAACCGCTCTCCCATGAATCGAGTGGCATCCAGGTACTCATTTCCGAAGCTCGCCGCCGCGACCGGAACGTCCAGGTCGGGTACAACATGCGTTTTCACCCCGGCCTGAAAATCCTGAAGGAACTGATCGATTTGGGCAAGATCGGCCGGGTGCTCTGGCTCAACGTGGAGGCTGGTCAATACCTGCCCGACTGGCGCCCCTGGCAGAATTATCGCGAGAGTTACAGCGCGCGCCGGGAACTGGGTGGTGGGATCATCCTCGACGGTTCCCACGAACTGGATTACATTTGCTGGCTGCTGGGCCGGCCGACGGAGGTCAGTTGCCGGGCCGAGCACCTCAGCAACCTGGAGTTGGATGTCGAGGATTCGGCCTGGATTTACCTGAGTTTTCCAGAGCGGCGCCGGGCCGGGCTCCATCTGGATTTTGTGCAACGAACCTACACGCGAACCTGCAAAGTTGTGGGCGAGACTGGGACTGCGCTCTGGGATTTCAGTTCGCAGGAGGTGCGCTGGTTCTCGGCGCAGGAACCGGGCTGGAACAGTATCCCGTACCAATTCGAAGTCAACGACATGTACGTCGCTGAGATTACCCACTTCCTGAGTTCTCTGGGCAGCGGGACTGGTCCGGTGGTGGATCTGGAACAGAGTCGAGACGTGATTCGGGTTGTGGAAGCCGCCAAGAAATCGTCGATCGAGGGCCAGCCACAGACCCTGAATTGGACCAACAATCCGGGCGAGGGGCCAATTGTCGCTGTAATCCAAGCCCGCATGGGTTCGCGGCGATTGCCGGGAAAGAGTCTGGCCGAAATTGAAGGGCGGCCGATGTTGTGGCACGTAATTCAACGCGTGAAGCGAGCCGCCCTGATCGATCGCGTAGTGGTGGCGACGTCGACCAACCGGGCGGACGATGTCATCGAAGAAATGTGCCGGAAAAATCGCGTGCCCTGTTATCGTGGCAGCGAAAACGATGTCCTGGATCGCTTTTATACCGCCGCGCGCGCGGAAAAAGCGTCGCAAGTGGTGCGGATCACGGCCGATTGCCCCCTGATCGATCCCGAGGTCATGGACCGGGTTGTGCGCCGCTTTCAGCGCGGCGATCTGGATTACGCTTCCAACGCCATGGTGCGCACTTATCCGGATGGCTTGGACACGGAGATTTTTTCTTTTTCCGCGCTCGAGCGCGCCTGGCACGAGGCGACCAGGACTTCGGAGCGCGAGCATGTCACTCCTTATCTGCGCTCCAATAAATTTCGCACCGCGAATGTTGAGAGCGATTCGGCATCCCTCTATCAGCATTATCGCTGGACGGTGGACGAGGCGGAAGATCTGGAGTTCATCCGCGCTGTTTACCACGCGCTGCGCGAAAAGGACAATTTTGGAATGAAGGATGTCTTGGAACTGATCGAGAAGAATCCGGGACTGGAAAAGATGAATTCGGAAATTGTTTCCAACCGCGGATACTACAGGAGTCTTTTCGAAGAAGCGCAGGCGGCGGCCGCGCCTGGCCGGCCAATTGAAAAATCGAAGGCGTGGCTGGAACGCGCAGAAAAAGTGATCCCGGGCTGCTCGCAGACCTTTAGTAAAGGCTCGAACCAGCATGTGCGCGGGGTGGCGCCTGTTTTTCTGGCGAAAGGCAAAGGCTGTCGCGTTTGGGATGTCGACGGGAACGAATACATCGACTATATCCAGGGACTGCTGCCGAACATTCTTGGCTACGCGCATGACGGGGTAAACTCGGCGGTTGCCGGGCAACTGGCGCAGGGGCATAGTTTTTCGCTGCCTCATCCGCTGGAGGTGGAACTGGCGGAGCGCTTAACGCGGCTGATTCCGTGCGCGGAGAAGGTGCGCTTCGGCAAGAATGGATCGGATGCGACCTCGGGCGCGGTTCGAGCGGCACGAGCTTACACTGGACGCGATCGCATTGCGTGCTGTGGTTATCACGGTTGGCAGGACTGGTATATCGGTAGCACAACCCGAAACGCCGGCGTACCGGCAGCTGTGCGCGCTCTGACTCATACATTTCTGTACAACGATCTGCCTTCCTTGCAGAAGCATTTGAACGAACATCGCGGAGAATTCGCCGCCGTCATCATGGAACCGGTAAATTTCTGGCCGCCTGCCGCGGGCTTCCTCGAAGCAGTGAAGGACGTCGCGCGGCAACACGGCGCCTTGCTGATTTTCGATGAGATCTGCAGCGGCTTTCACTTTGGCCTCGGCGGTGCGCAAAAACGATTTGGCGTGACTCCTGATATCGCCTGCTTCGGCAAAGCCATGGGCAATGGCTTCCCAATCGCCTGTGTGGTGGGAAGAACGGATGTCATGAAAGTTTTTGAGGACATTTTTTTCAGCTTCACGTTCGGAGGCGAAGTGGCATCGATAGCGGCCGCGATGACCGTGCTCGATGTCCTCGAAAGCACCGAGGCGCTAGCGCAGATGGATGCTAATGGGCGTCTGTTGCAGGAAGGATTGAATACGCTTGCGAAAGAAGCTGGGATCGAGAATTGCCTCAAGTGCATTGGCTATCCCTTCTGGTCGCTGATCAAGTTTCTCGATTCCGAGGGCAAAGACAGTTTTCTGGTACGGAGCCTGTTCACACAGGAATGCGCCAAGCGAGGAGTGCTGCTGCTGGCCACCCACAACATGACGGCCGCTCATGATCCACTGGCAATCGAGCAGACACTTAAGGTGTACGCAGAGGTGTGCAAGACCGTCGCGAGATGGCTTGGCGATCCGCATCCGGAGCAGTATCTCGAGGGCGAGATGATTCAGCCGGTGTTCAAGGTTCGCGCGTAAGCACGCTGGAGAGCTAGGCTTGGAGAATCCCGGGCACCTCATAATCGGCGCCGAGTGCGGAGTTCAGATCGGAACCGGTCACGTCATGCGCTGTCTGGCGCTCGCCCAGAACTGGAAGCGCTCCGGCGGAAGCGTCACCTTCCTGCTGCCGGAAGGCTCGCCAGGAATCGAGCAGAGGATTCGTAGCGAAAACTTTTTGTTGGAAGCGCTGGAGCCGGGCCAATTCGCGGATGCGGTCGTGCATCGAGTGCTTCACTCCAAACAGCGTGCCGTTGTGCTCGATGGTTACGGATTCGGCTCGCGCGAGCAAATGGCGTTGAGCAAAGCGGGCATCGCGGTTTTGACGGTCGATGATTACGGACATGCTACCGACTATCCCGTTCGATGGATCCTCAATCAGAACGCTGGCGCTCACCAGGAGATGTATGTTCGACGCACGGACAACGCCAGACTTTTGCTTGGTCCTGGTTATGCCCTGCTGCGGGATGAATTTTCGCCATGGCTCGGGTGGAAGCGTCGCATCCCTGAAAGAGCCAGCAAGGTTCTTGTAACGATCGGGGGCAGCGATCCTTACAACCTCAGCGTGAGAATTCTTGAGAGCATTGCTCTTCTCGGGCAGGCGGATCTGCAGTTGGTTCTCGTTGTCGGGAGCAGTAACCCGCACTTTCAATGTCTACAATCGGCCACCGGGCGATTGCCGGTTCGAGTCCGGATCGTACAGGATGCGCTCGACATGCCAGAGTTGATGGCTTGGGCTGATGTGGCGATTTCAGGGGCCGGCGGGACTTCATACGAGCTTTGTTATATGGGCCTGCCTTCTTTGCTTTTCGTAATTGCCGAGAATCAGCGGGGCGTGGCTGAGCATTTGTCGGAATTATCGGCGGCGGTGCACGCCGGTACGGCCCACGACTTTAACTCGCAGCGTTTTGCGGAAGAACTATGCTGCCTGATCGGAGACATGGAGCGGCGGCGGGCTATGTCGCACCGCGCCCGTGCCCTGGTCGACGGCTTGGGTGGGGATCGGGTGCGGGCGGCGCTTCTCGACAAAGGAATGCAGCTTCGCCAGCTTCGCGAGACGGATTGCCAGTTATTGTTCTCGTGGGCGAACGATCCCGGCGTGAGAAGCGCGTCGTTTCATTCCGCTCCCGTCCAATGGGAGGAACACCGGCAATGGTTTGAGCAGAAACTTTTCGCGCAGAAACTTCCAGATCCGCTGTCGGTAATCTATATCGCCGAAACCCGCACTGGCGAACCCGTGGGGCAAGTCCGATTTCATCTGGATCGGGATGGAGAACGACAACGGGCAACGCTTTCGATTGTGGTAGCGCCGCAGTTCCGCGGAGCGGGCTGGGGCAAAGAACTGATCGCATTCTCAATTCGCAGGCTGGCGCGCGAGCATTCCATTCACCGCGTGGATGCATTCGTGAAGCCGGAGAATCAGCCCTCGATTCGTCTGTTTGAATCGGCGGCCTTTCGGCAAGCCGGAAGCAAGCAGGTTGCAGGCCAGCCGGCATTGCTTTTCACATGGGAATGCGGAAGCGGAACTCATGCCAACTGAGATCACAATCGCTGGACGGCGGATCGGGCGAGGCGCCCCGGTTTATGTGATCGCGGAGCTATCCGCGAACCACAACCAGAAATTCGAGCAAGCCGTCCGCATCGTCCATGCCGCCAAAGACGCCGGCGCCGATGCGGTCAAACTCCAGACCTACACTGCGGACACGATCACCCTGCGCAGCGACAAAGAATGTTTTCGAATTGCCGGCAGTACGCTCTGGGATGGCCGCACTCTCCACGACCTGTACCAGGAAGCGTTCACACCGTGGGAGTGGCAGCCGAAGCTAAAGGAAATTGCGAACGAACTGGGCATGCACCTGTTCTCGAGCGGGTTTGATGACAGCGCCGTCGACTTTCTCGAGCAGATGAATGTCCCGGCGCACAAAGTCGCGTCCTTCGAACTGGTGGATGTCGGGCTTATTCAGAAAATGGCCCGCACGAAAAAGCCGCTGATCATGTCCACGGGCATGGCGAGCGAAGTTGAAATCGCCGAAGCCGTTCAGGCCGCGCGCCAAGCGGGAGCGACCCAAATTGCCTTGCTGAAGTGTACAAGCGCGTATCCGGCGCCTCCTGAGGAGGCCAATCTGCTCACCATACCGGAACTGGCACGCCAGTTCGATTGCCCCACGGGTCTCTCCGATCACACCATGGGCATCGCTGTTCCGGTTGCCGCTGTCGCTTTGGGAGCATCCATCATCGAAAAACATCTCTGCCTGAGTCGCGCGGATGGCGGGCCGGATAGCGCGTTCTCTCTCGAACCCCAGGAATTCAAGACCATGGTAGACGCTGTCCATACGGTCGAGAAGGCTCTAGGGTTGCCGCAGTTTGCGGCCAGCCAGCGTGAAGCCAGCAGCCTCAAGTTCCGCCGTTCTTTGTTTGTTGTCGAGGACGTGAAACAGGGCGATGTGTTTACGAAGCAGAACGTGCGCTCAATTCGCCCGGCGGACGGCCTGCTTCCGCGGCACATCGACGAGGTCCTGGGCCGGCGCGCCGCCTGCAATATCGAACGCGGCACCCCGCTTAGTTGGAATCTTATCGCGCGCTGATCGCGCTTTCGCACTTTGTCAAATGGTTATGCGCCGACAAAACGGAATCAAGACGCTCGCGGCTGATGGACGTGTGGAGCGCCCGCTGGGTGGCATCTGTGATCGTGATTCCTTCCAAAAGACGCGGGATCTGGCGAATGTTCTCGGGAGAATCGAGCGGATAGCCGGCGCAGAACTTCGCATATTGCTTGCCGTAGTCATACCAGGACGAATCAAACCAGCTGCACAAAAAGCACGGCACTCCGTTGGTCGTGCTCTCGACCGCAACGCTCGACTCCACGGTCACGCTGAACCATGCGCGTTCGAACAAGTCGGACGTCATCGGCCCTTCGCGCATTTCAACCAGAGGCCTCTCTTCCGCTGAAAGAGCTTTGTCGATCATCGCCTTTCGTCCGCGAAGATTCTCGAAGGGGTGCAGTTTGACAATGACTTTGCGATTGGACTGACGGGCAAGCGAACACAGTTCTGGCAAGAGTTCTGAATACAGCGTTTGAGCGCGTGCTGACGATACCTCGTAAGCCTCAGAGAAAACTACCATCCAATCGCGGCGTCCGTGTCCCGCCGATGGCAGTGAACCGGACGATTTTTGAGGGCCGCCAACCAGGATTTTTTCTGCGGGAAGGCCACACCACGTAATGATGTAATCCTTCGCCATCTCGCCCGATGCCAGGTAAACGTCCGAACATTGCTGGCGGATTCCGAACGTCATATTCAGCGCGCCGTGATGGCAAGACACGGTGGGTAGCTTTCGAGCCCTGGCCAGCAGGGTCGGCAATCGGGTAAACGGATTGTGCTCGTCCGCGGAAAGAACGGCTTCGATCGGCTCGTTGGCAATCACCTCGCGCCATGCATCTCGGACTCTTAACCCGGTTTTCAGGAAGCCGGGAAACCCGTCGAACAGGTGGAGGGTTGTAGCCAGCCCCAGGACACGATTCGCTGCGAATCGATCATTTTGCAATTCTTGCCACTTCTTTAACAGCCGGACGCGTTCATTCTCGGTGAGCGGCAAAACTCCGGGAGCATAGGACGCGAGCGAGCGGAGTTCCACGTTGCCGGGAAGCTGTACACGGCGGCCGCTTGGCCGAGTGACAACCAGGAGGAACCGGCGCTCTGGCAACATCCGCGCGTATGCCAATTGGGCCCGCGAGACATTTACATAGGCGGATGGCAGTAATACGGCCCGTGTCGTCGACTCGGACCGACGAGGACTGATGAGCCGGCGGAGCCGGTAGTCGGCGTCCCACTTGTCGAGGACGATTTCGGTCATTTGACTGGGACCGAGGGCAGATATTTTCTTCAGGAATCGGCTGGGTCCTACCCCAGGGCGCGTTTCTCGTTTGGGCGGAAGAATCTTGATCTCACATCGAAGCAGTCGCGCCAGTGCTTGCGTGACGAAGTGCGGACGAGTGGCGAAAATCTCGGTGCCCTCAGGGAACTGCTCAGCCAGAATCGAAGCCAGCATGAGTTGCTCAAGCGGCTGGTAAAGAGGTCCAGAATAAGTATCCCACCAGTCGATCGACTCGGAGTCAACCAGTTGATTCAGACCAACGCCGAGAAGCTCGCGTAACCGGCATCGATGCTGCTCATGATCCAACAAGTCGTAAATGCTGAGCACCGGGCATCCAAAGCGCTCCGCCTGCCGCGAGTAGAAATAGCGGCCTGACCAACCCAGATCGACAATCCGATCCCATGCCGTTTCCGTCGCGGCGAGTTCGGGCGCAACACAATCGTCAGGATGCACCAATAAAATTTTCATCAATGGAAGACTTCGAAACTCCCCCAATAATACCGGAGGCTCAAGTTGTTACAAGCTGGTGGCTGCTCGAACGAATCGAGTAAGACCCATCCCTTCCCTGAAAGAATTACCAGATGGAATTTTTCAGCATGTGTACTACGTTCACCACTCCCAGCGCCGAACTGGCCGCGAGCGCTGGGGCGGCCACTCCAAGTCCCCAGAGTACGCGCCGGTCTTTGGGAATCCAGCGGTAAAGTGCCAGCAGTACAAACGGAAGGATTGCGATCGCAAAGCGGGCGAAGTTGCTGCGGGCCCAGTAGGGATAGTTATAAGTAAACAGGCACCAGAGATAGGGTGCGAGAAAAATAGCTTCCACCGGGTGAGACCTGCAATACGAACGGAACGTCTTCGACGTTGCCATCGCGACAATCGCGCCCAGAACCAGAAATATCCAGCCGAAACTCAACACCAGGTTGGTCCAAGGCGCTGGATAAAGCAACGTCCCTTTGATAATGGCGTAGAAAGGGAACCCGAAGAGCCAACCGCCCTGCCACGCCTTGCTGTGGTAGCTGTTGACAGTTGCAAGAGCATCGCCGAAATGGGCGGCGAGCGGGAGTGCATACAGCACGCCAACCAATAACCCAATCATCGTCGCGCCCGCAAATTTGCGAAAATCTTTTGTCCAGAGTAGCGTGAGCCCAATACCGACCAAGGCGAAAATTCCCAGGGGACGCACGATTGTCGCGAGCGCGGCCAGCAGGGCTGCGAGCATCCAACGCCGCTCGCGTACGGAGACAAAAGCTCCCAGAAGAAAACACATGAACAAAGGCTCGGACCCGCCCAGGCAAGACCTTTGCAACCAGTCAAAGTTCAGTATCGCGAAGTAGCCTGCGATCCAGCCGTCCCATAGATGCTTCGCGAAGAATACCGTGAGCAGCGAGGGCACGAACGAAAACACCAGCAAAGATGCGCGGTCGGAGAGGCCTGTGAGCTTCGAGAGCGCCGCCACCGCATACGGCAAGCCCCAGAACTGCTTGACGATGACTCCGTGGAAGTCCCAGCGGCGAATCGCCGAGGCGAGGTTCATGTAGGCCGAACTGTCGCCAAAGCTATCGACGGCGACCGCGTAATTGCGCACGAGGGCCACGATGGAAACGAAGACTGCGAAACTGAGGACGACCAGCGCAAGGACTTCTCCCGCCGACGGTCCGCAAGGCACTTCGGAGGATGGTTCCGCTACGGAATCCACGGATTCAATCCTTGTCTTGCCGGCGAGTATTTTGGAGGGCAACATCAATTTCGGCCTGCGATCTCCTAACCTGAACCTCGAGATCCGTGGCGTCAGTGACCGGATTATAACCCGCTTATTCGGAGTCTCGAATGCCGGCGAGACTGGGAATACACTTCATACAAACGTTTTTCTCACAATCCTCCGCACGTGCTTTGCGATAATCTGGAGAACCATTCCAGATGGCACGTTAGCGCGCAGGCACATTTTGAGTATCCCCGAAACAGCGATCGCCGCAGTGCCCCCACCATCCTCCTCGGGTGCGCCCGAAGCGCGGTTTCGGAGCGAGATGGGGCACATCTCGCGGCATTCCGCCGTTTTTTTCCTGGGCACACTGTTCACCGCGGCAGCCGGATATCTTTTCAAGATCTACGTTGCAAGAGTGCTGGGCGCCGGCGCGCTTGGAGTTTATGCGCTCGGCATGACACTGGTAGGCTTCTTCGGTCTCTTCAATGGACTGGGGCTTCCACAAACTGCCGTTCGGTTCGTGGCTGCTTACTCCGCGACCCAGCAATACCAGCGGTTGCACGCGTTTTTTCGACAGGCACTTATCCTGCTGGCGGTGGCCAACCTTGCGCTCGCGGGCACGCTGATTCTCGTCGGTCCCTGGATCGCGCGGAACCTATACCACTCTTCCGACCTGGCACACTATTTGCGCTGGTTTGCAGGTCTGCTCGCTTTAGGTGGTTTCACGGCGTTTATGGGGCAAGTTCTGGCGGGATACAAAGATGTTGCGCTCCGCACCGTGATCACGAACTTTATTGGCAGCCCGCTGAATATCATTCTGGGCGTCATCCTGCTCGCCGGTGGCATGGGACTTCGAGGCTACGTTCTGGCGCAGGTCGCCGGCGGCTTCATTGTGCTTTGCCTGCTGTGCGCGGCCGCCTGGAGATTAACGCCGGCCGCGGCCCGGCACTTTCCATCCAAAGCTCCCAGAGTGGAATCGGAGGTCTTCTGGTTTTCGGCCGCAGTTTTTGGCGTCGGCTTTTTGGAGTTTTTGTTGGGACAAGCTGACAAAATCATGTTGGGGATCTTTCTGGACGTCCGGCAGGTCGGCATTTATGCGGTCGCGGCGTCGCTGGTGGCTTTCGTCCCGGTCGCGCTCCAGACGGTAAATCAGATTTTTTCTCCCACCATTGCCGATCTCCACGCGCGCGGCGAGCACGCTCTTCTGGGCCGGATATTTCAAACCTTGACGAAATGGATCATTGGGTTGACGCTGCCGCTGGCGTTCGTAATGATGGTGGATTCGAAACCTTTGATGCGCTTGTTCGGGCCTGCCTTTGAAGCCGGATGGATTGTGCTGGTTCTGGGAACTGTGGGCCAACTCGTCAATGCCGGAGTCGGATCTGTCGGTTACCTTCTTCTTATGTCGGGAAATCAAAGGCGTCTGATTCGAGTGCAGACGATGACCGCTGTTTTCATGCTCGTATTGACGGCCGCGCTGGTCCGGCCTTTTGGCATCATAGGAGTCGCCCTGGCTGCCGCCCTGACCAATGCGCTCACCAACTTCTTGTGTCTGCGGGAAGTTCAGTCGGCACTGCAGCTTTCGCCGTACAACCGCACCTATCTTCGCCTGCTCTTACCGGGCAGCGCCAGCCTGGCTGCAGTGCTGTGCCTGCGCGCGCTGGGTGCCGCCTTTCATCCGGAGTGGATTCCGATTGGAGTGGCGCTGGTCATTGCCTATGTTACATTTTGCGGATTATCGTTGATCGTCGGACTCGACGATGATGATCGGATGATCGTAACTGCGATTCAGCGCCGGTTGCTGGGAGCCGTGGGAAGGAATCCGTCTGCTTTGCAATAACTAATGACTTCAACAACGACAATGCCCGCGCGAAGACAAATCAGCCTGCCGGAGGATCTCTGCACAGCCGCCGAGCAGCAATACGGTTCGCGCTTCGAGAATCTGGAATCCCTGCTGGAATTCGTGCTGCGCGAGCTGACCCGAAGTGAAGCCGAATGCCTCGACCAGGCCGAACAGGCGATTCTCGAACAGCGTCTGCGGGACTTAGGCTATATCTAGCCTTCATGCCGCCGCAGCCGACATTGGACCAGGTTCTTCGCGATAGCCACAATCGCCTGCATCCCTCGCTGAGAGATCCGAATTGGTTGATCTTGCGCCAGCGGCGGAAAATCTTCCAGGCAGGATTGAATCGACTGCCGGACAGCAATCTTGCTGTTCTCGACGTCGGAGGCAGACTGCAACCTTACCGCGTTCTGCTGGGACCTCGCGTGCGCCGGTATGTCTCGGTCGACCCGCAGGTGACGCCGCTCGTCAACGTTGCAGCCGCCGGGGAAGCTCTGCCTTTCCGCGACGAGCAATTCGATTTTGTGATCTGCACTCAGGTACTGGAATATTTGCCGGACCCAAGGCAGGCCGCATCCGAGATCCGGCGCGTGCTTCGCAGAGGCGGGGTTGCGTTTCTGAGTGCGCCTTCGGTTTTCGTCCGCGATAACGATCAGGAGTGTTGGCGCTTCCTTCCCGAAGGGCTGCGACATATTTTGAGGGATTTTGAAGCCGTCGAGGTGCTTCCCGAAGGCAACAGCGTGACCGGCCTGTTCCGGACCCTGAATGTGTTTCTGGTCTTCTTCATGAAACCCAGATTTCTTGTTCCTGTGCTCCAATGGACAGTGGTTCCATCGCTAAACCTGGCGGGATGGATGCTCGAACGACTTGGCGGTAAAAACGATGTTTTTGCGGCGAATTTCAGTGCGTGGGCACGCAAATGAAAACGGCAAAGGCGATAACGATGTTTCCACGGAAGCGTAATTCGAAATGATTACTCGTCTCCAGCGTGCTTGGGAACGCGCAACCACATCGTCAGCGCAGCCGGGACTGCGTTTTGACCGCCCTTTACTGCTTTTCCAGAGCGATGACTGGGGACGCGTGGGCGTGCGCGATCGTGAAGGATGGGAGCAAATGCGGGCAACCGGTATTCATCTCGGCGAAGCGCCGTATGACTTCTACTGCCTGGAGACGGGCGAAGACTTGCAGGCTATGCGGGCAGTGCTCGGAAAGCATCGCGATTCGTCCGGACGCCATCCATCGATGGGGATGAATTTCATCATGGCCAACGTCGATTTTGATCGTTGCCTCGCCTCAAGCGGAAAAGAAATATCGCTGGTTCCGCTTACTGAGGGCTTGCCCTGCCAATGGCAGCGCCATGGGCTGTTCGAAGCATATCGCCAGGGAATTCAAGATGGTGCGTTCTATGCGGCTTTGCACGGACTCACTCACTTCTGCGCGAACAGTATCAAGCGAGAACTCGAAGCGGATGGAGAGCGCGCGGAATTGATTCGTAAGCTGTGGCGTGCACAGACACCGTACATCTACTGGCGCATGCCCTGGATCGGATACGAATACTGGGATGGAGAGTTGGAGCCCGAACGCCGTTTTCTCTCGCGTGATGATCAGCAGTCGGCAATTCGTCGTGCGGCGGAGATTTATCACACATTCTTCGGATCGTTGCCGTTCAGTGCGTGCGCGCCGGGCTACCGGGCAAACGCGGATACAAGGAAGGCTTGGTTCGAAGCTGGCATTCGCGTAGTTCAGAACGGCCCCGGAGAATGCAAAGCGCCTTATCTCGATGAGGATGGGATGCTTCACACGTTCCGCACGATTGAAATGGAGCCCGCGACCGGCGGCCGCGATTTAGCAAACGTTCTAAGCGATGTCGAAGAGTGTTTTATTAACGGATTGCCAGCGGTCGTTTCCATTCACTCCCTTAATTTCCATTCGACCATTCGGGATTTCCGAACTCCAACCCTGGTCTTGCTGGATGAGTTTCTGAGAGCAATCGAGAAGAAGTGGCCGGATCTGCTCTATCTCAACGACGCTGATCTGTTCCGCCTTGCAACGGAAGGTTTCTACCTCGCGCACGACAAAAAGATCGACGTGGGCGTGAGGAGTATGGCCGCTTAAAAATGTCCTTGAGCCTGGAAAGAAAATCGCTGGTTTTGATCACCGTGGATTGCCTGCGAGCCGATCACTGCGGTTTCTACGGGTATTCGCGTCCTACGACTCCATTTCTAGACACGCTTGCCCAAGAGTCCTTCGTCGTGCCAACCGCCGTGATCGCCGGCGCTCCGACCTATTATTCATTTCCCGCAATTCTTGCCTCGAGAATGCCGCTGGCGCTGGGTAGAGATGTGGTTGGCTTGGCACCCGGCGAAAATACATTAGCGACGGCGCTGCGCGATGCTGGTTATGCGACGGGCGCATTTTCGGCGGCGAATCCCTATCTCTCTCGTCGCTTCGGCTACGACCAGGGATTCGAGGTCTTCGAGGATTCGCTAGAATTCGTCCCGCCCTCCGCTGCCGCCCAAGATGAGCGGCGATCGTCGGACATCCCCGGCGCTCGCGGTGAACTCAATCGCTTCCTGAAGAGCGCGGCTCATGCATTCGGGCTTGGCAGGTTTTACGACGACCTCTACTTTCAATATTGTGTTCGAATCGCCGCGCCTGCGGTCGACAGCGTCGATGCTCTGAGGAAGTTCCCAGCCGCCCATGCCATCATCGATCAGGCGATTTCATGGCTGACAACAGCGGCGCGGCGCCCTTTCTTTCTCTGGCTCCATCTCATGGATCCCCATTCACCCTACTACCCTCCCGCGGCGGCGTTCCGGGAACTTACCGGGAAGGATTTGTCCGCGAGCCGCGCTCGATATTTGAATGAATTCTGGAACCGGTCCGATTTGAAGGCAGCGCGCCTTCAACGAAAGAAAGAATCTGTCATCGAGTTGTACGACGCTGCCATTCGCTCCATGGACACGCAAGTGGCGAAGCTTATCGGCTATCTGAGGCACTCGGCTCTCTGGGACAATTGCACCTTCGTTTTGACGGCGGACCACGGGGAGGAATTCCTCGATCACGGCCGCCGCTATCACGCGCCACAAACCCTTTGCGAAGAAATCGTGCGCGTGCCTCTTCTGATTCGCGTCCCCGCATCCGGGAAGAAGACCGTGCCCGAGGTCCCGTTCAGCCATCTGCACCTCGCGCCAACTTTGCTTGAGATTCTTGATGTGGCAGCGCCAAAGAGTTTCCGCGGCGCGGCCTTATGGCGCAACCTTCAACAATGCGTACCCTGGGACGATCCAGCGATTACAGAGTCCGTTTACGGATGCACCAACCCTTTCCGCGCACCAGGCCGGAAGGGGGCAAGATTGATGAGCGTACGCAATGCGCGACACAAGCTGGTCCTGCGAGTCGAACACGGGTCCACCGAAGAGATTTACGATCTGGAGGCTGATCCTCAAGAAGAGAGACCGCTCCCAGCCAGTGCCGGGAAGGAGATTCGGAAACACCTATTGGAAGCCGCGCGGGGACACATACAGAACACGTCCTGCGGTAGAGACACAACCGCGCGTTTGAAGGCCCGTCTGCGCGACCTTCGGGGTGAATTACAATCAAATTCTCGCTAGAGTTGGTGCTTTCGCTGGATTCTCGTGTCAGCTCATGATCACAGTCTTTACGCCCTCATTCGCCGACGACGACAATACGAATGCGCAGAATCTGACGGTGAAAGAGGTCATGGCGCGCCTGGACCCCTCTCGTTTTCGAGTTGTCATGCTGGGCTCAAGCGCGCTCGATCCTCGGATCGCTGCGCGCCCGAATACGCAAATTCTGGCGTGGCGAAGTCGAGGGAACACAGCCAAGGTTTTATGGCGTCTGTTGACCCATACTCCCGACGTTTATTTTTTCCCGCGGGAAGGTCCATTGGACACGGCCTTTCTAGCGGCACGCCGCAGGCTTTCTCTGAAGACGGCCCTGGTGGTCTATGTGGTCTCCGGAGCGGTCGAAAGTGCCGCTGGTTCGGTTTTTCTTCGAGCGATTCGAGAGTGTGATCTGGTCGCGGGCAATAGTCGTCGCATGACAAAGACGGTTGAAAAACTCGGTGGCAAAGATGTTCAAACGGTCTATGACGGCATCGACCGGCGCTATTATTATCCAGGATCTGCTCCCAGGAATACGCAAGCCCGCAAGAGAGTTCTGTTCGCAGGCTCCTTTCGCCCCTACAAGCGCGCGGACCTGGTCGTGCGCGAGGCGGCCAGATTTCCCCAATGGGAATTTCGCCTGGCGGGGACGGGTGAGCAGGAAAGTGTGTGCCGCAAGCTGGCGCGCGACAGCGGCTGTACGAACGTTCAGTTTCTAGGGCATTTGAACGCCGCGCAGTTGGGTGAGGAGATGCGGCAGGCGCAACTATTTTTTTTCCCTAGTGAAATTGAAGGACATCCCCAGGTTCTGGGACAGGCGGCGGCGTGTGGACTGCCTTGCATCGCCCGAAGTTCTTATGATCCCGACTATGTTGTCAACGGGGTCACGGGCTGGCTAGCCAATTCTGACGATCAGTTGAGCGCGGCCCTCGCGCAAATGACAAGCGATTCCAACCTGCGCAGCCAGATGTCTGCGGCCGCCATCAAGCACGCCGAAAAATTCGAATGGCATGGCATAGCCAAGCAGTGGGCGGAACTCATGGAGAAGGCGATTGTTCAACGCAAGAACCATTGACGCAAGCGAGTTGGCTAAGAGCGTGCCGTCACAACCCGGTCCTGGAGCCGCTTCTCGTCAAATGCCGGGAAGAAAGAGGCGAGTATTGATCCTGTCGGAGATCATCGCTCCCTACCGCATCCCGCTATTTAACGCGCTCGCCAAACACGAAGAAATGGATTTGCGCGTGGCGTTTTTGTCGGAGACCGATACCGGACTTCGGCAGTGGCGGGTGTATAAGGACGAGATCCGGTTTTCGTATGAAGTCTTGCCTTCGTGGCGCTTCCGGAGCGGTAAGCACAACCTGCTGCTGAACTGGGGACTGCAATCCTGCTTGAAGAAGTTCGCTCCTGAAGCAATTATCTGCGGCGGATACAACTACTTCGCCTCCTGGGAGGCGCTTTCGTGGGCGCGTCGTCACCAGGCTGAACTCATTTTGTGGTCAGAAAGCAACCAGCACGACGCTCGGGGAGGACTGGCCTGGGTGGAGTCGCTGAA